>JBQTHV010000044.1:0-17354 GCA_052389555.1 Gemmatimonadales bacterium | reverse complement strand
CTACTTACTACCTCCTGTTAGTAATGGAACCTCGTATACAGTATGAACCTGAGCTTGTCGTCCCCGCTCTTCGCGACCGTCGCGGTGAGCACGTGCTGGCGGTGCAGGGCTGAAATCCATAACCCGCCGCCCAGGGCGGAGTGCCAGCGGTCCGAGTCCTCCTGGTCGAGCCAGACTCGGCCGACGTCGGCCAGCCCGTAGACCCCCCAGTCCCCTCCGAACCCGCCGAGCTCACCCAGGTTGAGCCGGAGCTCGGCGTTGCCGTAGGCAGCAGCGTCACCCACGAAGCGGCGGCGGGAGACCCCGCGGAACGACTGCCGGCCTCCCAGCGTCGCCCCTTCGAAGTAAGGCCAGGTGCCGGCGGTCTGCATGGCGCCCAGGCGGAGGGCCAGGGTGGTCGGGAGGCCGCGCGGCGTGAGAAACGTCTTGCCCTCGACGGCAACCGACCCGAACGCGCTCCCGACATCGAAGATCGCGGGGAACCCACGACCAGTCAGTGAGAGGACTAGGCCTTTAGTGGGAAACCTCGGATCGTCTCGGGTATCATAGAGGAACCCTGCGGTTGCCCCCGCCTCGGTGAACGAACCGCTTCCATAGGGAAGCTCGGCGGCGAGCAGGGTGGGGCGGCCGGAGAGCGGCTCGGTCCACTGCACCACCCCTCCCACCTGCATCCGAGCCGTTCCCGACCGGTTCAATCCGACCTCGAGGACCGGTTCCAACGTATACTCGCGCTGGACCACGTAGTGGAACGACCGGTCCTCGAATGCGACCGTCTCGTTGCCAAGACCCCAGTAGTGCATCATGTCGCGGTTGTAGAGCGTGCCGCGAAACACGACTCCGCTGTGGGGCCGCATGAAGCGATAGTCGCCCCGGAGGTCGATGTTGACGCCCCCTTCACCGGTCGTGGTACCAAGGCGGAACCCGAGGCGGTACTCGTAGGGGACTCGGCGGAACCGGTATTTCGTATATATCGGGCCTGCCCCGAGCATGACGCCCAGCTCGGCCCGCGCATTGAGTGAGCCGGAAAGGCCCCAGGAGCTTCCGAAGTCTCGATAGATCTGAGTGGGATCCTTCGGCTCCACGGGCGGAGTAAACGTCGATTCGGCATACTGGTGAATCCCCGCTCCCCCGGTCGCATCCCGCACGACGTCATCCGGGCCTCCGGTAACGAGGCGTAACGTGATCGGCTTCGCACCGGGCTGGCCTTCGATGCGAACGGTGTCGGCTCCGCCGAGCAGATACAGGCGCACTTCGGTGGTCTCCCCCGGCAAGAAGCGCCGCGAGAACCACGGCTGGCTGCGCCGGCTCGGTGTCGCCATCTCGATGGTGACGTGACCGTCCTCACTCCGGGCAATCCTAACCCGCTCCGACCCGGCCGTGCCACGCACGTCGACGATCCGCACCAGCCGCTCGTAGAACTGGTCGGCTGCGGCCGTCAGCGAATCGCGGCGCTGCTTCAGGATATGGACGACTCCCGCAATCCGGGTCCGGCTGAATTCGGCCGGCAGCGCACGGGCCGCGGCTTCGATCGCGGTGTGGTCGAGCCGCCGCTGGAGGGCGATTGCGGCTTGCCTGAAGTCCTCGCGATCGAGTCCCGTGAGCAGGCGGCGATCCAGCGGCTTGGAGCGGATGACCAGGCCGCTGATGTTCCCATATCGGGCCTTGAACGCCCGAGAAGGGCGGAAGAACCCCGCGAACCAGTTGCCCACGCCTCCCAGGTGCGCCAGTGCCCAGTCGCGGTCGCGTGGAAGGGCGACCCACCAGCGGAACCCTTCCCGATCATACCCGACCCAGCCCCACTGCTGGCTCAACCGGTCGAAGTCACCGACCAGCATGTCGAACAGCCTCGCGGAAAGAAAGCGATCCTGATCGACCCGGGTGACGGAGTCTCCTTCGAGTCGCTCGAAGAGGTCTCGAGTCGAGATAACCTCGATCGCGCCCGGGAGCTCCGGGAAACGGGTCTCGTCGGGGTCGTAGCGGCGCTCGAATATGCCTAACACGCCCGCGAAATCCTCGTTCCACTCGCCCAGCCGGGGCGACTCCGGCAGCACCGCCAGCCAGCGCTCGGTGGGAACCAGGCCGGCCTTCTTTTCCAGCTCTCCGACGTACAGGGCGGCGCCCGGAAAGATCCCGCTCACCCGGTGCCGGAGTACCCAGGCACCCGGTCCTCCCCGAACCAGGAAATGGGCCTGCTGGCCGGGGACCTTGGGGACGGAACGGAACTGGAAGTGGCGGCCCTCGGGGTCCCTGAAGCGAAGCGACAATGATTGCGACGTGGAGGGACGCTCGTACGCGGTAAGACCGCCTCGGTCCTTCTCGAGGTTGGCCACCCGGGCCCGGATCGGGGTGGTCCACAGATCCCGCCAGTTGTCGCCCCACAAGAACCTCGACAACCAGCTGCCGTGGAGATCGGGATCCGGAACCGCCTCGACGACGCTCCCGGGTTTCGCGGAAAGCTGAGCCGTGGCCGGCGCAACGGTCTGGCAGAGGCAGAGGACAATCGCGTTGATCATGGTCCGACATCTCCTGCCCGTTAGGACGCCGACCTGAGGTGCCCGGAGCACTGGATTTGAGACAGGGGTAGCCGGAAAACCGGACATGATGAGTTGAATCAAGTCGCCTCGTGCGTCTTAGGGAAAGACGGGGGGCTTTGGCGGCGCACATGATCCTGCGGACATCGGTATGGCTCGGCATAATGGCGATCGCCTTCGGTCATGGCCTCGCCGCTCAAAAGTCAAGACGTGATAGCACCTCCATCGTTCCGTTTGTGGGATTCGAAGCCGGAGGATTCCGCCGATCCTTGTTCGGTGAGACCTATCGGAATCTTTGGACCGCTCTGGTGGTGGTTGCCCGCGCCGATCTCGGGCGACTCGCCGGAGGAGTTGAGGCAGTAGCACGCGATAATCCGAGTCGTCCGTTTCTGCTCAAGGCGGCGGATGGCCGGAGCTTCGGGTTTCGCGCGCTGGTCAAGGATGCCACGCTGGACTGGGTGGAACACCTTCGCACCCCGGAGCTCCGGTGGCTTGCTCGCGAGCAGATCAGCGGTACCATCCCGGCCGGATCGCTTGTCGTGGCTCGGCTCAATCGCGCGGCGGGAGTGCTGGACCCTGGCGGCGAGTTGGTGGTGCTGCCCGATGACCCGCGGCTCAACGAGTTTCGGGCGGAGTTCGCCAATCGAATCGGCGTCCTCGAGCCTCGGCTTCGCGATTCCGAAAAGTGGCTGGCGCTCTTTCCCGGCGCGCGCGAGCTGGTGAGCAGCGACTCGCTATTCGTGCGGCTCCGGACCGACCCGCTGAGTCGGGTCGATGCCGCGGGGTTTCTCGCGGCGCGTCTGGTAGATCTCCTGGTCGGCGACTGGGACCGCTACGGGGGCCAGTGGACCTGGGCCAGGTTCGACGAGCGCGGCGTCCATCGCTGGGTGCCGATCCCCAGCGATCGCGACTGGGCCTTCAACCGGCTCGATGGCCTGGCGTGGTCAATGCTGCGCCGCGCCCAACCCAAGTTCCAGAAGCTCGACGGCCGCTTCACCGGATGGAGCGGGCTCCTCCTCATGCCGGTGGCGTTGGACCGGCGGCTGCTGGCGAGCCTGGATCGGGCGGCGTGGGACTCGGTCGTGAAACAGCTGGTCGTGCGGCTCGATGACCGCGCGATCGCCAAGGCGGTCGCGGCACTCCCCCGCGGGATGGACTCGGCGGGGGTGACGTGGCTGGCGAACACGCTGCGGGAGCGGCGAGACCGGCTACCCATCGTTGCGGAGGCCTGGTATCACAAACTCGCCGGGGTGGTCGAGGTCTGGGGGACCGACAGCACCGATCGGGTGCGGCTCGAATCGGGGGATTTCGGCCGGTTGCGGGTTAGGCTCGAGCGCGGCGGTACTGCGAATCGCTGGGAGCGCGAATTCCATCCGGGCGAGACGCACGAAGTCCGGGTGTACCTGCTCCAGGGAGACGATCGAATCGAGGGCACCCGCGGCGAGAGTCCTATCCGGGTTAGGATCGTCCAGGACAGCTCCCGCCATCTGCCGGCCAAGACCTTCGACTCGGAAGAGATCTTTCGCGACTGGGGCCGCTCGATCGGGCTGGCGCCATGGATCTCCCACCGCACCGGCATGGGCCTGATCCTGGGCGGCGGGCCGGTCCTGACGGCCTATGGGTTCGAGCGGGTGCCTTATGCGTACCGGATCAGCCTGCGGGCGGGCTACTCCTTCGGCACCAGCGCACTGAACGCCGATTTCCTGGGCGACTTCCGGTTTGCCCGGCCGGGCCTGGCGCTCCAGGTCGGCGCCGAGGCCTTGCCGGGCGATGCGATCCATTTTTTCGGGATCGGCAACGCGACGCCGCGGACCGAGCCGACTGAGTTCTACACCCTGCGCCAGGAGAGCTACCGGATCGAGCCGAGGCTGGTGTTCGGGGCGGACCGCCGGATCGAGGCGTCGGTGGGAGGAACGTTGCGGGTTAGGTCATCCGATACCGACCGGCCGTCCCTGGCCGGGGCGGAGCAGCCCTACGGGTTCGGGAACTTCACCGAGATCGGCCTGGTGGCCGGGCTCGATCTGGATGGCCGCGACCACGAGTTCTACCCGGTGCTGGGCGCGCGGGCCCACATCGAGGGCGGGTTCTTCCCGGCGGTCGCCGATGTCACCGCCGCGTTCGGTACGGTGCATGGCGTGGTGAGTGGATACCTCGGCACCCGCGCGCTCCCCGGCACGCCGGTGCTGGCGGTCCGGGGTGGCATCGCTCGCGGGTTAGGCAATCTGCCGTTCTTCGAGGCGCCCGCGCTCGGCGAAGCGGCCGTGATGGGCGGCCCGAGCACCCTCCGAGGCTTCAGCAGCCGCCGGTTCCAGGGTGACGAGGCGCTTTATGGGAGCGCCGAGCTGCGGACCAACTTCGGCTGGTTCAAGCTGGTCGTGCCGGGAGAATGGGGCCTCTACGCGCTGGGTGACATCGGGCGGGTTAGGCTGGAAGACCAGCCGGCCGGCTCCTGGCACACCGCGGGGGGCGGAGGACTGTGGGTCGGATTCGTCGAGCGGCGCGCCGTGGTGACGGTGACGTTCGCGCGCGGGGAGGCGAGTCGGTTGTACCTGGCCGGCGGGTATCAGTTCTAGGAGCTAGTGGCTATTGGCTATTGGCTATTGGACGCTCCGATGAGGGCCGGGGCCTGGGTAGTCGAGGCCTGCTCCTCGATGAACAACCAATAGCCAATAGCCAATAGCCACTAGCCATCAATAGCCAATAGCCTCCAGCCAGTTACCTTCCCTTTCATGCACGATTTCGACGTCATCGTCATCGGCGGTGGCCACGCCGGCGCAGAGGCGTGCGCCATGGCTGCGCGGATGGGAGCGCATACGCTGCTGCTCACCCAGAACCTCGAGACCATCGGCCAGATGTCCTGCAATCCGGCCATCGGCGGGATTGCCAAGGGCACCGTGGTGCGCGAAGTCGACGCGCTGGGCGGGATCATGGGACGCGCCACCGATCTCGCGCGGATTCAGTTCCGGATGCTCAACCGCTCGAAAGGGCCCGCGGTCTGGTCTCCTCGCGCGCAGTGCGACCGCGGGCTATATCGGCGCGCCGTTCGATCCCAGCTCGAGCGGTTTCCCTCGCTCCGATTCGCGCAGGGGACGGTTTCGCGCTTCCTCCTTCAGGGGACGCGAATCGTGGGAGTTGAGACGAGCGATGGGCGCCGGTACGCCGGCCGGGCCGTAGTTCTGACCGCGGGCACGTTCATCAGGGGAGAGATCAAGCTCGGGACCAGCATCAGTATTCCGGCCGGTCGAGCCGGAGAGGCCCCATCACTTGAAATCTCCCAAGCCATTGCTGCCCTTGGGATTACGATCGAACGCTTCAAGACTGGTACGCCTCCCAGGATCGATGGCCGCAGCGTTGATTTCGTCAAGCTCGAGCGGCAGGAAGGAGAAGGCGGTGCCTACTGGTTCTCGTTCTACGAGGAGAATCAACACCCCCGTCAGCTCCCGTGTTATCTGACTCACACGACGGAACGGCTCCGAGAGATCGTGACTGCCCATCTGGGCGAGTCCGCCATGTACGGGGGCGCCATCAGCGGGCGAGGCCCACGGTACTGTCCCTCCATCGAGGACAAGATCGTTCGCTTCCCGCACGCTGCCCGGCATCAGGTATTTCTGGAGCCGGAGGGACTCGATACGACAGAGATGTACGTCAACGGCCTCTCGACCTCGCTTCCTCCGGCCGTACAACTCGCGTATCTCCGCACGGTTCCAGGGCTTGAGCAGGTCGAGATGACGCGACCGGGTTATGCGATCGAGTACGACTACTTCCCGCCGACCCAGCTCGAGCGCACGCTGGCGGTTCGAGGGGTGGAGGGGCTTTTCTTCGCAGGCCAGGTCAACGGGACGACTGGGTACGAGGAAGCTGCGGGGCAAGGCGTGGTCGCGGGGCTCAACGCGGCGGCCTTGGCCCTCGATCGCGAATCCGTTCAGCTTGGGCGAGACGAAGCATTCATCGGGGTGCTGGTAGACGACCTGGTCACGCGGGGCGTTGATGAGCCATATCGGTTGTTCACTTCGCGAGCGGAGTTCCGCTTGCTGCTCCGCCAGGACAATGCGCTCCGCAGGTTGTTCCCGGTTGCCGAGCGTTTGGGTCTCTTGAGCGAGGGAGAGCAAAGGGGGGCAGCAGAACGCCTCACCCGCGAAGATCAGGTCCTGGATCTTGCCCAGGCCACTCCGATCTTACCCGACCAGGCGAACCCGATACTCGCCGGGGCTGGGCAAGGAGCCATTGAGTTTCCAACCAGGATCGCCGACTTGGCCACTCGACCCAACGTCCGACTGAGAGCGCTACTCGAAGCTTCTGGCCTGGAGCATGAAGCTCGAGATAGCGACTGGGCTGCGATCGAGCTCAGGTATCGCGGGTATCTGGCCCGAGAACGCGATGCGGCGGCAAGATTGGGGAAGCTCGAATCATTCGAGATCCCCGAGGATCTTGACTATCCGAACGCTAATAGTCTCTCCTCCGAGGCGCGGGAGAAGCTCGCCAGGCGGCGGCCCCGAAGCCTGGGCGAAGCCGGCCGGATTCCCGGGGTAAGTCCAAGCGATCTCCAGAATCTGGTCGTGGAAGTGATGCGTCACGGGCGGAAAGTCGGCGCTTCCTAGCGCAAGGACCGGCTGGTTTCACGTGAAACACAAGCGGGCCAAACCCAGCACACCGAATCGGTGAAGTCATTGTTGGACGGGACTTTTTCGTTATATTCTAACTTTAGTGCCGAATTCGCTCAAATCGCACTTTCAGATCATAAGTCATTGTAATACAAATAGTTAAATCGTCTCAAATGGCGCGGACGATCGCGATCGCCAACCAGAAGGGCGGAGTCGGCAAGACCACCACCGCGGTCAACCTTGCCGCCTCCCTTGCTACCGCCGAGCGGAGGACCCTGCTCGTCGATGCCGATCCGCAGAGCAATGCCACCAGCGGCGTCGGCATCCTCCGCGACCAGGCGACCCCCTCTCTTTACGAGCTCATGGTTGACCGCCAGCCTTCCGACGGAGCGGTGCGGCGCGACAGCGAGCTGCCGTTTCTCTCGGTGCTTCCCGCGACGCAGGACCTGGTGGGGGCGGAGCTCGAGCTGGTGGATGTGGTGGGCCGGGAATCCCGACTGCGAGACGTATTGGGTCCGCTGCTCTCCGATTTCGACTATGTGATCATCGACTGCCCGCCATCGCTCGGCCTGCTCACCCTCAACGTGCTGACTGCGGCGGACGGCGTGATCATTCCAATTCAGTGCGAGTACTACGCGCTCGAGGGAATCTCGCAGCTCCTCAACACGATTCGCCTCGTGCAACAGAACTTCAACCCGCCTCTCGCGATCGACGGCGTCTTGCTGACGATGTACGACGCGCGGCTCAATCTCTGTCGCCAGGTCGCGAAGGACGCCAAGGAGTACTTCGGCCCCAAGATGTTCCGCACCGTGATCCCTCGTAACGTCCGGCTCGCCGAAGCGCCGAGCTTCGGCAAGCCGATCCTTCTGTACGATGTCCAATCGGCCGGGGCCCGAGGCTACCTCGCGGTCGCGCAGGAACTCCTCCGGCGCGTCGAAGTGGGCGAGCCGGGTCCGCCGGAGCCGCCGGGCCGGCCGGTTGAGACTGGCGTCCTCGACTCTGATTCCGCGCTGAGCGGAGGAAAGGAGAACGGCTCGTGACCGAAACGAGGCGCCTGGGCAGGGGACTGGAAGCGCTGCTCGGTCCCCTAACCCGCGACGACGTCGCGCCGGGCGGCATCCGGGAGCTGCCGGTCGCTGCCATCGCTCCGAACCGCTACCAGCCCCGCCGCGAGCTGGATCCGGCCCAGCTCAAGGAGCTGGCCGATTCGATGGCGAGCTCGGGGTTGCTCCAGCCGGTGGTGGTGCGATCGACCGGGGATGACCGGTATGAGCTCATCGCCGGAGAGCGCCGCTGGCGAGCGGCCCAGCAACTCGGCTGGACCCGGATCCCCGCCGTGGTCAAGGAGGCGGATGATCGCGCGCTGCTCACGCTCGCGCTGATCGAGAACCTCCAGCGAGACGAGCTGTCTCCGCTCGATACTGCCCACGGCTACGACCGGCTGATTCGCGAGTTCGGGATCGCCCAGCAGGAAGTCGCCCGGCTGGTGGGGAAGGATCGCTCGACGGTGAGCAATACGCTGCGGCTGCTCCGGCTCCCGGTCGAGGCGCAGCGGCTGCTGGGGCAGGGAGCGATCAGCGAAGGGCATGCGCGGGCGTTGCTGGCGCTCACCGATCCCAAGGAGATGGTGCGGCTCGCGCGGGAGGCTGCGGCCGCGCAATGGTCGGTGCGCGATCTCGAAGCGCGGATCCGGGGCGAGCCGGTGGGCGGGTCGCCGCCGGTGCGCAAGCTGCTCCGCCGGCCCAAGCCCGACGGGCGCAGCCCCAACGCCGAGATCCGCCGGATCGAAGCGGCGCTGCGCGAGCGCCTCCAAACCGATGTGCGGGTTACGGCCCGGCGGCGGGGTCGCGGTGCAGTCACCATTCACTATTACTCCAACGACGATCTGGTACGCCTGCTCGAGGTGATCCTGGGCGGGCCGTATCACGGATGACCTCGAGCCGGGGAGGACGGCATTACTCGGTCATCCTCCAGCGGGACGGTGACCTGCATGCCCGCACCTGGCGGGTCCCTCGCTGGGCGATGCGGGCGGCGCTGGCGGCGGGCGCCCTGCTGATCCTGGGCGTCGTGCTCGCCGTAGCGTTCTTCGCGCCGATCGCCCGGCAGGCTGCCCGGGTCCCGTTCCTAACCCGCGAAGTCGAGCGCCTCGAAACCGATAACCGGCGGGTCCGCGAGCTGGCCGCCGCGCTGGACAGCGTGGAAGCGGGTTATGAGCGCCTCCGCCAGATGGTCGGGGCCGATGTGGTGCCGGATCGCCTTGCCCTCGCGAGCCCCTTGGCGGTGGCGCCCCCGGTTTATGCCGCGCTCCCCGGAAGCAGCCCGGAGCCGGAGGCCGGCGCCGACGTTCCCAACCGCTGGCCCCTGGATGAGCGGGGATTCGTCACCCGCGGGCAGGCGCAGGCCGGCACCGGCGACGAGGAGCATCCCGGCATCGATATCGCAGTGCCGGTGGGCAGTGTGGTGCGAGCGGCCGGAAATGGCATGGTACTGCAGACCGGCACTCAGGCAGAATACGGGTTGTTCGTGCTGCTGTCCCACCCGAATGGGTACCAGACTATGTACGGCCATCTGTCCCGCATCCTCGCGGTCGAAGGGGCAACGGCAAGGGCCGGCGAAGTCATTGCCCAGAGTGGAAACTCAGGCCGCTCCTCCGCGCCGCATCTGCATTTCGAGATCCGGTTGAACGGGGTCTCGATCGACCCCGGCACGCTGGTGAAGGAGGCACGCTGATGGGACTCTTTTCTACCTCATCCAACGCGAAGGTCGAGGGAGCCGCGCCGGTTTGGGAGCGTCGCCGGAAGGGAGAAGCCGGCGGTCTCTCCATCGTAGCCCGGGATCTCACGGTGACCGGGGACCTCGAGGCGGCGGGCGTGATTCGCATCGAGGGGCGGGTCCAGGGCAACGTCCACGCCGGCGACCAGCTGCTGCTCTCCGAAGGCGGAATCATCCAGGGCAGCGTCACGACCCGAGAAGCGGTCATCGGGGGCACCGTCCATGGCTCGATCACCGGATCCGAGCGGGTCGAGCTGCAGGCGCAGGCGGTGGTGGAGGGCGACATCATAACCCGCAGGCTGGTCGTGGCCGAGGGCGGGACCGTCAACGGATCGGTGCGGATGGAAACGGTGAACGGGGAAGAGAGGTGAGAGGTGAGAGGTGAGGGGTGAGGGGTGACAGGGAATGGTTGGCGGGCCTGCTCGTCCTTGCCTTGGCGGGCTGTGCCAGGGGCGAGAGTGCTGGGGAGTTTCGGGTGGCGCTGGTTACCCCGGGATCGATTGCCGATGCCGCGTGGAACTCGGGTGCCTATGCGGGGCTGCAAGCCATTCGGGACTCGCTCGGTGCCGCCACGAGCCACGTCGAAGCCCGCACGCCGGGAGAGCAAGCCGAGGCGCTCCGCACCTACGCGGTTCAAGGGTACGACGTGGTCTTCGGTCATGGGTTCGAGTTCCAGGATCCTGCCGAGCGGATCGGAGCCAGTCATCCGGGCACGGTCTTCGTGGTCACTTCGGGGGAGCGGGTGGCCCGATCGGGCAACGTGGTGCCGCTCTGGTTCGGGATCGAGGAGGGCACCTATCTCGCCGGTATGGTGGCCGGAGCCCTAACCCGCGCAAACCGGATCGGATTCATCGGCGGCATGGAGTTGCCGCCCATCGTGCGGGGCTATCAAGGCTGGCTCAACGGCGCGAAGGCAGTGAATCCCCGGGTGGAAAGCCGGATCGCCTGGCTCAATACCTTCGATGATGTCGCAGCGGGCCGCGAGGCGGCACTCGCCATGATCCGGCTGGGGGTGGACATGCTCCATCATAACGCGGACCAGGCGGCCCTCGGCATGTTCCAGGCAGCCCGAGAAAGCCCCGGAGTCCATGCGTTCGGCGCAAACCTGGATCAGAGCGGGCTGGCCCCCGATCGGGTTCTCGGGTCGGTGGTCATCGATCTGCCGAAGGCGTTCCTCAGCATCGCGCGGGAAATCAAGGAAGGATGCTTTGCCCCTCGGGTCGAAACCTTCGGCCTGGCCGGGGGCGTACTGCGCTACGAGGACAACCCGGCCCTGGCCGACCGGGTACCGGCAACGCTCAGAGCCAGGCTGGCCGCGGCGCGGGATTCCATCATTGCCGGTACGCTCAAGCCTCTCACCGCTTCCCGACCGGGGTCGTGAGCAACGTCGCCCTGAGCGAGGTGGCTCGCCATCTCGACGAGTACCTGCGCATCCGCGACGTGCCCGACGAACCCAACGCGCTCAACGGACTCCAGGTCGAGAACCGGTCGGGACGGGTGGGGAGGATCGTCGCGGCGGTCGATGCGGCGCTGGCCACCATTGAGGCGGTCGGGCGGGGCGAACCGGGCGGTCCGGTTCTGCTGCTGGTTCACCACGGGCTGTTTTGGGACGGTAACGTTCCAATCACAGGGCGGCGGTATCGGCGGGTGCGGGCCCTGTTCGAGCGGGACATCGCCCTCTATTCGGCCCACATCCCGCTCGACCTGCATCCCGAGGTCGGCAACAACGCGGTGCTGGCGCGCGGGTTAGGGCTTCGCGAACAAAGTCCGTTCGATCTCTATCGGGGTGTCGCGATCGGGGTCCAGGGGAGTTTCCAGCCCCCGCTCGGCCGCGAGGACCTGGTTGCGCGGCTTGCGGCGCTGCTTGGCGCGGCGGCCCGGCTGATTCCGGGCGGCCCGCCGGAATCTCGCCGAGTCGGCATCATCACGGGTGCGGGCGGCGGTCGAGTCGCGGCCGCGCGAGAGGCCGGGCTGGATACCTATATCACCGGCGAGGGTGCCCATCACACCTACTTCGACGCGATGGAGGTCGGCGTGAATCTGATCTTCGCGGGCCACTATGCGACCGAGACTGTGGGCGTCAAGGCGCTGGCTGCCCATGTGAGCGAACGGTTCGGCCTGCCGTGGGTGTTCCATGACCAGCCAACAGGGATGTGAGTCGTCAGCCTTCAGTCCTCAGTCTTCAGTCGAAAGTCTTCAGTGGCAATAGGGAATAAGGAATCGGGAATAGGGAATAGGGACTGACGACTGGAGACTGAAGACCAAAGACTAAAGACTAAAGACTGATGACTGCTCCCGCACTCACCCTCACCCACATCACGAAGCAGTTCGGTCCCGTCACGGCGCTCTCGGCGGTCGACTTCGCGCTTCAGCGCGGGGAGATCCACGCGCTCCTTGGCGAGAACGGCGCCGGCAAATCGACCCTGCTCCAGGTGGCCTACGGCCTGGTGCCTCCGGATGCCGGTGTCATCGCGGTGCGAGGCCAGCCAGTCAAGCTGCGCTCGCCGCGCGATGCCCGGGGGCTCGGGATCGGCATGGTGCACCAGCATTTCACGAGTATCCCCGAGCTGACCGTGGCGGAGAACATCGCACTGGCGGTAGGGAAACAGGCGGCTGGACGGCTGGGCGGCTGGGCGAGTGGACGGCTCGGCGGCTGGACGGCTGGACGGCTCGGCTGGGATACGGAGGGCATCTTGCACGGCCTCGAGCCGGATGCGCGGGTTAGGGACCTGAGCGTCGCGCAGCGGCAGCGGCTCGAGATCGTGAAGGCACTGGCCACCGGCGCCGAGATCCTGCTCCTGGACGAGCCGAGCGCGGTGCTGACGCCGGACGAGGTGGAGGTGCTCCTCGAGGAGATCCGGATATTCGCCGCGCGCGGCGGCGCGGTGGCGTTGGTCACCCACAAGCTTCGCGAGGTCTTCGCCGTAGCCCATCGGGTCACGGTCTTGCGCCAGGGCATCCTCACGCTGCAGGGACCGGTCCGCGACCAGAGCGAGGCCGCACTCGCGGAAGCGATGATCGGCACCGCCATGACCCCGGGTGCCGAGACGCCGAGCCGCCGAGCCTCCTGGTCCTCACATCAGGGACCGTTAGTCAGCATCTGAGCGATCACGATCGTCCCCGGAGAGCTGGTCGGTATCGCCGCTCTCGAGGGCCAGGGTCACCGGCAGATCCTGCGGCGGCTTGCGGGAGTTCCCGATCCGGTTGATCTCGAGCGCCGGCAGCAGCGCGACCTGCCGGTTTCCGCGTCCGGGACAGTGGCCTTCGTCCCGGAGGATCGGACCACCGAAGGGCTGATCCCCGAAATGTCCATCGCGGAAAACCTCATCCTGGGACGAGAGGACGATCCTCGCTGGACTCGAGGCGGATGGATGCATTGGAGCACGGTGCGCGAGCACGCCGGCCGTTTGATGGGGCTCTTCCGAATTCGCGCGCCGGGTCCGGCTACGCCGGCGGGCCACCTGTCGGGCGGGAACCAACAGAAACTCATGCTGGGCCGAGCGCTGGAGCGGGGCCCCCAGATCCTGGTGGCAGAGAATCCCACTCGCGGACTCGACATTCGAGCGACGGCCGATATCCAGGAGCGGTTGCGGGAGGCCGCCCGGGAGGGAGTGGCCGTGCTGGTGTACTCGACCGATCTCGACGAAGTACTGTCGCTGTCGGATCGCGTGTTAGTAGTACGGGAAGGAAAGCTGACCGAGGCGCCGCCGGGCGCGGACCGCCACGCCATAGGCAGGATGATGCTGGGGATCGAAGGTGAAACGTGAGAGGTAAGAGGTAAGAGGTAAGAGGTGAGAGGTAAGAAGTGAGAGGTAGGACATGAGAGGGCGGCGGGCGGTTATGACCGCGGGGCTCGCGTTGGTGGCGGGCTTCGGGGTACTGGCACTGGTGCTCCAGCTTGCGGGTTATGATGCCCCCCTCGCGCTGGGTGCGCTGGCCCGAGGCGCCTTTGGATCGAGCGACGCCTTCATCTCCGGCACGCTGGTCCGGGCGATCCCCTTGAGCATTCTGGGCCTCGGCCTGGCTTTGGCGTTCCGGGCCGGGGCCCTCAACATCGGCGCAGAAGGCCAGTTCCTGGCGGGCGCGATTGCGGCCACCTGGATTGGTCTTCAGGCCACGGCGTGGCCTGCGCCCTTGGCGATCGGCGCGGTGTGGGCCGGGGCGGCGTTTGCCGGCCTCCTGTGGATCGCGGTTCCGGTGCTGCTGCGAGTCCGCTTCGGGGTCCTCGAAGTGATCTCTACCCTGCTCCTCAACTTCGTCGCGGAAGCAGCACTGAGCTACGCGGTGACCGGCCCGCTCCGCGAGGCGAGCGGGGTCTACCCGCAGAGCGATCCCATTGCGCCGGCAGCCCGGCTCCCCCTGCTGGGGGATAGCCGGCTCCACGCAGGTCTCGCGGTGGCCGTCGTCCTTGCGGTTGTGCTGTGGGGCCTCTTCGGGCGCACCCCCTGGGGATTCCGGCTTCGGGCTGCCGGGCTGAGCCCCCGAGCCGCGGAAGTGGCGGGACGGATCGGGGTCAGCCGGGTGCTCGGCGGGGCGCTGCTCTGGTCCGGGGCGCTTGCCGGGTTAGGGGGCGGGATCGAGGTGTCGGGCGTCACCTACCGCCTGTTCCAGAACCTCTCGCCGGGCTACGGGTTCGCGGCCATCGCGGTGGCGCTGCTCGCCCGCCTGCATCCGATCGGCGTGTTAGGAACCGCGGTCCTGTTCGGCGCGCTGGAGGCCGGCGCGCAGGGGATGCAGCGTGAGGCCGGGGTGCCGGCGGTCGCGGTGGCGGTAGCGGAGGCGGTGGTCATTCTCGCCGTCTTGATCGGGGAAGCAGCGACGAGGCGGCTCGGCGGTTCGGTCCGCGGCAGGCGGCGCCGCGAAGAGCGGATAGCGAGTAGCGAATAGTGGAATTCGAACTCGTTCTCACCGGCTTCCTCGCGGCATCGATCCGCATCGCGACGCCACTCCTGCTCGCTGCCCTGGGCGAGCTCATCAACGAACGGGCGGGCGTCATCAACCTGGGGCTCGAGGGCGCGATGCTGGCCGGGGCCCTGGCGGCGGCGCTCGGCGCTCTCGCCGGCGGGCCGTGGCTCGGGGCGATCGCCGGAGTCGCTGCCGGGGTCGCGATCGCGGGAACCTTCAGCATGGCGGCGCTCTGGGCCGGCGCGCAGCAGGTGATCGCCGGCACCGCGGTGACGCTGGGATCGGTGGGACTCACCGGGATGGTGTTCCGCAACGCGTTCGGACCCGGCGGTCCCGGGCTTTCCGTCCCGATGTTCGAGCCCTTGCCCATTCCGGCCCTGCGCGAGATCCCGATCCTGGGTCCGGCGCTGTTCGAGCAACCCGGACTCACCTATCTCGCCTGGATCCTGGTGCCGGCGGTGGGCTGGGTGCTGTTCCGCTCCTGGTGGGGTCTGGCGGTGCGCGCCACCGGCGAGTCGGTCGAGGCGGCCCGGGCGGCGGGCGTTCCGGTCCAGCGGGTTAGGATCCTCGCTACGCTCACCGGGGGCGCGCTGGGCGGCCTCGCGGGCGCCACCCTGGTGCTGGCGCAGACCGGTACGTTCGCCGAGAAGATGACCGCCGGTCGGGGGTTCATCGCCCTCGCCATCGTGGTTCTGGGCCGGTGGCATCCGCTCGGCGTGTTAGGGGCGGCGCTGCTCTTCGGGGCGGCCGGCGCGATGCAGTTCGCCTTGCAGGCCCTGGGACTCCAGGTCCCCTACCAGGGATTCCTCGCGCTCCCCTATGGCCTCGCGCTCCTGGCGCTCGGGGGCGGGCTCGGCAACGCGCGGGCACCCCGGGAGCTCTCGCGATAAGTTCTCCGCATGGCCCGCCGCCCGCACGTGCTTGGCGTCGATGATGCCCCGTTCGACAAGTGGCAGGACCGTACGGTACCGGTGGTCGGCGTGCTCATGGAGGGAAACGATCTCATCGAGGGCGTGGCCATCGGCGCCTTCCCCGTCGATGGCGAGCACGCGACCAGTTTTCTCGCGCAGTGGATCGGCGGGTTACGCTGGCGCGCCGCGATCCAGGGCGTAGTGCTCGGCGGCATCACCCTGGCCGGCCTCGGGCTCGTCGACCTGGAAGCACTCGCCGCCGAGCTGGGCATCCCGGCCTTCGCCGTCACCCGGCGGGATCCGGCCCAGTCCCGGATCCCGAGGGCACTGATCGCGGCAGGACTCGCCGATCGGCTGGAGATCGCGAGCCGGTCGCCTCGGGGCGTACGGGTGTCGCCCGGACTGTACGTCGCGATGGCGGGTACGGCGCCGGCCCAGGGAGCGGCCCTGGTACGGGCCACGATTCGCAAGTCGCGCCTGCCGGAGCCGCTCCGGGTCGCCCACTTGATCGGGGCAGCGCTGGCGCGAGGGCAATCGCGCGGGAGGGTATGAGACAGGGGGTCGGACGGCAGGACGGCAGGACGGCAGGTGGTGCGGCGCTCGGGGCCCGGCGCTCGGCACTCGGCGCCCGGCGCTCGGCACTCCGCGCTCGGCAATCCATGGGCGGGGAGAGCTCACCGATGAAGGTTCCGGGCTGGCTCGACGCGCTGGACCTACGGATCACCGCCTGGATGGCGCGGCACGGGGTTACCCTAACCCGCTGGGCCCTGGGGATCGTGTTCCTGTGGTTCGGCGCGCTCAAGTACGTGCCGGGCTGGAGTCCCGCGAGCGGCCTAGCGGCCCGCAGGGTGGAGCGGCTCAGCTTCGGGCGGCTCGAGCCCGGCATCGCGGTGTTCATCCTGGCGACCTGGGAGGTCTTGATCGGCCTCGGACTGCTCAGCGGGAAGTTCCTGCGAGCGGTGCTCTTTCGCTTGTGGCTCCAGCTGCTCGGCACGCTAACCCCGCTGGTGCTGTTTCCCGGCGAGACATTCCGGTATTTCCCCTTCGCCCCGACGCTGGAGGGTCAGTACATCGTCAAGAACCTAGTGCTGGTCGCGGCCGGCCTGGTGGTCGGGGCGACCGTGCGGGGTGGCTACGTGGTGGCTAAGCCGCCCCGGCAAGCCGGCTCGAGGGGGCCGGACCCGCGGGATTGACGGGAGCCGGTTAGCTTTGTATCGTAAAGTACTTCTTCTTGCGGGGGACGGTATGGGTACCGACGGAAAGGTAGGGATGCTGAGTCTGATCTTCGTGCTGCCGGGCCTGCTCCTGGTCACGACCGGATTCCTTGGCGTGGAGGAGGCGCTCCCGGAGATGCTGTTTCATCCCCTGATTGTCATGGGCGGGCTCGCCGCGGCCCTGGGACTCAGCGCCGTGCGCGTCTTACGGGTGCGTTTTGCTCACGAACCCGGCGCAGTGGTAGGGACCGTATCGCTCCGGATTGGGGGCACCGGGCTTCCGCTCTCCGCCATGCTGCTCAGCGTGGTTCTCGCCGGGATCATTCTCGGGTACGTCTTCCTGGAGAACTTCCAGCCGCGCATCATCGAGTGACATCGCGCGGGTGACGCCGTACATTGATCGGCGTCATGCGTCGCGAC
>JBQTHV010000043.1:0-43172 GCA_052389555.1 Gemmatimonadales bacterium | reverse complement strand
CGGAGAGACGGTGGCATTCCCGCCCGCCGCGGCCTCACAGCGGTCCAGCAGCTCGAAGTCCTCGTGATTGCCGGGGATGAACACCAACGGCGGGCGGGGATCGAGCAGCGTCGCGGGCGGGTTAGGCCCCGCGAACTCACCGAACCCGAGCTCTTCGGGGTCCGATTGGGCGTGCCGCTGGGTGGCCCGGTCGAGCCTCGAGCCGGGGTCGAACGCACCCAGGTCGCCCACCTGGAGGATCAGATGGATGGGCTTGCCGGTCTCCCGCCGCCACCGGCCCAGGATAGCATACAGCAGGGCCAGGTGACCGTGAACGTCTCCCACCACCGCGATGCGCATGGGAGATCGCTTGGCAGGATTGGTGCCGCGGAACTCAACCGCTACGAGCGTGTTATCTGTGTCACCTGCGTCATCTGTGGATTCTAGAATGAGATATGGAAGGAGGCGTTCGTCTCGGTCGCCACTTCCAGGCAGCGGTTGTACTTCTCGAGCACCTGGATGGCCCACTGCACCTGGTCGGGTTCGATCCCGGGGTGAGGGATAGCGAGCAACACCCTCGAGAACGTGGCGAGGAATGAGGTGATCGGGAGGACCTTCTCTGCTTCCTCGCCATCCATCGGTGCTTCCCGCAGCATCAAGGCGGTCATGAAAGTCCGAGCCACCGGATCGTAGTCCTCCGGATTACTCGAGAAGTCGAGCTGCGAGCGGGACTCCTCGGGGACCTGTTCTCGGAATCGCGCTGCGAATGCCAGGTATTGCTGAAACAGCTCCGCCGCTTCGGGATGCTCCCGGGCGTAGCGCTCAGCGCCCTGATAGATGGCGACGTTCTGGGCGTCGCTCGGGTCATTGAGGTGGTTCAGCACCGGGCCGACCATCCGGATCAGGTTGAGAAAGCCCGGCAACGAAGTGAGCCGGGCTCCGTCGAGCTCGACCGCGGCGGGGTCATCCTCGTCGAACCGGATGTCGAGTCCCATTACGGGGCCCCTTTCAGCACCGCGTCGAACACCTGGGCGGCCTTGCGCATCTCGGCCATGGTGCCGACGGAGATCCGGCTCCAGGTCGGGTGCGAGGGGAACTGCCGGCCCACCGCCACCTTGCGGTCCAGACACGCGAGCTTGAATTGCCGCGCGTCGCGACGCACATCCACCATCATGAAGTTGGCCTGCCCCTGGGTGACCCGGAAGCCCCCCTTCTCGAAGTGCGCTCGGACATATGCCCGGACCGCCCGGTTGCGGCGCTGCTCTTCGGCAATGCGGGCGCGGTCGGCGACCCCAGCGGCGGCCGCGATCAGCGAGAGCTGGCTGACGTTGGTGCCGAGCAGCCAGGCGGAGATCTTGGCGAGGGTGGCCGGCTGGCCGACGGCATAGCCGATCCGAAGGCCGGCCAGCCCAAACAGCTTGGAGAAGGTGCGGGTGACCACGACCCGGGGGTTGGCCAACGCGAGCGGGATCGCCGTGGCATAACCCGGAGCGTCCACGTACTCGTGGTACGCCTCATCGATCAGTACGATGGTCTCCGGCGAGGACCGATTGACCTGCTCGATATACCGGGTGACCTCGCTCAGGCCGTGGACCGTCGCGGTGGGGTTGTTGGGATTGCAGAAATAGCATAACCCGGCCTCCTTGCCCTGGTGTGCCATCGCATCGAGATCGAGCCTGAGCTCGGCATCTACCCGCGGCGCGATCACCGGCGCGCCCAGGAAGCGGGCCCAGTTGGCCGGCGCCTCGAAGGTGGGTTCGGGCGACACCAGGCCGTGCTCCCGCGAGGTGAACGCGCTGACTGCGGCGCGGAGCAACTCGAGCGACCCGCAGCCCAGGATCAGGTGTTCGGGCTTGATGCGATGGACCTTCGCAATCGCCGCGATGAGGTCGTCCTCCCGCGTCACCGGATACCGATTGGATTCATCGAGGTGGATCCGGATCGCGGCGAACACCCGTGGCCCCGGGCCGATCGGGTTCTCGTTACTGTCGATCCGGATGACCCCCGGCCGGGCGGCCAGGAGCCGGTCGGCTCGGCGGCTCTCGGGGCCCGGGCCGGCCTGGGCGAGCACGGCCTCGTGGCCCCGGCGGGTCAGCAGCGGCGGTCCTAACACGCCGGCGCTCCCGGCGCCGAGGGTGGCGAGGAAGGAGCGGCGGGAGAGCGGCATGGCAGACCTCAGCGGGTTAGGCGGCGAGCTGGGAGGTGCAGTGCGGGCAGCGGGTCGCCTGGACCGGGATGGGCGTCGCGCAGTAACGGCAGTCCTGGGTGGCCGGCGCGGGCGTTTCCTGGCGGCGCATTGCGTTCACGGCGCGGATCAGGAGGAACACCGCCAACGCCACGATCAGGAAGCTGATCACTCCGTTCAGGAACACGCCGTAATTGATGCTCACCGCGCCGGCGGCCTTGGCGTCGGCCAGCGAAGCGTACGGCCCCGGCGTTGGGCCCGGCTTCAGGACGAAATAGAAGTTGGAGAAGTCGATCCCGCCCATGAGCAGGCCGATCGGCGGCATCAGCACGTCATCCACCAGGCTTTTCACAATGGTCCCGAACGCGCCGCCGATGATGATGCCTACCGCCATGTCGGCGACGTTCCCCCGCATGGCGAATTCCTTGAATTCTTTCAGCATCGGTTGGGCTCCGGTGAGAGCGAGTCGGGCAGATCTTTCCAGATAGGATACTGCAGTGAGGAAGAGATCGGCAAACCGGGTGGTTGATCCTGCGGTGGGTACGCCACCCCGTTCGGTTCAGCTAGATGGACGACTTTGTCGCACCGATAGCCGCGGTGGAAGGGGTACCTCGCGCGCATCCCTCTCCTTGTGGATGGGGGCGAGACTAGCCTCCCTGATGCGGCGGCTTGCTGGGCCGGAGCTCGATCCGAGAGGGCATGGTGCGCTCGGGGACTGACAGCAGTTCCAGCACCACCTGGGCGATGTCCTCCGGCTGGATCTTCCAGGCGTCCGCCTCGCCGGGTGGACGATCCCCGAAGCTGGTGGCGACGCTACCCGGCATGAGGCAGCTCACCCGGATGTTGTCGTAGCGGACATCGAGCATCAGCGCTTCGCTGAATCCGACCAGACCGAACTTCGACGCATTGTACGCCGCGCCGCCGGGTAACGGATTCTTGCCGGCCAAGGAGGCAATGTTGATGATCCAGCCGCCGCCTCGACGCCGGAGGTGCGGGATGGCGGCGCGGCAGCAGTAGAAGGCGCCGCTGAGATTGGTGGCGATCACCTGGTCCCACTGCTCCACCGCCAGCTCGCCCACCGGGCCGAAGTGTCCGACCCCCGCATTATTGACCAGGATATCGAGCCCGCCGAATTCCGCGACTGTCCGCTCGAAGAGCCGCTCGACCGCGTCGGGCCGGCGGACGTCACCGGGAATGCCTAACGCGCGGCCCTTGCCCAAAGCGTCAAGCCGGGCCGCGGCCGCGCTTACCTCACCGGCATCCCGCGCCGTGACGGCCACACTGGCCCCAGCCTGCACCAGGGCATCGGCAATGGCGTAGCCGATCCCTTTGCTGCTGCCCGTTACGACCGCGACTTTGCCCTTGTGAGGCAATTCTGAAGGAGTCATGCGTTTCCGCCCCACGGGATTGTCGGCCATCGGGAACCCCAAAGCATAGGAGAGCGGGCCGCGTGCCACCCAAAGATGGCCGCGGCCCGCTGCACCTGCCAGCCGAAAACGCTAGGGCGCAAGCACTGCTGATGTAATGATCACCGCCGTGCTCTTGGTCTCCCCGGCCCCAACGGTCACGCTGACCGGCAGCGTAAGGTTGGTCGTGATCGCGACCCCGGCCGGCGGCTGCACGCTCAGCAGGTAACCCCCGGGAGCAGGAATCGGAATCGCGCCTCGAAAACTCCGTCTCCATCCGTATCGGTGAACGCCATCGTCTCGCCGTCGAGCGTCGCCATGAAGTTGCCGAGGGTCACCAGGCCGGACGCGAGCGTCGGAAGGGTTACCCCGGCAGCCAGGTTCAGAGTGGCCACGATGGTGGCTGCGGTGGTGAATTCCGCTCCCTTGATGACCGGATTCATCACCCACATGCCGGAGTTCCCCGCTTGTCTCCCGAAGCTCTCGCTCACATCGAAGTCGACCAGGAAGTCCTGGTCCTCAGTGATCTCGAGCTCGGTGGAGGGGAAGGTGACCTTGAGACCCGACTGCCCCAGGCTCGGCATCTGCAGGCTGCCGGCCACTACCGCGCCGGCGGGAAGGCCCTCATAGGTCGGCGACGAGGCGAAAATCGAGGTGCTTCCGTCGGCATTCTCCACCTCGATGTACGCACCCGAAATCACGAACCGAAGCTGGGTGTAGGTCCCCGCCGGGACCGCAACCGCATCGACTATCGTAGCCGTGGTGTTGGCGAGATCGATGAGATCGGTGGTTACCGCCGTCGAGCTCAACACTACTGTTCCTTCTTGCCCCTGGAGGTTGACTTCGGAGATGGTGACTACCGCGGCTGTGATGTCCCCGGCCGCGTCAGTCAGCCGAACGGTCACTCTGGGCTGGTCGCCCGTTCCCTCGGTGGGACTGTCGCTGCATCCGGCAATCGGCAATGCCGCAGCCAGGATGGCCAAGCAGAAACGCATTCCAGGTCGCATGGATCCTCTTTCGATGGTGGTCCTGTACCGAGGAGGACGACGACGATGGGATGCCCGGCACACCTGGTCGAAGGGCGGACACTGCAAGAAATGGAAGCGAATCTCGGCTCCCATGCCCCGCGCGCGAGGGCTCTCCTATAGGGACCCCTAAAAGCCACGGCAACCGATGGCTACCTGCCGAGCGCGAGGGATACGCGAAAGGCTTCGAACAGGCCACCGCGATAGGGGGTGCGAATCAGGCTCTCGAGATAGGGACGGAGATCCATGCGGCGAGCGGCGATGAAGACGGGGACCACAAGTTCTTGCTCGGGGAGGGCGAGCAGGGCCCGGTATTCGTTCGTCGCCGCTTCGTGATCACCGGCCAGATCGTGTGCGACTCCCAGGTAGAAGCGGGCCCTCCTCTACCAACGGCACCGTGTCGGACATGCGCACGATGGGTGGGAGCGCTCGTCGGGTCACATTCCAGTCCACCGCGTGAACCGGAACACCCCGATGATCGGCCCAGGTGATCGCAGTGTACTGCTCCTGCGGATAGGTTGGAATGCCGGCCTCGCGCCCCCAGCCGGCCAGGATTTCAACGCAGACCCCGGCTGGATCGATCTCGGAAAGCAAGGCTCGGATGTGGGCGGGAGCAAACCCCGGGTGGAGGACGGTCAGGTTGTGGTTGGCCCCGATGAAGATCACCTGAGCGGGCCGTGACGCTGGCGCCTGGCTGTGACGGGGGTGGTCTTGTCCATCGATGGGACCCCTGGAGCGATCCCACCGGCGAGGATCGACCAGCCAACTATACCAATCAAGGTTCTCATGGAATGGCGGCAGGCCCCCGCATCGAGCGGTCGATCTGCCGCATCGCCCCGATGTGATAGGCAAGATGTGTCACGCTCGCCAGCGCGCCGGTCAATTCGAACTCGTTGTACTCGCGCGGTTCTGCGAGGAACTGGATCCATCGCTCGAGCTGGTCGGACAGCGCTCGACGGAGCGATACCCATTCGGGCTCGGACACGTTGCCGCGCCGCCAGCTTGCGGAATAGTCGGCACTGGCGAACGCGTCTTCGCCTCTGGTGTAGCGGTTGAGGAGCTCGAAGCCAAAACGCAGGTGGTCGACATGGGCGGCGATCGAAGTTCCCCCAGTGGGCGGCGCGGCAGACGCGGCTTCGGCTGAGAGCCGATCGAGGGACCGCAGCAGACCGGAGTCATTCCGGTTGAGCACCCAGCACTCGCCGGGGCCGGCTCCGTACCCGAGCTCCTTGAGCAAGGTGACCAATGCGCGGTGTACCATGGTCGTCGCGCTAGGGCCACAGCCTGATCAGGGTGACCAGGATCGCTCCCCGGGGCTGTAATCGAGACAGGGATCGAAGCGGCCGGGGACCGGTGCGAATCGCAGCGCCTGGGTCGAGCCGATCTCCGAGGTGAAATAACCGAGCAGAGTCAGCTCTTTCATCATTCGGAAATAATGGACTGGCTCACCGGAGCGCCGCCGGTCCATGTACTCCTTGCATTCCCGGTCGATCGCGGTGATGAGCTCGGTGCGCTGGGCGGGCGTTGCGTCCAGAAAGCCCACCCCAAACCCGGTGCGGCTCCGCTGGTCGATGTCGCGCATGCCGTCCCGGAAGATCCGCTGGTCGCGCTCCTCGTAACAGTCGTTCACCATCACCAGCATGAACGCACCGACCTGCGCCGCCTTGGCACCCGGCGTGTCGGTGGCCGGGATGATCGTCTCCCCGACTTCGTCGAGCAATGCGGCGTCCGAATCCTGGAGCAGCCCGGGCCCGCGCGGCGTGGCGGAGAGCCGCCGGGTCCAGAGGGCCGATCCGCCCACCAGCGTCCCGCCAAGAATGGCCGCGACCCGCTGCACCGCCTCCCGCCGGCCGATGGAATTCGCCATTACAGATTCCTCCGCTTGAGCTCTTCCACCGCGTAGTGGCAGGCTCGGGCCGTGAGTGCCATGTAGGTGAGCGACGGGTTCTGGCAGGCCGCCGAGGCCATGCCCGATCCATCGGTCACGAAGACGTTGGGAGCATCCCACACCTGATTCCACTTGTTGAGCACGGAGGTCTTGCGGGCACGCCCCATCCGCGCCGTCCCCATTTCGTGAATCCCCATGCCCGGCCAGTACCCGCTGTCGAAGGTGCGCACGTCCTTCACCCCGGCCGCTTCCAGCATTTCGGCGCAATCGGCCATCATGTCCTTCCGCATCGCGATCTCGTTCTCGCCGATGGCGCAGTCGATTGCCAGGACCGGCAGGCCCCACTTGTCCTTGCGGCTCTGGTCGAGGGTGACGCGATTCTGCGGGTTAGGCATCATCTCGCCGAAGGCAGTCGCCCCGATGCTCCAGCCGCCCGGCTGGCTGATCCGCTCCTTGAAGCCGGCCCCCACGCCCAGCTCGGCGACCCCGCGGGACCAGCCGCTCCGGCTCGCGCCGCCCTGGTAGCCGAACCCGCGGAGATAGGGGCGCCGGTCGCCGAAGAGGTTCCGGTAGCGGGGGATGTAGAACCCGGTGGGCCGCCGGCCGAAGTAGTACTTGTCGTCGAGCCCTTCGAGCCGGCCCGACGCGCCGCAGCGGAAGTGGTGGTCCATCAGGTTCCGGCCTAACACGCCGGAGCTGCTCCCCAGGCCCTCGGGCCAGACCTCGGTCGCCGAGCTGAGAAGGAGCCAGGTCGAATTGAGGGTGGAAGCGCACAGGAAGACGATCCGGGACTCGAATTCCATCGATTCATTGGTGACTGCATCGATGACCCGTACCCCGGTGGCCCGCTTGCGGTCCCGGTCATACCGCACCTCGGTCACGATGGAGAAGGGACGCAGGGTGAGACGGCCGGTGGCCATCGCGGCGGGCAGGGTGGAGGACTGGGTGCTGAAGTAGGCGCCGAAGGGACAGCCCAGCCAGCAGGCGTTCCGGTACATGCAGCGGCCGCGACCGGGCAGCGGCTGGGTCAAGTTGGCACACCGGCCCGGAATGATGCGGCGCTTGCCGTCGAAGTGATCCTTGAGCCGCTCGGCCACCATCTGCTCGCCGCAGTTGAGCGGCATCGCCGGCTGAAACACTCCGTCAGGCAGTTGCTTGAGCCCTTCCTGCGAGCCGGCGATGCCGGCGAACCGCTCGACGTAGTCATACCACGGCGCCAGGTCCTTGTAGCGGATCGGCCAATCGTTGCCGACCCCGTCCTCCGCGTTCGCCTCGAAATCGAATTCGCTCCACCGATAACTCTGCCGTCCCCACAGGAGCGAGCGTCCTCCGACCTGGTAGCCGCGATACCAGTCGAAGCGCTTGATCTCGGTATAGGGGGACTCCTGCTCGTTGACCCAAAACTCGAGGTTGGTCTCGTTGAGGGGATAATCCCGTCGCAGCACGGGATACCGCCGGACCATATCCTGGGTGCGCCGGCCCCGATGGGGGAAGGCCCAGGGCGGCTTGGTGGCGTTGAGGTAGTCCTTGATGTGTTCGACGTTGCGGCCCCGTTCGAGCAAGAGCACGGTGAGGCCGAGCTCGGTCAGCTCCTTGGCGGCCCAGCCGCCCGCGATTCCGGAACCGACGACGATCGCGTCGTATGTAGCAACTGGCATGCTCCTCCCGAGCTCGGCGAAGGGTTGGAACCCAGGGTCCCCAGGGGAGAAGCTAATCCCGGGCCCACCGCGCGTAAGGGGGCTTTCCTAGACCGGCACCCCTCCGTGGGTCCCAGTCCGCTGGATCGTAGACCCAGCCCGGGCCAGAAAGGCCGGCAGTTCGCGGATCGCTTGCCGGTCGATTTCCCGGTCGGCTTCGGAGAGCTGTTCCCAGGGGATCAGGGTTGGGTTGGTCTTCTTCACCGCGTTCTTGGAACCCGGCGCATAGCGCCACCCTTGTGCGAGCCGTTCTTCCACGAAGCGCCGGTGCTCCAGGCGGGCCAGTTCCTCGACTTCGCTCGACGAGAACTTGAAGAGTGCGGCGGCCCAATCCGGCCGCGGGGCAGACTCGCAGCCGATAGCTTCAAGCTTGACCCGGATGTGGTCGGCCTGTTGCCGTTGGACTCCTTGAATTCGTCGGGTAACTCTTCCCAGGTGGCCAGCGATGGGTTTTGCGCGCGGGTGTGGCCCTGCTGCAGGCGGGTCTGCACATAGGTGTTGTGGATGGCGCGGGCGAGCGTCTCGCGAGCCCCTCCCACCACGAGCTCCGGGCTGCAGGTCCGATCCAACAGGCCGAACCCCCAAAGGTATGGTCCCTGGAGGAACCGGGTCAGGCCGGCCTCCGCTTCAGTGCGCACTACGATGGGGATCCGGCACTCGCCGAGAAGCTGCTGGAGCGTGAGTGCGGTGGAGAGTGCCAGCGATTCGTTGTCGAGGCAGACGAACGCGCTGGTGATGTCGCAGCGTTGGCCTGCTCCAGCCCAGCGCTGCCGGGACGAGTTGGTTGGCCAGCCTCCCCCGAATCGAGTACGTTGTTATCCATGCGATCCATGGCCTTGGGACGCCTGGTCCTGGCCCTCTCTGTCCCGACCGCACCCTTCCCCTTGGCGGCCGCCCAGGACCCGGCCGCTCAGCCCATCAAGCCAACCAACGACCTCCCCAACCCGTACGGCACGATCTCCGGCTGGGCCCGGATGCCCGAGGGAAGAACCTGGGGCTCGACCAGCGCGGTCGAGATCGACCAGGACGGGGTGAGCATCTGGGTGGCCGAGCGGTGCGGGGAGAACAGTTGCGCCGGATCGAACCTGGACCCCATCCTCAAGTTCGATTCGACCGGCACGCTGGTGAAGAGTTTCGGCGCCGGGATGCTGCTCTCGCCGCATGGCATTCACGTGGATCGCAACGGCAATGTCTGGGTGACCGACTGCGCCTGCACCGGCAGCCAGGAGCAGCGTAACACGCCGGGCAAAGGGCACCAGGTCTTCAAGTTCAGTCCCGATGGGAAGCTGCTGCTGACGCTAGGCAAGCCGGGGGGTGGTCGAGAGCCGGAGTATTTCTGGCAGCCGAACGATGTCGTGGTTGCCCGCAATGGCGATATCTTCGTCGCGGAGGGTCATTCCGACGCGCCCACCGCTCCTGCCCGGATTCTCAAGTTCGACCAGAAGGGGAGGTTTCTCACGGCCTTCGGGGCCCGGGGAAATGGTCCCGGCCAGCTCCTGCAACCGCACGCGCTCGCGTTCGACTCCCGGGGCCGGCTCTTCGTCGGCGACCGGAGCAACAACCGGATCCAGATCTTCGACCGGAACGGGAAAGTGCTGGGCGGATGGGCCCAGTTCAGCAGGCCGAGCGGGATCTACATAGATAAGGATGACATGATCTACGTGGCCGACTCCGAGTCAGGGTCGGTCAACCCCGCGCACGGGGAGTGGAAGCGGGGGATTCGGATCGGGAGCGCCCGGGACGGCCGGGTGCTGTATCTGATTCCCGATCCGGCCGAGGCTGCTAGAGGGACGAGCGCCGCCGAGGGGGTGGCGGTGGACGCTCGCGGCAACATCTACGGCGCCGAGGTGGGTCCGCGGGCCCTCAGGAGGTACGTCAAGCCATGACCACGAGCTTCAAGGTGAACGGCAAAGCGGTAACGGTTGATGTGCCCTCGGACATGCCGCTCCTCTGGGTGTTGCGCGACGTGCTCGATCTCAAAGGGACCAAATTCGGTTGCGGGATCGCGCAGTGCGGCGCCTGCACCGTGCATCTCCGGGGCAACCCGATCCGCTCCTGCGTGACGCCGGTTGCGGCCGTGGCCGGCGCCGAGGTGACGACCATCGAAGGGCTGTCACCCGAGGGGACCCATGCGCTCCAGCGGGCGTGGGAGGAGCTGGACGTTCCCCAGTGCGGCTACTGTCAGGCGGGCCAGCTGATGAGCGCGGCGGCGTTGCTGGCGCGGAAGCCCAAGCCGACCGATGCGGACATCGATGCGGCGATGAACGGGAATCTCTGCCGCTGCGGGACGTATCTCCGGATTCGGAAAGCGATTCACCTGGCGGCCTCGCTGCCGGCGGGCGTGACGAGTCCGGCGGGGCGTTAGGCTCGAAAAGAACAATGCCCACAGATTACACGGATTACACGGATTCGTTCCGTGAGTGCCGGGCTCAAATGAACGAATCCATTGCCGTCGTATTGTTTGTGAGAGCTTTTGAATCTGTGTAATCCGTGTCATCTGTGGCAAGCTGTTAAGGATCTGAACGAAAGACAAGGTCGGTCATGCCTACTGCGTCGCGGGTTAGCCGTCGGGAGTTCGTCCAGGTCACCCTGATCGCGGGCGGTGGGCTGCTGCTCGGCACGCGGGTTAGGGCGATGGCGCCCGGGTTAGGCCGATCGGTTGCCGAGTTCGTGCCTAACCCGTACATCCGGATCACGCCCGACGGCGTTGTCGCCCTCATCGCGCAGAATCCCGAGATCGGCCAGGGCGTCAAGACCATGCTGCCGATGATCATGGCGGACGAGCTGGATGTGGACTGGAAGGACGTCCGGATCGAACAGGCCCCGCTCGACACCACCCGGTTCACCCAGCAGTCGGCCGGCGGCAGCACCGCGACCCCGAATCACTGGATGCGGATGCGGCGGGTCGGCGCTGCGGGCCGGGCGATGCTGGTCACCGCTGCCGCGCAGACGTGGAATGTCCCGGAAGCCGAGTGCGAGACGGCCTCGGGTACAGTCCTCCACCGGCCGAGCGGGCGGAGCCTCAAGTACGGCGAGCTGCTCGAGAGGGCCGCCACGGTTCCCGCCCCTGCGCTCGAGTCGGTCAAGCTCAAGGACCCGAAGCAATTCAAGATCGTCGGGCAGCCCATTCGCGGCGTGGATAATCACGCCATCGTGAGCGGCGCGCGGTTCTACGGGATCGACGTCACCGTGCCGGGTATGCTGTACGCGGTCTTCGAGAAGTGCGCGGTGTTCGGCGGCACCGTGCAGAGCGCGAATCTCGACGTGATCAAGGGGCAACCAGGGGTTCGGCAGGTGTTCGTGCTCGAGCCCGGACCGGGTAACGCGCTGAACGGCCTCCTCGGCGGGGTCGCGATCCTCGCGGACACCTGGTGGGCGGCCCGCAAGGCGCGGGAGAAACTTGGGGTGACCTGGAATGAAGGCCCGACGGCCTCGCAAAGCAGCGCGGGGTTTGCTCAGCGCGCCGCGGAGCTGGCCAAGGAGCCACCCCAGCGGGCCATTCGCAAGGATGGCGATCCGGAGGTGGCCCTGACGAGCGCGACGAAGGTGGTGAAGGCGGAGTACTTCTATCCCTTCCTGGCGCACGCCCCGCTCGAGCCGATGAACTGCACCGCCCACTACCAGGACGGCAAGCTCGAGATCTGGGCGCCCACCCAGACACCGGCCGGCGGCCGCGGGTTAGTCTCCCGGACCCTTGGCATTCCCGAGGCCGACATCTCGATTTACATAACCCGGAGCGGCGGCGGGTTCGGTCGCCGACTCAACAACGACTACATGGTCGAGGCCGCGGCGATTGCCAAGCAGGCCGGCGTGCCGGTCAAGCTCCTGTGGACCCGCGAGGACGATATCCGGCACGACTTCTATCGTCCGGCGGGTTTCCATCACCTGACCGCCGGGCTCGATGGCTCCGGCAGCCTGGTGGCCTGGCGCAATCACTTCATCTCGTTCGGCGAGGGCGAGCGGTTCGCCCCGTCGGCCGGGTTAGGCGCGACCGAGTTTCCCCAGCGGTTCGTCTCGAACTATGCGCTCGATGCGTCGGTCATGCCGCTGGGGGTCCCAACCGGAGCATTGCGGGCGCCGACCAGCAACGGCGTGGCGTTCGTGGTCCAGTCCTTCATTGACGAGCTGGCCCACGCCGCGGGCAAGGATCCGGTACGGTTCCGCCTGGAGCTGCTGGCCAATGGCGCGCTCCCGGCTCCCGCACAACCTCAGCAGGTGGCTGGCGGAGCCGCGCCGCCGCCGGCGCCCCCGAGGTTCGACGCCGAGCGGATGCACGGGGTGCTCGAGCTCGTGGCGGAGAAGTCCGGCTGGTTCGGACGGAAGAAGGAGCGCGGCAAGGGGATGGGGGTGGCGTTCCACTTCAGCCACCGAGGCCATTTCGCCGAGGTAGTGCAGGTCAGCGTGACCCGCCAGGGCAAGCTCACCATCGAGAAGGTGTGGGTGGCCGGCGATATCGGGAGCCAGGTGATCAATCCGAGCAACGCGGAGAACCAGGTGCAGGGCGCCGTGCTGGACGGGATCGCCGAAGCGCTCGGCCAGGAGATCACCATCGAGAACGGGCGTGCGGTGCAGAGCAACTTCCACGACTTCCCGCTGCTCCGGCTGACCCAGGCGGTACCGGTGGAAGTCCACTGGCGGAAGCCTGACTTTCCGCCCACCGGGCTAGGTGAGCCCGCGCTGCCGCCGGTGATTCCGGCGCTCTGCAATGCGATCTTCGAGGCAACCGGGCGGCGGATCCGCTCGCTGCCGATCGGGAAGCAGGATTTGGCGTGGGTATGAGGATCCACAGATTACGCCGATGACGCAGATTGAACTGCTGACCCACAGATTACACGGATGACACGGATTCGTTCAGTCAACACAGAGGTTCTCTTGGCCGAATCCGTCTCATCCATTTCATCTGTATGAAATAGTAATCCGTGTAATCAGTGTAATCTGTGGGCTAGAAATATCATTGACGTGCGGGTTAACTCAGGAGGAGTCCGATGAACGGGTTGTATCCGGTGACCAGGCGGCGGTTCGTCGGGGGAGTGGCGGCTGCGGTGGGATATGTAGGTCTCAAGCCGCCGCTCAGGCTCTGGGCCCAGCAGGGGCAGGGGCCCGGCCAGCAACGGCAGCGACGGACCGTCGAGGAGTACGACCAGTTCGCCAAGATCGCCAACAACGAGAATCCGTACGGCCCCTCCGAGAAGGTGCTCAAGGCGATGACCGACGCGTTCAAGTACGCCAACCGGTACGCCTACCCCGACGGGGGCATCACCGAAGCCATCGCCAAGCACCATGGCGTGAAGGAGGAGAACGTCATGCTGGGCGCGGGCTCGGGCGAGAACCTCGACATCTGCTGCACCGCGCTGCTCCAGGACGGCAAGAAGGTGGTGGGCGTGGAGCCGTCCTATAACATCCTGTACCAGCATGCCACCGCGCTCAAGGCGGACCAGATCAAGCTGCCGCTGCTCGGAGATTACACCCAGGACATTGCGGCGATGATCCGCGCGGTCAAGCTGAACTACCGCGATGTCGGGTTCGTGTACCTGGTGAACCCCAACAATCCGACCGGGCGGGTGGTGCCCAAGGACCACGTGCGCGCGCTGCTCGATGGGATCCCCGAGGACATCCCGGTGCTGATCGACGAGGCCTATCACCACTTCGTCGAGGACCCGAGCTACGCGACTTCGGTGCCCTATGTGATCGAGGGCCGGAACGTGATCATCACCCGCACCTTCTCGAAGATCTCGGGACTCGCCGGGATGCGGCTGGGCTACGCACTGGCGCCGCAACTACTGATCCAGCGGATGCGGCCCTTCGCCACCGGGAGTATCAACGCGATCGTGAAGTGGGGTGGGGTGGCGGCGCTCAACGACACCGAATCACAGGCCTTCGTGAAAAGGGTGAACAAGCAGCTTCGCGACAAGACCACGAGCGAGCTCACCCAAATGGGCTATGCATGCATCCCGTCGGACTGCAACTTCTTCATGGTGCACCTCAAGCGGCCGGTGCAGCCGGTGATCGAGGAGTTCCGCAAGCGCATGGTGCTGGTAGGCCGGCCCTTCCCGCCCATGCTGGAGCATCTGCGGGTATCCATCGGGACGGCGGACGAGATGCGGCGATTCATGGTGGCGTTCCGGGAGATCTTTGTGAACGGGAAGGCGGCGAGTGGGAGCTAGGCTATTGGTTATTGGCTATTGGCTATTGGTAGATTGTCTCACCCGGACGCCTGTTCACCAATAGCCAATAGCCAATAGCCAATAGCCTCTGTCAATGAAGTTCGTTCCATCTTACCGATATCTCAGCCGTCGCGAGTTAGCTGAGCGAGTCGAACGCGCCCTTGCCAGCCTGCGCGACTGCCGCGCTTGTCCCCGGGACTGTGGGGTCAACCGGCTGGAGGACAAGTGGGCTGCCTGCAAGACCGGCCGCTATGCGGTCGTGGGCAGTTGTTTCCCGCATTTCGGCGAGGAAGACTGTCTCCGGGGCTGGAACGGCTCCGGCACCATCTTCTTCTCCCACTGCAATCTCCGCTGCGTCTTCTGTCAGAACTACGACATCAGCCAGGCAGTGAAGCCCGGAGCGATCTCGGGGCATCGCCCGGAGCAAATCGCCGGGATGATGCTCGAGCTCGAGGCGCGCGGCTGCCACAACATCAACTTCGTCACGCCGGAGCACGTGGTGCCCCAGGTCATCGAAGCGCTTGCGGTGGCCATCGAGCAGGGCCTCAACCTTCCCATCGTCTATAACACCAGCGCCTACGATGCTCTCGAGAGCCTCGAACTCATGGACGGCATCGTGGACCTCTACATGCCGGACTTCAAGTACTGGAGTGCGGAAGCGAGCCGGAACTATCTCAAGGCCGAGAACTATCCCGCGTCAGCCCGGGCCGCGATCACGGAGATGCATCGCCAGGTGGGGCCGCTGGTGTGCGACGCCGACGGGTTGGCGAAGCGCGGCCTATTGATCCGACACCTGGTGATGCCGGGCGGGCTCGATGAAACCCGGGCAATTCTCGCGTGGATCGCGAGCGAGTTGGGGCCGGATACCTATGTAAACCTCATGGACCAGTACTATCCGGCTGGCAGGGTGAACTCAACCCAGTATGCCGAGCTCCACCGGCATCTCTCATTGACGGAATTCCGGAAGGCGCAAGAGATCGCGAGGGAACTCGGTCTCCAGCGCCTCGACCAGCGGCAGCCACATCCCGGACTGCGACGTCGGATGCTGGTCGGGTGAGAGCCCGCTAGTTGTGCCGACCGAGCGTCCGCACCAGCTGGCTCTTTCGTTCCGGTCCTCGGCGCAGGTCGAACCGGGCCGGCGCGCCGAGCGCGAGCCACCGCTGGCCTCCTTCAACTCGAAGCGCTTCCTTCCCAGGGTGGAGGAAGAGCCCTCGCGCGTCGAGGGTGTCCAGCGCAATGACTGCCTCGAGATCGCCGACTTCCCTGATCCTCGGTCCCTGGGGTGCTACCGGATCATCATAGACCAGAGCGAGATCAGCCCGGATCAGGGCGGGGGTCCGCCCGGATAGCACCAGCGTTCCCCTCCAGACCAACAGGTCGGCCGCTCCCCCGGCATTTCGGGGAAGCCGTTCGTACGGTTCGGGCGGAGTGGCGGCATAGGCCCGGGTTGCGATCGCGTCCAGCGCACCGAGCAGGGCAGCCAGGTTGAGGGCGCGCAGTCGTTGTTTGTCGGGGTCATCGGGCAGGGCGCCGCTCTCGATCAGGACCGTGCTGGTCCCCCACTGCTGCATCAGATCACCAAAGGCGCGGGGATTGAATGTGTCGTCGTACCGCGCGACCCGCCCAGGAATCTCTGCTTCGAGTGCCTTCGTGATGCCCGCAGCCACCTGGCGTGCCCTAACCCGCACATCGTTGTAGCCCTTGGCCTCGTCGAACGCGGGTGCCAGGAGCGCGATCGCCACTTGGAGACCCTGGGGGCCCGCCCGGGTCCGGGCATTCTGGTCGTGGAGGTTGAAGCCGAAGTCGGGACGCAGCCGGTCGCGAAGCTCCTTCAGCGCCCGGGCTTCCGGGGTGGCGAGGGCGCGGGCGTCCCGGTTCACGTCGATCCCGGCCGCGTTCTCCCGCTGAAAGAGCTCGGCGCCATCGGGGTTGAGCATCGGGACCATCACGAGCCGAAGCCCGCGCGAGAGCCGGTCCCGGAGCGAGTGCTGCGCCGGGTCGGCCAGGAAGCGGAACAGGTCGGCGAGCGCCATCGTGGCGGTGGACTCGTCGCCATGCATCTGCGACCAGAGCAGCACCGTCGTCGGGCCGGTGCCGAAACTCACCGCGCGGATCTCCTTCCCGTGGATCGAGCGGCCGATGGCTTCCACGCGAAGCGCGGGCGAGCTCAGCGAGGGTCGCGCCGCGCTCCAGAACTCGGCGTGGGTGAATCGCCGGTCGTCGAGCGACTCGACCCGGTACTGCCGGGCCAGCGTCAACCCCTCTCTCAGGGAGATCGGTGCGGGACTTTGCGCCAGAATCGGCACCGGAGCCAGGAGTCCCAGCAGCACTCGGCCCACGAGAGTCCTCAGCATCGCCGATAGCTGATAGCTGACAGCCGACAGCTCTATCTTGGCGACGACGTCGCCGCCGGCCGCTTGGCGCCGATCTTCTTGAGCAGCTCCTGCACCGCGCGCTCGAGCTGGGGATCCCGTCCCGCCAACTCATCCTCCGGCCGGTGCACCACCAGGATGTCGGGCTGTACCCCGTAGTTCTCCATGTTGGTCTGCTTCTCGTCCGCGAGGTACACGCCGACCTGCGGGGTCCGCACCGTCGAGCCGTCGATCAGCGAGTAGCTTCCCGTCCCGATCACCGCGCCCATCGTGGGCTCGCCGATCACGGTTCCTAACCCGAGTGCCTTGAAGCCGGCGGGGAACATCTCGGCGTTGCTCGCCGACCGCCAATTCTGGAGCACCACCTTGGGACCGAAGTAACCCATGAAGGGCCGGCTGTTGGTCTCGGTTCCCCGCGGCTGCCACACCTGATATTGCCGCTGCACCAGGATCTGGAGCAGCTCCTGCTCGATGTTGCCGCCGCCGTTCCAGCGCTGATCGATGATCAGCGCCTCCTTGTCGCGGTTTTCCCGGAGCTCCTTCTCGAACCGCCGCAACGACGGCTGGTTCATCGCCTGGATATGGAGATAGCCGACCCGGCCGTTGGACAGCTTGGTCGTCATCTCCTTGCGATCGGAGACCCAGCGCTCGTACCGGAGCTGGTTGAACTGGCCGACCGGCACCGGATTGATCCGCGCGGTCCAGGCCCCGTCCGGCGTGGGTTGGCCATTGAAGCTCACCATAACCCGCCGGTTGAGCCGGTCGCTCAGGAGCTTCCAGTAGTTGTCGCCCGCCCTGACCGGAGTGCCGTCGATGGCGATGAGATAGTCGCCCACGCTCACCTTGACCCAGTCCTTGTCGGCGGGGCCGTGCTGGTAGACGTGGGTGACCCGGTAGCGTCCAGACGGATCGGCTACCAGGTCTAGGCCGAGGTGCATCGTGGTGGTGCCGCCGGCGCCCCCACCGGGCGGCGGAGCCGAGCCGGTGTGCGAGGCATTGAGCTCGCCGATCATCTCGTTCACGATGTTGAGCAGCTCGTCGCGGTCGCCCACGTGGGGGAGCAGCGGCCGGTACTTGGCCCGCATTGCGTCCCAGTCCCTGCCGTGCATTTCCGCATCGTAGAACCGGTACTTCATGGTCCGCCACGCGTCGTCGAACATCTGGGTCCGTTCGGCGGCGAGATCGATATCGACCCGGGCGGTGAAGTTAACCCGCCGGGGTTGCGGGTTGCCCTGGCCCGCCGTGGCGAGCGCATAGATGGCGTTGCCGCGCTGGAAATAGACGGTGCGGCCGTCAGGCGTGTAGGTGAGGCCGCTCACCCCACCTCCAAACCCGCCCCCGGCGGGCTGACCGTCATCCTGGTCTCCGCCCGGGGCTGCGAGTGACGCGAGTCGGTTAACCCGCCGGCCGTCGCTTCCGATCGTGAACAGCGCCACCGATGTGCGGGCGCCGACCTGCTCCTGGGTGGCAAAGATGACGGTTCGGCCATCGGGGGAAACCGCGAAGTCGCTCACCGAGAACGGCATGGTGGTAAGCCGGCGAGTCCGCCGCTCGAGTCCGGCCCAGTCGATCGCGATTTCGCGTGGTGGCGTCGCGGCCCGCCCTCCTCCAGGCCGCCGAGTCGTGTCATCGGCGGGACGCATCTCGGCATCGTCGGGGTCGTACCCCAGCTTCTCGAGGCCCACGGCCCAGAGCTGCGCCAGGGCCGGACCACCTAACCCGCTCTGCACGCCTTCGGTCCGGCGGAAATAGAGCGTCTTCCCATCGGGAGAGAACTCGGGCCCGGCGTCGTTGTAGGAATCGAAGGTGACCCGGTGCTCCTCCCCGCCTGCGGCAGCAACGATATAGAGGTCGCTCTGACGGGTGACGTCGGGCCGGCTGTAGGCGATCCACCTTCCGTCGGGAGACCACACGGGGGACGAAATGTTGCCGTAGCGTGAGGCCACGAGCTCGGCCGTCCGCTTCGTGTCGAACGAATACACCCGAAGCCGGTTGTCGGACGCGGTGTAGGCGAGCGACTTCCCGTCGGGCGCCCAGCTGATCGCCTGCTTGAGCGCATCCAGGTTGGTGATTCGCTCAGCCGGGCCGCCCTCGGTTGGCGCAACCCAGATCTCCTCCCGGCCACTCGAATCGGACCCGAACGCAATCCGGCTCCCATCGGGCGAGTACACCGGATTCACATCGCGCCAGGCGCTCCCGGTGATCTGGCGAAGGTCGCCTTCCTCGACCGGCGCGGTGAACACCTCGCCGTGAATCGAGAAGGCGATCCGGCGGCCGTTGGGCGCCAGCGCGTAGTCGTCCACCTCGGACCGCAAGGTGCGACTCTCGGCCAGATTCCCCTGCACCTCGGCCGCAATGCGAATCGGGACCCGGCGCGCCTGCTTGGTCCGAGGGTCGAGCAGCCAGAGTCCGAAGTCGTGCTCGAACGCGATGGTGTTCCCATCGGCCGAGATCGCGGGCCACCGTACGTCGCCTGAACTGTAGCTCGTAACCCGCTCGGCGTTGCCGCCCTTCTCGGCGACGCGGTAGACGTCGGTGGCGTTGCCCTCGCGGTCGCTCACGAAATAGATGAACCCGTCCCGGCCCCACATGGGCCAGGTGTCCATTCCGTTGAAATCGGTGAGATCGGTGAAGGCCGGGGTACCACCATTGGCCGACCCGTTCATCACCGTGACGTCGGACTGGTTGGAGCCGCGATACCCCTTGCGCCAATAGACCTGCGACTTGCGGTTGAACGCGAGCCGGTTCCCGTCGGGCGAATAGGAGCCGTACAGACCAATATCGACCCCAGCCGACACCGGCATGCCGCCCTTCAGGTCAACGGTGTAAAGCGTCGGGGCCCAGCGTTCACCCCGATTGCTGGAGAAGAGCACCCGCTGGCCGTCCGGGGTCCAGTCCAGCACCTGGTCTTGAGTCGAGTGGAAGGTCAGCCGGGTGGGCTGGCCACCCTCGACCGGCACGATGAAGACGTCGAGGTTGCCGTAGCGGTTGCTCGAGAACGCGATCCACCTGCCGTCGGGCGAGAACCTGGGGAACGCGTCCCGCGCCGTGTGGACCGTGAGGCGGCGAATGTCGCTGCCATCGTTGTTCGCGGTCCAGATGTCGCCCAGGTAAGTGAACGCGACCTTGTTTTGGTGGACATGCGGGTACCGGAGCAGCCTGGCTTCTGGTGCGCCTTGAGCACCCAGCGTCGGAGCGAAGACCAGCAGACTCAAGGCAACGATCATACCGGATGCGCGGGACATAACACTACCTCGCGGGCTAATAGCGGGACTCGGGACTCGGCGCTCGGGACTCGGCGCTCGGCGCTCGGCGCTCGGCACTCGGCGCTTTTCACGTTTCACTTTTCACTTTTCACTTTCTACTTCTTGATCCGGACCTCTGCAAGCTGCGCGATCGCCGCCAGCGTGGTCTGCGCGGCGTTGAGCCCCAGCCGGAAATCGGCGTCGGAGAATGTCGCATACACGTCGGTGGGTTGGTGCCAGTGCGGATCCCAGCCGGTGCCGATGTGGGCCAGCCGCTCGTTCTCGCGGAGCGAGATCGCCGGCACGGAATCCTGGAACGAGCGGGAGTCGGTATTGCTCATGCGATCGCCCACTGCCGCCGGGTAGTCGGTCGCGTAGCGGTCGTTGGCTCGCCGGAAGAGCCAGGCCAGCTTCTGGGCCTCGCCGGCGAACTTCGACGTCCCGGCGAACTCGATGTTCACGTCTGCCTCGCGGCGCTGCACCGGGCTCAGCTTGCCGTCGGGACCGGGCATGCCGTGGTCGAACAGCATCATGTCGTGCTGGATCATGCCGAGCCACTTGGGCTCGGGATACTTGCCGGAGCCGGGCGGATCTTCCTTCCCCTGGAGCGCGTAGCGCTGCTCGACGTAGGCGCGCGATCCGTTGAGTCCGGTCTCCTCGTTGTTCCAGAGTGCGAACCGAATCGAGCGATCGGTCTCCACGTCGGGCAGGTTGAGGATCCGGGCAAGCTCCATGACCAGCGCGGTGCCCGATCCGTCATCGTTGGCCGCCGCACCGTACCCGTGACCGTCCATGTGGGCGCCGATGACATACATCTCGTCGGCGCGGGTCTTGCCCACCTTGGTGCAGAAAACCTCTTCCCGGGGGCCCGGCGCGTCCGGCTGGGCGTTGATGCGCCGGAGGGCGGTGTCGGGCTGGAGATTGGGATCGCGGTTCACGCCGGTCCGGCCGCGAAATCCCTTTTGCGGGTTAGGGGACTGCGGTCGCTGGGGCGTTGCCTGCTGAGGCCGTTGCGGCGCCGGTTGGCCCGGGGGGCGGATCTGGCGGCCGGTGTACTCATAGCGAATCCGCCCGGTGGGGCACCCGTAGCTCTGGAGCTGGGCCTCGATCCAGTCCACCGCGGCCCGGTTCCGGTCGGTGCCCTGGCGGCGATCGCCGAACTGGGTGAGAGCCTTGATCGTCGCCTTGTAGCGCTCGAGGTCGAGCCGGCTCACCAGCACTCGAATCGAATCGGTTTCGGGCGCGGGTTGCGCGCTTGGCTGAGGCGTTTGGGCCAGGAGCAAAGCCGGCAAGGGGATGGCCAGGACCAAGAACAGCACGCGCATGGGTCCTCCTCGGGGTTCTGCAATAGTACCGCGAGAATATGCTCCGCGTTGCGCCAATTGGGTACCAAGGCGTTCCGCCGCTGGCGGCGCCGGTTCCAACTTGCCGGTATCCCCGAATACTGGATCGTCGATCTGGATTCGCGGGTCATCGAGCGCTGGCGCCCGGGCGACGACCGCCCCGAGGTCCTGGACGAACGATTGCGCTGGCAACCGGAAGGCGCGACGGAAGCACTCGATTTCGACCTACCAGGGCTCTTTCTGGACGCCTGGGGAACACCCGCCTAGCGGCCCGCAGGCCACCGCCGGCTTATCGTTTCGCCTTCCGTTCCGCGACCAGCCGGTCGAAATCCTCCTGCTCCAGGTAAGTGACATCCACCCACGCGTGGGCCATCTCGTCCACCGTGCGATCGCCCCAACCAACCCATTGCTCCGGATCGGGATTGTTCGGGTTGGATTTGGTGTTGTCGTGCCACGCGGTGAACACCAGCACGGTGCCCTTGGGCAGCAGCGGGGCCGCGTGATCGGCATAGATGTAGTTCACGTGCCAGCGCCACTGGAAGTTGCTGGCCAGGCTCAGGAGCTCGCGGCGACCGTCCGGGTAGATCGCTTCCATGGACATCGCCTTGCCGCGCATGTGCATGTGAGGTTGGAAGTTCTCCAGCCGGGCCGGGGCCGGCAGCACGTAGAAATTCTGGGTCATGCTGGTCTTGCCGGGCGGAATATCCAGCTCCGAGTTGGGCGCGGCATTGAACATCCGGAGGATGGTGCGGTTCTTCGGCACCACGCCTTTGGGATAGAACCAGACGCCGAGCTCGACCTCGTCGTCCTTGATCTCCTCGCCGATGGCGTAGTAGTGCACCTCCCACCGGATCTTGGCGCCCGGCAGCATGAGCTTGCCGGCGTTTTCGGGAAAGACCTCGCCGACCTTGCCGACCGCCCATTCCATAAAAAGTCCGGCGCTCATCGGCGCTCCGCCGCTCCCGTGGGCCGCAGTGCTCGCGAGATTGGTGACCCCGTGCTCGTCCTGCTCGAGCAGCGTCAGGACGTGATGGACCGCTTTGCGGCCACCGGGAAACGAAGGCTTGATCTCGATGGCCCGCACCCAGCGGGGCTCGGTGAGCCCGGTTTCCACCAGCGGCCGCCACCACTTGTCCTGGCCGCTAGCCTTGACCGTGTACGGCTTGGAGCGCACGACCAGATCCGGCTTGCCGAACTGATCGGCCAGTTGCCAGGCGGCGGGATCGGGCCATTTCATCGGAGGGGGCAGCTCTTCCGGATTGCCCAGCGGTGTTCCGGCATCGACCCACCGTATCAGGGTGGCGATCTCCGCGTCAGTGAGGGATCGGTCGTTCTTGAACTCGCGGATCCCGACGCTTCGATCGATGTGCCACGGCGGCATCACGCGCTCCTGTACCCGGAGCTTGAGAAGCACCGCGAACGGCTTGACCTCCCCGTAGGTGAGGAGCGACATGGGCGCGATCGACCCCGGCCGATGGCAGACCTGGCACTTCTGCTGGAGGATCGGGGCGACGTGGCGCGCGAAGGTGATCGTGTCGGACGGGGCGGACGGGGCGGACAGGGCGAACGGGGCGAACAGGGCGAACAGGGTGGTCATGGGGTCACCCTCACCTTGACGAAACCGTTGGTCCAGCAACACTGCGCGTGGCCGGCGTTGGCGACCCCCGAGGCGTCGTTGGCCCGCACTCGCAAGACGTACTCGCCGGGCAGCGAAAAGGTTGCTTCGGTGATCGCCTTTCCATCGGGGGGCAAGGCCGGTGGTGTCGGATTGGCAAAGCGCACTTCACCGGGACCCTGATGCTTGAACCAGGTCAGGGTGACCGGAACGTTGGGCCGGCCGCCGCTCGCGATGCTGCCTACCGCTTTGCCGTCGTCGCTCGCCCACACGGTGAGCGGCAACGGCTGGCCGAGTCGCGCATCGAGCGGCCCCATTGTGATGCCGCCCGGCCCTCTCCCTTCCGGGCCGCCGCTCGCAAACCGCAGCATCGGCGGCGTGTTACCGGAGCCGGCCTCGCCCTGGAGCGCGTCGATTTCCCAACTCGGCTTGAGGCTTCCCGGAATGGAGAAGGTGTCGCGCCGCACCACGAGCGTCCACACGACGCGGCCGCTCCCGAAATCCGCGGGCACCCGCACCGCAAAGACGCCCCAGTGACGGCGCGGGAGGAAGTGGGTCGGCTGTCCCCGGTTGGGCCCGCCCGGCTCCACCGAGTTGTGCGGCCCCACCGGGATCTCGAAGATCTCTCTGGTGTTGCGATTGTAGTAGCCGAAGGACAGGCTGAAGCTGCCGTCGGGATTCCGGTACCAGCCCTCGAACGCCGGGGTGACCGTCTGCCCCGATTCGCGGAGGGGAGCCAGGGGAACCGGCTGGGCTCCCGCGCTGGTGGCTCCGGCGATGAGCCCCAGGACCGCGCCGGCCGCGCCGCGCAAGAGAGCCCGGGTCAGGCGCACGCCCTATTGCGGGTTAGGCCGCTGGGCCGAGCGGCCGCCCTGCGCGTCGGCCGACGGGAGGGTCAGCGCCACCAGCGCGGTGTTCGCGCCCGCGCCCATCGCGAACACGAGGTACTGCTTGCCCTGGTGCATGAACGTCATCGGCAGCGCGGTGGTGCGGGAGGGAATCTCTACCGCCGCCACCTGTTTTCCGGTCTTCTTGTCCACGGCGAAAAGCATCGGCTTGGCCCCCGGCACGCCGCCGTTCCGGCCGGTGCCGTAGATGACCAGGCTCTTGGTGACCAGGATCTGGGCCTGGCCCCCCGGCGTCGTGGGAGGCAGCTTGACCCCCGCGAATAGCGGGTCGTCGGCCCTCACCTCCAGGAACCCGCCGTTGGGACTCCACCAGACCTTTTCGCCCGTGGTCATTTCGTAGGCCGTGATCCCACCCAGCTGCTTGGGCTTGAGGATGGAGACCCCGCCGATCCGGGAGAGACCCGCTCGGCGCTCGAACCCCCCGCCCAGGCCCCCCTGGTTAGGCTGGTAGCCCGGCGGCGGCGGCAACGCGCCCAGTAACCCGCAATTGTCCCTCGGCGAGCTGTAGCGGAATTCCGAGCAGGGATCCTTCTGCACCTGGGCGGTACTCAACCCGCTCTGCGCGCCCACGTACATCATCCCGGTTTCGATATCGACCGCGGCCCCCCCGTCGATGTTCACGCCGCCGCTCGCACCCGGCGCGTACCAGGAGCATCGAAGTCCGCTGGCCCCCTTCCCATCGGCGGCAGCCGGTGGGATGTAGTACGGTCCCATGTGGCAGCGTTTGGCCAGCTTCAGAGCCGAATCCTTGATCGCCGGCGTGTAGTCGATGAGGTCCGATTCCTGGAGTCCCTGATGCGCATAGGGCGCGGGTTTGGTGGGAATCGGTTGGGTCGCCCAGCTCCGCTCGCCAGGGACCTCGCTCTTCGGCACCGGCGTCTCAACGATGGGCCAGATGGGCTCGCCGGTCGCCCGGTCGAACACGTACATCCAGCCCTGCTTGGTGGTCTGCGCGACGACCTTTCTAACTTTGCCGTCGATGGTGACATCGAAGAGGTTCGGCGCCATCGGAGTGTCGTAGTCCCAGATGTCGTGGTGCACCATCTGGAAGTGCCACTTCCGCTTGCCGGTCTTGACGTCGATCGCCACGATCGAGTTCCCGAAGAGATTCGCCCCCGGACGATGCCCGCCATACTCGTCGAGGAGCGGCATCCCGACCGGGATATAGACCAGGCCGAGCTCGGGATCCGCCGAGTAGGTTGCCCAGGCGTCGTTCTTGCCGACGCCCTCGGTGCCGACCCTGGAGCCATTGTGCCAGGTCTCCGCACCGAATTCACCCGGCTGGGGAACCAGGTTGAACTTCCAGAGCTGCTTGCCGGTCTTGATGTCGAACCCGCGGATGTAGCCGGGCAGATTGCGGAACCGGATCGGGTAGTAGCCGTGGATGCTGGAGTTCCCCACTACGATCACGTCGTTCACGATGATCGCGGGGGAGCTGTTGGCGATCTGGCCGAGCGAGGGATCGATCCCGATTGTGCCGTCGGCGCCGGTCCTGGTGACGGAATTCCAGGTCTCGCCCGGCTTGGCCCGGCGGTAAGGGGCTGCGTCGCTGATGATGAGCGAGCCGGTGTCATCGACCGCGAGCGGGACCAGCGGCAACCCTAACCCGTCCATGAGATCGACCACGCCGTTCTTGCCGAATTTGGGGTCGGGGATCCCGGTCCTGGCATCGAGGGACGCCAGGTGATATCCCGGCGTCACCACGATCACCCGCTCTTCCTTCCCGTCGGTCCAGTAGGCGAGCCCCCGCCCGGCGAACTGCCGCGGCGCTTTCTGCCAGCGAATGCCCTCGTCGAGCCGCCACATCCAGAGGGTTTCGCCGCTGGCGGGGTCGAGGGCCAGCGCCACCCGGCGGGTGGTGGCGACGGTGAACAGCCGGCCGTTGGCGTAGAGCGGGGTGGTGCGGTAATACTCGTCACTCCCGAACGCGCCGGCGTTCCACTGCCAGGCCGGCTTGAGCGAGTTGAAATTGTCGGCATTGATCTGCTCGAGGGGCGAGTAGCGGCTGCTCCACAGATCGGCGCCCCAGGCGCGCCATTCACCCGGTACGTTGCCGCGGGGGCCGGGTTTGGTTTGGGCGCTGAGAGGTATCGGCCCACAGATTAAGCAGATTAAACAGATTGTTTGTAGGCTGCGGGTTAGGTTCGAGACTCGGAAACCGGGAGTCGGGAGTCGGGACATCATCGGGTCACCTCGGCGAAGTATCGCGGGCCGCGTTCAGTTCGATTCGGATCTTTCGCAGTGCCGCGGGGTCGGTGGGGAGCTCCTCCGATCCCGGCGGCATCCCGTTGAGCTTCAGCAGGTAGGCCAGCACCAGGGCGTATTCGCTCCGGCTCAGGCTACCGGGATCCTGCTTGGGCATCTCCGAGGTGATGTACTCGAACAGCTCGGAGAGCGGATGCTGATGCCATTTCGCAGCGAACGCCGGGCCGGTATGGGTCGCGGCGGTGTGACAGCTCACACATTGCAGGGCGTAGATCTCGCTCCCCTTGTCGGCCTGCTGGGCGGTATAGACCCTGCTCCTGGTCGAGCGCGTTGCTTCCTCCGGCCCTCCCCCGGAGGCCTGACCCAGGATCGTGCCGGGAAGAGCGATTATGCAGGCCGGAATGAGGAGGCGCAACCTCACGATGAGCTAGCCGGGGGCGTGGGTTCGGAACGCTCAAGGATAATGGGACCGGCGGCCTCCTGGCTCGGCTGGCGCAACAGCCGTCGCGCCAGGGCCAACATCAGCCACGCCGCGCCCGCCACGATCAGGAGGAGCATCATAACTCGCATCGCGCCGGCGAGAAACGCCAGGTCCATCGCCGGCCAGGCTATCCGGAATTGCCGGAGGGTGGCGAGCCGCTCGGTCATCCAGTGCCAGGCCGTATGGGCCACCAGCGCCGAGAGGACGATGACTCCCGCCCGCTCGGGGATCCGGCGGAAGAGCCAGTTCAAGACGGGAATGGCGAGCACCAGCACGAAGATCTGACCCAGCTCGACCCCCACGTTGAAGGAGACCAGCGAGGCCGCGAGGTGAGTGCCCGCGAACTGGAGCGAGTCTCGAAGAAAGAAAGAGAACCCGAACCCGTGCACCAGCCCGAACCCGAACGCGAGGGCCCAGCGGCGCGCCTGGCTCGCGCCGATAATGTTCTCGAACGCCATATAGAGGATCGAGATCGCGATCAGGGTCTCGATGAGCGGGGGAAACCAGAGCGCGTCGGGGGCGAGGCCCAACGTCGAGGCGATCAGGGTCACCGAGTGGGCGACGGTGAACCCGGTGACGATCGCGACCAGGGTGCGAAATCGCCGGAAGGGAATGACCAGGGCGAACACGAAGAGGAGATGATCCAGTCCGTCGAGGATGTGACGGAAGCCGAGGGCGACGAACCGGAGCGCGGCTTGGTGCCAGCGAGGATCGAGCACCAATTCGTCCTGGTCCGAACCGCTCAGTTGGAAGGCCCGTTCGCCACGACCGGGGGGGAGGAATCGGAGCACGATCGTGGTCTCTTGTCCCAGCCGGCCGAATGCCGGGCCGGGCCGGATCGCGAAATCCGAGCGATCCGACCCAATGGGATACTCGAGCAGCACGTCCATCAGCGCCTGCTGCCAGACGAGGTCGGTCTCGACGGGAAGGGGAGGACCGGTCGTGTGGGCGAGCGCGCTTTCCCAGCCATCGAACGAACGGTCGGATGGGAGTGATACTCTGACCGCCCCGATGCGAGGCTCGGCGAGCCGATGGCCGTTCTCGGTGATCTCGAGCGGTCCCGCAATCCAGAGCCGGGCTGCGTCAATGAGCTGCGGCCCGGTACGGGAAAGATCCAGGTATCCGGGCCATCGGAGCGGAAAGATGATGTCCCGCATGGCCTCGAGCGGGGCCCGCACCAGGACCCGCAGCGTCTGTCCTTCCGGCTTGATGAAGGCCCGGACCGTGACCCTCGCCGGGATTTCGTGAGCAGCCAGGGGCGCCGCTCCAAGGGCGAGGAGCGCCGCCGTGAGAGCGCCGAGCCGCCGAGCCGCCCTGCCGTCCATGATGAGAGTATACTCTCTCAGCCGCGTCCTGAGGGCTCCCGCCATGACTTGCCTTCTGAAATCCGGGATATGTACGACATTGTCGCACAAATGCCCCGCGCCGATGGATACCCTCGGGCGGGTGATCTCCATCGCGGTCACCCTGGTGTTCATGGGCGTCAGCGGGGCCGCCGACCTGTTCGCCCAACAACCCAGGGCTAGGGAGCTCGGCATTCCGCTCGAAGGCACTCCCGGTCCCCTCAATGCCATCACCGATGTGGCCGGGGTTGAGGTGGGATTGGTCACCCTCATCTCGGGGCAGGGCAAGCTCGAGGTAGGGAAGGGACCGGTCCGTACCGGAGTCACTGCAGTCCTTCCGAGAGGGCGGAGTGATCGAGAATCGGTGTATGCGGCGTGGTTCACCCTGAACGGGAACGGCGAGATGACCGGCACCACCTGGATCGAGGAATCGGGCTTCCTCGGCGGCCCCGTCATGATCACCAACACCCACAGCGTGGGGATCGTGCACGACGCGGTGATCGAGTGGGTGGTGCGTTCCGGCCGCGAGTTCGACTGGTCTTTGCCGGTTGTGGCGGAGACCTGGGACGGTGGGCTCAACGACATCAACGGGTTCCACGTGAAGCGCGAGCATGCGCTGGCAGCGCTCGATTCGGCGCGGGGTGGGCCGGTGCGGGAAGGGAACGTGGGTGGCGGTACCGGGATGGTCTGCCATGGATTCAAGGGTGGGACGGGGACCGCGTCCCGCCGGATCACCGTGCTGAGCGTCTCCTATACGATCGGGGTACTGGTCCAGTGCAACTACGGGGGCCGGCAGCGGTTCGCGGTGGCCGGCGCGCCGGTGGGCCGGGAGATTCCCGATCTCCTGCCGTGTTATGCCCGGCTCCCTGATGGGACCTGGGCCGGAGAACCGCATTGCGAGGCGGGACGGGGCCGAGGGCAGGAGGACCAGGGTTCGATCATTGTGGTGATCGCGACCGACGTACCGCTCTTGCCGCACCAGCTCAAGCGGGTCGTGAAACGGGCGGCCCTGGGTATCGGCCGCATGGGAGGCATCGGCGGCAATTCGTCGGGCGATATCTTCGTGGCGTTCTCGATCGCAAACCCCGGAGCGGAGGCGACCGGCCGGGTAGTATCCGTGCAGGCAATTCCCAACGAGCGGATCAACCCGGTCTTCGAAGCCACCATTGATGCGACCGCCGAGGCGATCCTCAACGCGATGCTTGCAGCCGAGACGATGACCGGCGCCAACGGCTTTACCGTCCATGCGCTGCCGCGTGACCGGCTGCTGGCGGCGCTCCGCAAGTACGGGCGGGTTCCATGATGTTCGGGCGATTTCTTTCGGGGAGGCAGTCATGTCGATGCGTTTCACCTTGATCGGGGCCGCCGGTCTTGCGTTGCTAGCGTGCAGTCGCCAGCAGCCGCAGCCGGCCGGGCCCAACATCCAGACCCGCGAGATCGAGTACCGCCGGAACGGAGCGGTCCTGAAGGGCTTCATCGCCTGGGACTCTGCCGGGGCAGGGCGGCGCCCGGGGGTGCTGGTGGTGCACGAGTGGTGGGGTCACAACGAGCATGCCCGGAATGCGGCGCAGCGGCTGGCCGAAGCGGGTTATGTCGGGTTTGCGCTCGACCTGTACGGGGACGGGAAGGTGACTACCCATCCCGACACCGCGCCGATGTTCATGGCGGAAGCGACCCGGGACCCCGCAGTGCTGAATGCTCGGTTCGCGGCAGCGCGGGAAGAGCTCCTCAGGGAGCCCCACGTGGATCCTGAGCGGATCGGCGCGATCGGCTATTGCTTCGGCGGCATGGTGGTGCTCTCCCAGGCCCGGGCCGGTGCCGATCTCGACGCGGTGGTGAGCTTCCACGGCGCGCTGCCGTCGGGTCCGGTCGATTCGGGTGTGGTGAAGGCCCGGGTGCTGGTGCTCACCGGAGCCGATGATCCCATGGTCCCCGATTCTGCGCTGGAGAACTTCCGGCGCGAACTGAGCGTCGCGGGGGCCGGTGGGCAGGTCGAGATCGTGAGCTATCCCGGCGCGAAGCATAGCTTTACGAACCCGAAGGCCGACGCGGTCGGGATGCCCGCGCTGGCGTACAACCCGGAGGCCGACCGGCAGTCCTGGGAAGCGATGCTCAGGCTGTTCCGGGAGGTCTGGCCCTGACCACCATCCGGGGGCCCGTGCTCGTGGCAGGAGCGTCAGGGCTCCTCGGCGGACGGGTCTGTTTGCGGTTGCTCGACCTCAAGGTGCCGGTGCGGGCCCTAACCCGCACTCCCCCGCGGCTCAAGGAGCTCGCCCATCGGGGCGCCGAGGTCGTGAAGGGCGATCTCCTGGATCCCGGCAGCCTGGCGCGGGCGTGCCAGGGCGTCGCCCAGCTCTTCTCGACTGCCAACAGCTTCATGGGCCGCGGTCCCACCAGCCCCAATCGAGTCGACGTCGCCGGCTACCGCCATCTGGCCGAAGCGGCCCGGGCGGCCGGGGTGGTACGGTGGATACACACCTCCGCCTATGGGATCGGCCCCGAATCGCCGGTGGATTATTTCCGGGTGAAGGCGGCGGTGGACGAGGTCGTCAAGGGCAGCGGGTTAGGATGGGTGCTCCTCCGGCCCAGCGCCTTTCTGGATGTGTGGGTCGGCATGGCGCTGGAGCAGCTCGGGAAAGGAGCCGCCCTAGTGTTCGGAAGCGGGCGGACCCGGGCCAACTACATCGCCGTCGATGACGTCGTCCGATTTGCGGTGGAGATCCTGCGGCGACCGGATATCGTCAACGAAACGATCGACCTGGGAGGGCCCAGCACGCTGACCCAGCCCGAGCTGCTGTCCTTGATCGAGCGGCAGCAGGGTCGGCCGCTTCGCCGGCGGAAAGTACCTCGGGTGATGTTGCGCGCGGCGTCGGTCGTGGTGCGGCCGTTCAACGAGCTTGCAGCACGGTTCAGCGCGATGGGGGCCTGGGTCGCCGCGATGGATCGCGCGCTCCCCCACTGGGAGCTTGCCGCCAGGCGATTCGGCATCGAGCCGATGACCGCCGAAGCATTTCTGGCCGGCCACCCGCTGGCGGCTGCCTAGGTGTTCTTCCGGTTCACCGTTCACGGTTCATCCGGTTTGTGGTATACTCTCCGCCACTCAAGGAGGCTCTCCATGCAACCTTCCCGCAAGGTGATCGCCGCGGTGTCGCTCGGGGCGGGTATCGTCGCCCTCGGGTTCGGTCAAGCGGCGCTGGAAGCGATCCAGGGTGATACCGTGATGGCGCCGGTCTTCGAGGTGGATCCGCTCTGGCCCAGGCCGCTGCCCAATCACTGGATTCTCGGGAATACGATCGGGGTCGGGGTGGACTCCCGCGATCATGTATTCATTATCCATCGCGGGTTTCCTAGCCTCAATGCGCGAACTGAAGCCGGCCTCGACACCAAGCCGCCTACCGGCGAGTGCTGCGCTGCGGCGCCCCCGATCCTGGAGTTCGATCCCGACGGCACCCTGGTGAAGGGATGGGGAGGAAAGGGCGAAGGCTACACCTGGCCCATCTCCAACCACGGGATCTCGATCGACCACAAGGACAATGTCTGGATCGGCGGGAACGGGCAGGATTCCAGCAGACGCGATTCGCACGTCCTCAAGTTCACCCACGACGGCCGCTTCCTGCTGGAGATCGGAAAGCCGAACCAGCCCGTCAACAGCAACAGTCTGGATCACTTCGGCCGGGTGGCCAAGATCGCGTTCGACCCGGCCGCCAACGAGGCCTATCTGTCCGATGGGTACGGGAACAAGCGGGTGGCCGTGATCGACATGGATAACGGGAAGATCAAGCGCTACTGGGGTGCCTATGGGAACAAGCCGGAAGACGCGAACCTCGGCCCCTACAATCCGGACGCCCCGCTCGCCCAGCAGTTCCGTAACCCGGTCCACTGCGCCGAGCCCACCAACGACGGGTTGGTCTATGTGTGCGACCGGCCCAATGACCGGATCCAGGTGTTCACCAAGGACGGCAAGTTCGTGAAGGAGCAGCGGATCGCGCCGGAAACCCGGGGCGACGGCTCGGTGTGGGACATCGCGTTTTCGCGCGACCGGGACCAGAAGTATCTGTATCTCGCCGACGGCAAGAACGAGCGGATTTACGTGCTCGACCGTCAGTCGCTCGAGATCCTCACCATGTTCGGCGATGGCGGCCGGCAGCCGGGCCAGTTCTTCGGGGTGCACAGCATCGCGACCGACTCAAAGGGAAACATCTATACCACCGAGACCTACGAAGGGAAGCGGCTCCAGAAGTTCGTCTATCGGGGCATCAAGCGGGTTAGGCGTGGGAATCAGGGCGTGCCCTGGCCGGCTCGATAGAGTTTCCGGGGCGAGAACCAATCGGCGTAAACTGTGGATCCGAAAGGCGGTGACGCATGGGCGGGATCAACCTGAACCGATGGTTCCTGGGGGGAATCGTGGCAGCGGTGGTGATCTGGCTGATCGAGGGCGGGGCGAGCACGCTGTATATGGATGACGTGCAGGCCGCCCTGAGCGCGCACAGCCTCTCCATGGAGATGACGAGCGGCGTCGTGCTCCTGAGCGTGGTGCTGAGTCTCCTGGTAGGACTGGCGCTGATCTTCTTCTACGCTGCCGCGCGACCGCGGTTTGGCCCCGGTCCGCGGACCGCCTTCATCGTGGCCGTCGCGATGTGGGCGGGCGGGTACCTGCCGGCCCTCGCGGGTTATGTCATGATCGGGCTGTATCCGCAAAGCATGGTGATGCTCTGGGGCGCGATCGGGCTGATCGAGCTCATCATCGCGGCCTTGCTGGGCGGCTGGGTGTATCGGGAAGGCGGAACCGCGCCCGCGATGTAGGTGCGGCGTTACCGTCTCCCAAACAGCCGGACCACTGCCCGCCGTCCCCGAATGGTGTTGGCGTCGTACCAGAACTCGACCCGGTTGATCACCCGGTCATCGCCCACCAAGTCGATGGCGCGGGATTCGCCGCCGGCGCGAATCGTGTTGCGGAGCTCGACCTCCTGCTTGGTTCCGTTGCCGAAGTGGACCACGACCCGATGGAAGTCCACCGAGGCGCGCTGGACGGTGATCTTGATACTCCGCCAGTCACCCCGTGCGCCGGTGACCGCGATGACGTCATGATCGGCGCGATCCGCCACGGTTCGAGTCCCCAACAGAACCCAGTCCGGCTGAACCGGTGCCGCGCCGGTGAATGCGAAGCCGGTGAGCAACACGGCAGCGAATTTCATGTCTCCTCCTGTAGAAGTTTTCACCTTCTCGGTCGCCCAAAAATACTATCGTAGGTCGCCAGGGCCGGCTTGGGCACCAGATCGTCATCCACCAGGCCGAGCTGAGCAAAGAGCGGCAGAATCGATCCGGGCGGCAGATTGAACGACGCGACGTCCAGATCGGTGAAGGTAAGCTGGAACACCGCGATTGCCCGGGCCGAGTCGAGCAGCTGCTCGTGCCGGCGCAGGTAGCGCGCCTGGACGGCGGGACTCGAGGTGATCGTGCCGACGCTCCCCGAGGTCCAGCCGCCCTCGACGACCAGGAGCGGGATGCTGCGCCCGCTCCGCAGCCGGGCGTAGTAGTCGAGGGGAATCTGCTCCGGGTCAGGGTAGACGAAATAGGGATAGGAGGAGAGCCCGAGTGCCGCGATGAACGGGAAGTCCTGGAAGTCCCGCTCGACCCCCTGATACGAGCCGCCGGGGAGCAAGGCCCCCCAAGCGTCCTCGACCTGCACGCTCACGTAGAGTACCGGACGAGGCGCCGGGAGCGCCGCGAGGTGAGCCGCGGCCGCGTTGGTCATCGTCACGAGCGCCGCATACAGCGCCGGCGGAGCGGCACCCCGAATCAGGTTGGTTTCGGCGGCGAGCCCGAGGTAGACCGGCTGAATGATGGTGGCGACGGCGACGGCGTACTCGCGGTACTTCTGCTGCACCTCCGGCTCGGTAATGCTGCGTCCGAGCTCGATCAAGTCGGGCGCCTCGGCGCTGCGGTTCAGGCCGTCGGTCAGGTCGAGCGTCACCGTGATCGGGAGACTCTTGGCGCGGAAATAATTGGCCAGCGGGAGATCCACGGTGTTCACGTAGGTCGTGGCGCCGGTGCCGGTGAGCATCGCCTTGTACGGGACGCTCAGGTGCATGATCGCCGCGTCGGCCCGGCGGGTCCACAGCTCCAGTGCCGCGAGCAGGTCCTGCTCGTTGGCGCGGGGCGGGAACGCCGAGAATCCCATGCGAAAGGTGCGAGCAGGCAGATCGTCGGATGGGCCGGTGTCGTCGGAGCAGGCGGCTGCGGCACTGAGCAGCAGCATCGCGCCGAAGCGAGGACACCGGTTTCCGGAGAAGGGCATAGGTGCGACAACGTCGTACATATCCCCTGAATGAACAAGGGACCCAGCGGATGCTACAGGGTGCGCGCGCCTCGCATCGCGCTGATCTGGCCGTACACGGTGGCGCCGGGCGAGAGCTCCACCTCTACTCCCGATACCGTGGCGGGCTGCTTGGGGCCCCCGACAACGGCATCCTGGGCCAAGTGGATCCCCCGCTCCGCGATCGCCGGCCCGCCGATCCAGGCTCCCCGACCGACCGCAAGCTTCGCGCGGGTTAGGACGGCGCCGGACACCTGGGCTCCTTCCGCGAGCTCGATGTCACGATGTGCCTTGACGCTGCCCTCCACCGCGGCGCCGGCTCCGATCCGGAGCCGGCCGGCGACCACCAGGTTCGCGGTCACCCGGGCGCTCTTGGGGAGATCGAGGTCGCCCTCGATCCGGACGTGATCGCCGATCGTCACGGCTTCAGCGGGCGGCTGCCAGCGCTTGAGATTCCCGTTGGGCGGGCCGGGGGGTTCCCTGGCCGCGCCGTGCGCAATCACGGGCGCGCCCATCCGCTCGAACACCACGTCGCTCCCTAGCATAACCCGCGCATCGGAGGAGACCCGTCCCCGTAGCACCGAGTGCGCCCCCACGCCGAGCGGGCCGCCCGCGTGGGTCCACCGGAACACCCGGGTGGACTCGCCCAGCAACAGCTCTGCCTCGGCATAGACCGCGCGATAGTTGGTCTCCGGCCCGCTCACCAGCGGGGCCCGCGCATAGACCTCCATCATGAAGGTCTGCTGGCCCGGCAGGGTGAGCGGCGCGTCGAGCACCACCACGCGCTTCTCGAGCTGTCCCGAAGCGGCAAGCTGGTCGGCCCGCCGGTTCACCCGGACGAACTCGGTGCCGTCGAGCAGCCTCGCGGCGTAGTCGCCGGCGCCCGCCTCGGACGGCAGGACCTTGTCGAGATACTGCCGGAAGTTTCGGGCGAAGTAGCTGATCAGGCCGGCCGAGCGGTCCACCACCTTGAGGGGCGCAAGGTCGGTGGGCCAGAGCAGTTCCCTGAGCGCCGGCAGGAGCGGCAGCAGGAACCAGAGCAGCGTCACGCCGAGCAGCACGAGGAAGGGGAACACCTAACTCTCCTTGCTCTCGGGCAGCGCCACGCCCGGCCGGCGGTGGCGGGCGGTCTTCTCCCAGGTGCGGGGGCGGCGCCGCCATGCGGTGGCGAATTGGGTCACCGTGGCCCAGGTCACCGACACGAGGCTCACCAGGAAGCCCACGATCAGGAACGGCAGGAGCCTAACCCGCCCGCGCGAGCCGTCCAGCCGCGCACCCGCCGCGACCTCGAAGAACGCCGCGAAGTTGCCCAGGGTCGAGTACATCGCCACCGCGAAGATGGCGGCGAGTCCCGCCGCGAGTTGCACGCCCAGGTAGTAGAGCGTGAGCGCCACGCCCCAGCCGAGCACCAGGAGCGGCCCCACCGCATAGACCCCGAGGAGCAGCAGGCCGTCGAGTGCGGTCGAGCGCCGGAGGTGAGGCGGCCGGGTGAGCATCGCCCACCAGTGCCGGCGCAAGGCCTGGTTGTGCCCCCGGGCCCAGCGCTTGATCTGCGCGATCCGCGAGCGCCAGGTCTCGGGCACTTCCTCGTAACACTCCGACCGGTTCTGGTAGGCGACTTCCCAGCCCGCCAGCACCAGCCGGAAGGTCATGTCGGTGTCTTCGGCCAGGGTGTCGTCATTCCACCCGCCCACCGCCTGAAGCGCCGTGCGGCGCACGCCGCCGACGGTGCCGCCGTACTGGGGGATCAGGCCCAGGTTCATCCGGGCCTGCTGATCCACCTGGTAGCCCCCGGTTCGCTCGAGATCCAGCAAGCGGGTTAGGAGAGAGCGGTTCAGGTTGAGCGGCACCACCCGCCCCATCACCGCGCCGACCTCGGGGTCGAAGAACGGCGCCACCAGCTGCTTGAGCAGCCCGCGCCCGGGCAGGTAGTCCGCGTCGAAGACCAGGTGGAAGGGAGCCTCGGCCCCCGGGGCGCGCTCGCTCGCGTCCCGGAGCGCCGCGGCTTTGCCCGGCTTGCCTCCCGTGCGGTAGAACGGCCTCACCCGGCTCGGATAGCGAGTGGTGTAGTCCTCCAGGATCCGGCGGGTTCCATCGGTGGAGCGGTCGTCGATCGGGATCAGGACGAGCTGCTCGGCGGGATAGTCGCAGGCGAGCAAGGCGTCGAGAATGTGGCCGACGACCTTCTCTTCGTTGTGGCAGGGGATGAACACAGCCACCCTGGGCCACACCGCGCTGCCGATATCCACGTAGGGCTGGCGGTGCCGGCCGAAGAGCCGGTTGAGGGTGAACACATAGTGGCGCACGGTGTAGATCACCATGATCGCCACGATGACGGCGAGTATGCCGACCAGGACCGGGATCATCCGAGGTGCACCGGGGGAGGAACCTCCCGCCGCTCCAGGTCGCTTCGCCACGACAGGGCCCAGCCGTAGAACGCGACGAAGATGAACACGTACAGGAGAAGGCCGAATACCAGGAACAGCAACGGCATGATGACCGCGGTGGCGTGCAGCAGGAGCCACACGTGCACCAGCACGTTGAGGGGCACGAAGACCGCGAGGTGGCCGAGGATCAGGACCGTCAGCAGGATCTTGCGCCAGAGCGCCAGATCGAACACGTGCAGGGTAAGACCGAGCACCAGCGGCACCAGTCCCATCACCACGAGCCCCGAGGTGAGCAGGATGAAGACGTGGTCGGTAATCCGGTAGGGGAACGGCTCGGGCGACTGCCAGAAGAAGAGCAGCGCAGTCGCCTGAATCACCACCAGGAGCCGCAGGAAATACTTGAGCGGGGTGAAGCGCTGGGGCAGCACCAGGCTCAACCCTAAGACGCCCAGCGAAACCAGTCCGGCAAGTTGCAGCACGCGCGCGTCGGGGAGGGGAGTGACGGCCGCAACCTGCGGCAGGGTGAACCAGACCGGGCCGACCGACAGGGTCTCCGGCGCGATCGTCGCGTCGAGGGCGAGCACGCTCCTGGCGTTGTTGAACAGGAGAGCCCAGAAGCGGCCGAGCCAGGGCAGGAGCGCCACATAACCCGCCAGGCCGCCCAGGGCGAGCACCGAGGTGGTGAGGAACCGCCAGCCGGTCCAGGGGATTCCCGCCATCGCGCGATGCGGCCGGATGACGCCGCCCTTGGCTCCCCGGATGCGGAGCGCTTCGAGCCGGCGCGCGCCTTCGAGCGCGACCGCGGGCGGAAGCGGTTTACCAGGCATAGAAGAGTCCCACCAGGGCGCCGGCCCGGGTGTACGACGGGTTGTGATACCACTCCCCGCCCAGCACGGTGCCGACCTGACGGGTGACCCACTGCCGCCAGGAGAGCGACGCCTCCTGGCTCCGGAACTTCTGGAGCGTCTCGGGTGAGCCGGTAAGCTGGTAGCCCTCGGTACCGGCGCTGCCGCGCAGCAGGACCAGGGTCGAGCCGGCCCGGCCCACGGTCACCGAGCCGAAGCCGCGGGCGGACTCCACCGTGTTAGGGTCGGTCCAGTTGAAGCGGCCCCCAGCCTCGACCAGGAAGGTCGAGGTCGCGTACCAGGTGAGCGAGCCGAAGACGGCCCGATCGCGGAACACATCCTTCGATTCGACCCAGGTGCCGCCCGCGGTCACCACCAGAGCGCGGCTCCGGCCCAGTTTGAAGTTGAGTGACGCGTCGGCCCGGAGATCGGGGAGCACATAGTCGCCGGTGCCGCCGCCCACGCCCACCTGGGTGTAGAACCGGTCGGCAAAGACGTGCACATTCGAGAGCGAGCCGTAGAGCCCGGTGTCGTTGAACGCCTCCTGCCCTTTCACCTCGAGATACCACACATCGCGCGATCCGGCGATGACCGCCCGGGCGTAGCCGCCTTTCCAGGATCCGAAGTCGTCGGTCACGTGGTGATAGAACCCGCCGGCCTCGACCCAGCTGGTGCCGGCGCGATAGCGGAGATTCCCGAGCGCAGCCCCTGCTCCCTGCTGCGCCGGCGCTTTCGCCGGAGCCAGCATCAGCAGCATGACCGAACCCAGTCGCATGAGCCGTTCACGTTTCACGTTTCACGTTTCACTTTTTGCTGCGTTAGTGCTGGGGCACCGGGGCTTCCACGTTCGGCGACGCGAACAGCCGTCCGGTGCGGCAACGTTCCTCGATGACTTCGACAATCCGCTCGGCGGCATGGCCGTCCCCGAAGGGGTTGATTCCCGTGGTCATCGCCGCGTAGGCCGCGGGATCGGTGAGCAGGCGATGGACCTCCTCGGCGATCAGATCGCGGTCGGAGCCCAGGAGCTCGCCGAAGCCGCATTCGAGCACCTCGGGCCGCTCGGTCACACTCCGGAGAATGAGCACCGGTTTCCGCATCGCGGGCGCCTCTTCCTGGATCCCGCCCGAATCGGTCAGCACCAGGACGCTGCGCCGCATCACTTCGATCAAGTCGTGGTAGGCAATCGGCTCGAGCAGGCTGATCCCCGGAATGTTGGAGAGCTCGGGGAAGACGATCTCCCGCACCAGCGGGTTGAGGTGCACGGGGAGGACGATCTCGACCTCGGGATGCTGCTCCACGATGCGGCGGAACGCAGCGCAGATGTCGCGCAGGTTCTGACCCAGGTTCTCCCGCCGGTGTACCGTGGCGAGGATCACCTTCCGGCGTTCCCAATCGAGCGCGTTGAGGGCCGGATCATCGAACTCGCCATCGTGGCGGATCTGCTCCAGCGCGTCCACGATGGTGTTCCCGGTGACGTAGATGTGCTCGTCGGAGATCCGCTCGCAAAGCAGGTTCTCGCGCGCCAGCTCGGTCGGCGCGAAGTGCATGTCGGTGACACAGCTCGCGATCCGGCGGTTGACCTCTTCGGGAAACGGGCGCCGGGTGTCGCCGGAACGGAGACCGGCCTCGACGTGGCCGATCGGCACGCCGTGATAGAACGCGGCGAGCGACGCGGCGACGACGGTGGACGTGTCGCCCTGCACCAGCAGCAGGTCGGGATTGACCTGCCGGAAGCAGCCGGTGAGCGCGATCAGCGCGCGGGCGGTGAAGTCGGCCAGGGTCTGGTTGTGATGGGAGAGGCCGAGGTCGATGTCGGAGGCGAGCCGGAAGGCGCGCATCGCCTGGGCCAGCATCTCGCGATGTTGCGAGGTGGTGATCACCAGCGGCTGGAAAATGTTGGCTCGTTTCCGAAGCTGCCGGATCACCGGAGCCATCTTGATGGCCTCGGGCCGGGTGCCCAGGACGATGGCGACCCGGAAACGCTGATGCTGAAGGGGCATACGCGCGGGAGGGAGCAAAATAGGGGCCGTGCGGGGTTTTGCACCAAGTCATTGATTGGCAAGGGGAAAGGAGATAGGCCGCGGTGTCCCAATGGGTTGGTTTCCGTGCAGCGTGCGGTTCCGGCCCGAGGGCGCGTCACCGACATGGGAAGACCCAACTCTGGAGGTGCGCAATGAAGGTGACGCGATGGGCAGTGGGCCTCGGCCTGGCCGGGCTGGTTCTGGGGTGCGCGCGACGCGAGCAACCGCCGGGAGCCGACACGACGGCGATGGCGCCGGCGGTACCCGGGCCGACCGAGATGGTGGTGGAAGTCCGGGAGCTCTCGCCCGGGCTCCTGGTCGAAGCGCGGTTCCGGCCCGCCGATGCCCAGCGGGTTGCCCTAACCCGCTTCCCCAACGGGACGGTGATCGAGGCAAGCATCGAACGACGGAGCGGCGAGCTGGTGTACGACTACCGGGTGAGGGACGAGCAGGGCCGGATGCACATGGTGCGGATCAACGCGAATACCGGGATCATCATCGAGGTCGTGCCCGATACCGGGTCGGCCTACCGGCCGTCGGCGGCGCCGGGAGCGCCAGGAACGGCCGCGCCCGACCGCACGGTCACGGTGACGCCGGTGGCCCAGCCATCCCAGCCGGAGTCCCCGCAGGTCATGCGGACCCGGGTGGCCGCGGCGCCTCCTCGCGAGCACGTGGTGAAGATTATCGAGGAGCGGCCGGGTCTGATCGATGAGGCCCGGGTGAAGCCGCTGGATGCCCAGCACGTGGCCCAGACCCGGTTCCCCGAGGGCGAGGTCGAGGCGGGCAAGATCGAGCGGCGCCCCCAGGGACTGGTCTACATCTTCGTCATCAAGGACGAGGGCAAGCGCTGGGAGGTGCTGGTCGATGCGTTCGACGCGGATCTGATCGGGATCAACCCGAAGTCGGGGGTGCTGCGCTAGGCGCCAAGTCCTAACCCGGCGATTCGGGGCGGTAGGTGATCACTCGGGCTTTCTCGAGGGTCACCAGGCCCTCGATCATGTCATCGAGCTCGGGGAGGATCGCGTTGATCCGCGGGGTTGGCGTGCGGAGGAGTCATCAGCTGCGGGGTGCTCAATCGCCCCGAGATTCCCTGAGGCTTTCCAGTACTACCGGCAAGTCCTCGCGACCTGGGATGCGCCCAAACTCGCGCGCCCAGCGCTCCAGATACTCCCAATCGAGTTCCGGTCCCTTGCGTCGGACCACGCTGGCTGCGTCCTCCAAGTCGCGGGGCCGGCCCGCGAATAGCTTGTGAATGAGAAGATCCTCGGCCGTCGCGAAGGGAACTGCGCTTCCGGCGAGGGGCACCGATACGGCTCTCCCGATCGCTTGGCGCTCATACTCGGTGGTTGAGAAGATGAAATCCACCCGAATGCCGGTCGCACGATCACGAGCAGGGAGAACGAACGTCTCCGCGACGAAGTCTGCCGGTTTCTCGGGGAGGACATCGAGCTCGAGCTCTCGGCAAAAATCGAGGATAATTGGGAGGTGTGACGGATCCACCCCCAACGTGATGTCGATGTCCTCGGTGAGACGGGCGTGTCCATGAAGGAGCAATGCCTGCCCGCCGATGAGCATGAAGGGAATCCGGCGGCTGGTTAGGCCTCTGGTCAAGCCGGCGAGGAGCTGCGAAAAATCAGGAAACGGGGGGGAGGCCATTTACCGCCCGCGCGATCGCGCGATCGGCCGCCAGATCTTCGGCCCAATCCGCGCCGAGCTCGGGGTTGAGCGTTTGGGCGTGGACCCAGAGGGCGGCGAAGCGCTGGAGAGCGCGATCGAACGAATCGGTTCGACCAGTTTCCCGTGCGTATCTGGCTTCGAAGCGATGGAGCGTGGGCGAAGCATTGATCATTGGGAGAAATATAGGGCCTCTGCCGGCTGCCGCCTTTCCCAGATGACCACAAAGGGACCACCTGCCCCCTGGGTGCGCACTCTGCCGCCGCCGTAGAGATCGCGGCCGGCGGCACTGGGGGGCCTCCCGCTCGGCGGGATACGCGTGCACCAGGCGTCGACGAGATCGGGAATGGTGCGGGTGATATCGCGACAGACATGAGAGCCGAACTCCACGAGCTCCACCTCGTCGGCGCGCCACAAGCAGAGCGTGCTCACGGCCAGCGCGGTATCCAGCACGAAGCCGTTGAGAATCACGATCACCCGCGCGGCGGGTCCTCGACCGACCTGCTCAGTGATGCGGTTCACATCGCACATGCCGAGCGAGCCATAGCGCTTCAGGTCGTTCGCGGCGAGCCGCTCGCGCGGCAGGTTCACGGCGAGCCGGCGGCCGAGATCGATGGCGGCCACCTCGTCAGCACGAGTAAGGGAGCGCATGGATGGGACGATCCGCACCGCGAGCTCTTTCCCTTCTCCCTTCCTGAGCTCGACGAACAGCCGCCGTTCAGCATAACCCGCAAGCGTAACCCGCACCAAGTACAGCCCCTGATCGGCTGCCGGAAACGCGAAGCGGCCTGCAGAATCCGTGAGCATCTCGCCACCGCGGATTCCCGCTACCGTTACTTTGGCGCCCGGGAGCGGGCGGTAAGCGGAATTCCCGACGATGCCGGATATGCCCGTCTTGCGGGCCTCTACCACGACCTCCGGCAGCACGTGAGCCGCGGGAAGGAGGATGTACTCGGCATGGAATGGTTCGGCGGAGAGCTGGATCCTCGAGCTCACCGGGACGTACCCGACCAGGCGGATCGTGAGCACATAGGAGCCAGGGCGCAGACTGTCCACTCGGAACACGCCCTGCGAGTTGGTCGTAACGCGCTTGTTCGCGATGGCGACCTCGGCCCCGGCGATGGGCCGGCCGGCGGTGTCGCGCACCGTGCCCCTCATTGAGGGCATGGGTTGTTGCGCGGTGACTGATCCCGCGAGGATGGCCAGACTTCCAATTGCTGACAGGGCGCGACTCATGGCACTTGATACTCGCGGTGCCTCTGAATCCCGTCAAATGGGACCCGGAACCGGGACCAGTCCGTTGGCTAAGAGCTTGGATTGCCTACAGCGCTCTTCGTCGCCGCCGCACCGCCCGGAGAATCAGCAGGAGCAGCACCGACCCGATGAAAGCCACCAGGATCGTGCCGGCGATCCCCGACACCGGATTGCGAATCCGGAGCGCCTGGAAGACCCAACTTCCGATGAAGGCGCCGGCTACCCCGACCACCAGATTGCCCAGGAGCCCGTAACCGATACCACCCACCGCGAAGCGGGCCAGCAATCCGGCAATCAAGCCGACGATGAGTAGGGTGACCAGGTCCATGACGCTCCTCCGATGGTGGGCTCGCTCCGGCTCGCCTATGGATTAGGACGCACCCCGCTGAGCCACCTCCACGAACTCCCGGAACAGCCGCCGGGTCCGCTGGTCAGTTGGCTCGAAGACTTCGGGGTGCCACTGCACGCCCACCAGGTAATGCTGGTTCCCGGACTCGAACCCCTCGACCAACCGATCAGGCGACCACGCCGAAGCTACCAGGGCCGGCGCCAGGTCCTTCACCCCCTGATGGTGCATGCTGTTGACCTGGATCGCCCCCTCGCCGAACACGTCCGCCAGTCGCGATCCGGATTGCAGCGACACCTCGTGGGCGCGGAAGTCCCGCGCATAACCCGCAGTCGGGAAGTAGTCGTGTTTGATCGCGCTGGGCACCTGAGCGGCGATGTCCTGCCACAGCGTGCCTCCGAGCGCCACGTTGAGCACCTGATGGCCCCGGCAGAGTCCTAGCACGGGCTTCCGGTCCTCGACCGCCCACCGGG
>JBQTHV010000042.1:0-22935 GCA_052389555.1 Gemmatimonadales bacterium | reverse complement strand
ACGACGTGGACCGCGGGTCGCCGGTCGAGCGCCGCGGCCACCGCCAGCCCGATCCAGGTCTTCCCCGTACCGGCCGGATCGGCGAGCAGGGCGCCCCGATAGCGCCGGACCGCGGCGAGCGTCCGGGTGAATGACAGCCGCTGATCGGCGCGAAGCCAGGCCGGCGGGAGATCGGCCGCGACCGGTGGGAGCAGCGCGTGAGCCAGTCGTGCCGCGACCGCACCGGGCGGTGCCGCCGGACCAGGCCGGAGCCAGGTCCCCAGCGGGTCCCTAACCCGCGCGAGCGACTCGGCGACCAGACTGGGCGCCTTCGCGATCCAGCGCGGCCAGGGCGCGGCGTTCGTCGGGCGAGAGCGAAAGGAGAACGGCGGCGCGCTCATCGAGGTCCGATTGCGCGAGCGAGTCCCCCACCCCGGCGCGCCCCAGCTCGAACAGCGCGGTGTCGCCCAGGACGGCGGGAGGGCAGGGGAGCGCGGCGACGACCCGCGCGTTGAAGCGGCGGAACCCCCCGGAGGCGGGATCGGCGGTCACGGCCGCGAGGGCCCGGCACCAGGAGCAGTTGAGCCATGCCGACAGGCGGAAGGCCGTCGCCTCGTCGGGTACCGCGATGACGTAACAGGTATTGAGCGGGATCAGCTTCCGATGCTCGGTTCCCGTGAGGGGCACCGCGGTGAGACGGCGCGCGACGTCGGCCCAGATCACCCGATGGGGCGACGCCGCTGCCCGGGTGCGGAACAGCGCCCAGGGTCGGGTCGCCGCCGCGCGGCCATCGCTCCGGCGGCGCAGGTCCGGGTGGAACGGCGCCAGATGGCTCGCGGCGCCCGGCGGAAGCTCGCCGAGCACCCGGCCGTCCGGGGTACAGGGCCAGAGCAGGCGGCGGCGCGGCCTAACCCGGAAGGGCTCGAGATCCCGTCCCCGAATCGCGAAGCGGACCAGCTCGGGCTCGACGCTCGGCGGGGGATCCAGAAACGCGCGGTTCAACCCGGTCTTGACGCCGAGCTGGCACGAGAAGCGGTCGCCAAGGAAGGGGAACTCCATCCGGAGCCGGGTTAGGATCGTGCGGACGGTATCCTCCACCAACACCCAGGGCGCAGCGCCGAGCTCGCGCTGCGGCACCGCGCCACCCGGCCCGCTGAGTCCAAGCCTGACCCGGTGCCCCGGCGGGGCGGCGCCGCGCCCCAGCACCAGCGCCATCGGATAGACCGTCCCGTCGAATGCCGAGCGGGGATCGTCGCGCAGGTCCGCCGCGATCATGACGGTGGTGGTGCGAGCGAGCTCGGCCCGCAGCGTCGTGGCGTATCCGGTGGTGGCGAGCTTGGCCGGAACCAGGAATGCGATGACCCCGTCGGGGGCGGCCAGCTCCAGGGCCCGTTCCAGGAACGCAACCGCGAGGTCGGGGAGGTGCCCGTAGCCGCGGGATTCGCCGGCCGAGGCTCGGAAGAAGCGGTAGCGCTCGGCGAGATAGCGGCGGCCTGCCGGTGGCAGCGCTTCGGCCCGAATCCAGGGCGGGTTCCCAACAATGAGATCGAACCCGCCTCCCGCCCGGGCGAACACATCCGCGAACTGCACCGGATAGTGGAACCAGGGAACCGCCCCGGTGCGCCGGATCGCGCGGAGCTGCTCGCGCACCCGCCCGCGCCGCCGGCGGAGCTCGGCGAGCCTAACCCGCTCTTCCCGGCCGAGGCCCCGGCGTTCCCCGAACAAGGTGGGACTCCGGCCCGCGGTGACCAGCTCGGCAATCTCCCCTTCCAGCCGGGCGGAGACCTCCTCCAGCGCGGTCTCCGCGACCCGACGCTCGAGGCGCGCATGGCGCCGTACCAGCGCGGCTTTCTCCGGGCCCGCGGCCAGTACCAGCGCGCCCCGAACCGCGGTCAGCTCGGCGGCGAGATCGAGCGGGGGCGAGGGGAGCGGAATCCCGCGGACCGGATCCATCAGGCTGTCGCCCTGGCGGATGAGCGCGTCGAGGTTGGGGAGCGGCGCGATGTCGGCCGGATCGCCCCCCTCGGCGGCCGCCACCTCGAGCCAGAGGCGGAGCTCGGCGAGGCGCACTGCGGCTGGGTTGAGGTCCACCCCGTACACCGAGGTGGTGAGCACGGTCCGGAGCCGGGCCGGGCGGACCCTACCCCGCTCGGGTCCGGCCAGCAGGCGGAGCGCGCCGAGCAGGAAGGCGCCGCTCCCCGCCGCGGGATCGAGGAGGCGCAGGCCGCGGAATGCGCTGCGGGTTAGGCTATCGGGCTCTGCGATCCGGCGCTCGGCCTGGGCGTCCGGGATCCGAAGCCGCCGGGCCAGCCACGCGGCCAGCGCCTCGCGCAGCACCGCCTCCACCAGCGCCGCCGGGGTGTAGTAGCTCCCGGTGGCGTGCCGTTCGCCCGGCGCCATCACCCCTTCGAACACCCGGCCCAGCATGTTGGGCGCGATGGCATCGCCGGAGGATTCGCTCAGGGTGAAGTGGAATCGCTCGAACAATTCATCGAACGCGTCGCGCAGGACCGGGGTGGGCAAGGTCACCCGCCAACGACGCTCCAGCGGATGGGGCTCGAACAGGCCGCCGTTGAGGAACGGGAGGGGACCGAAGTGCCGGGCCAGCCGGCTGCGCGCCTCGTAGGGCCGGTTGAGGGTGCCGAAGAACAGCGGATCGAGGAGGTCCCGGTGGAGCGAACGACGCGCTCCGAGACAACGATCCACGGCCTCGCGGAGAAAGCGCGGCCGCCCGCCCAGCCAGCCCTTGGCCTCGATGAAGTAGAGAAAGAGAATGCGGGTTAGGCAGAGGAGGCCCAACGCGTGGCGGTCCGCCGGGGGGATCCGGCCGGGCAGCGCGGCGATGAGGGTCCCCAGCGTCTGGCGAAACTTCGCGAAGAACCGGTCATCGACTCCGCGCGTGGCGAGGGCCTCGCCGATCCGGAACCCGGTGGCCCACGCGAGCTCGCCGGGCCGCGCGACGCAGCGCTCGAGCCGCGCCCGGTCCAGCGGGCGCGGTGCATCGAGGTCCAGGACGAGAAGGGGCGCATCACCGGTGGCGAGGTGGAGCCGGCGGACCGACGGCTCGAGTCCCAGCACCGCCGCTGGAAGCCCGCGGGCGGCCAGGGTGCGAGCGGCCCGGACCACGATGGCCGGTTCCCCGCTGGCCACCGCGTACCACCCGAACTCGCCCTGCCGTCCGACGATGACCGCCTTCGCCGGACCCAAACAGCGATCCGGCAGCTCGCGCCAGTCGGGCGTGAACCCGAGCGCGCCGATCAAACGGGGGAGATCTTCGAACCGCGCGATCCCCCGGAGGGTTTCCCACAACATTGCGGCTCCATCCTGCCGAATGGAGCCGCGGGGGGCCTAACCCGGATTGCGCGGGCTGGAGCCGAATTACGCGGAAACCGAGAGGGTTTGTTGGAGCTCGCTCCGAAGCGCCTCGAGCGCCTCGGTCAGCTCGGCGGGATCAGGGGTGCGGCGGCCGGCACCGTCGTCGGCAGCGGAGACCAGAGCGGCGGCGATCTCGTCGGTATATCCCACCACCGCCATCGCCACGCCGCGATCCACCAGCCGATTCAGCCGCAGCAACAACGCCATGCCCTGGCGGGGACGGAGCGCGGCGATGGCCGGGGCGAGATACCGAATCAGGAGCTCGCGAAGATACTGCATCTCCTCGACCACCTCGCCGGCGGCGAGTCCCCGGATCGCGGCGTGGCGGCCATACTGCTCGGCGGCGCGACTCCAGATCGCCTTGGTTTCCCGCCTGAGCGGGCCCACCATGGTCGCGAACACGTCAATGAGGAGCGATAGCTCGCGCCGTACGAGCTCGGCGGGGATCGCGCTGGTGGCTGTCAATCGGTCACCCAGCCACAGGGCCCACCGCTCCACCATCGCGTTGCGTTGCGTCGCGATGGCTTTGCTTGCGGCGACCAGCGTCGGATGTGAAGTCCGCAGAGTGAATCTCCGAACCTGGGGACTGGGTATAATACTACCCATGCTGCGCAAGATCGGCTTGGCGGTTTTCGTGGTGGTCGCGGCCGTCCTCGGCGCGGGTGTGGCGTTTCGGCTACAGGGCGCCGCTTTCCCCGGACTGCCGCGGCCAACTCTCCCGGAGACGCTGCGCCAACTGAGTGCCCCCACCGATTCGGTCGCCGCCGCCCGCATCGCGATGAATCGCTGCCGGTTGCTTTGGAAGACGAGCCAGCGGCAGTGCTACGAGGAGTTTCTGCTCGATCTGGTGGAGCGGGGTCGGGTCCGCCTCGCGATGGGTACCCTCTCTTTGATTGCGAAACAGGACCCTTACGTGCAGCGGTTCGGGCATGACTTTGCCCACGTCATCGGCATCAACGCGTGGGAGCCGGGCGAAGATATTGGCGCCGTCTATTCCCAGTGCAACGAGCAGTTCCAATCGGGCTGCTATCATGGCGTGGTCCAGGCCTTTTTCGCGAAGCAGGGGACCGACAGCGCGAGCCTGGCCGGTCTCTGCAACAATCCGGGGATCAATCGGAATACCTGGCTCCGGTTCCAGTGCGTCCACGGGATCGGCCATGGGCTGGTCCAGAACTACACGATGAATCTCCCGCGCGCGCTGGCCGGCTGCGACCTGCTGGCAAGCGCTTGGGATGCCGAATCGTGCTATGGCGGAGCGTTCATGGAGTTCATCGTGGGTGGGCGGGGGCAATCGCACCATCCGGCGGCACAGGGCGAACCGGGCGAAGCCGCGCATCACGGGGGGCATGGGACCAGGGCCGACTCCTTCCCCCCGTTCAAGGTGCGCGACCCCAAGGACCCGCTGTATCCCTGCTCGGCGCTGGGGCACCGCTACCAGCGATCCTGCTACATGATGCAGGCCGGGCTGATTGCGGAGTACACCGGCCTCGATTTCGAGAAGATCGCCCGGCACTGTGACCGCGCACCCGAGCAGTGGCGGCGGTGGTGCTACCAGGGAATCGGCACCTATGTGAGCGGCGTCGTGGTCCGCGACCCGGTTCGCGGCACCGAAGAATGCCTGCTGGGCCATCCTCGGTACCGGCCTTTTTGTTTCGTCGGCCTGGTCAAGAACTTCGTGGACGTGACCGCCAACATCGATGACGGCTTGAACTACTGCCGGCCGCTGAGCGCCGAGGACATTGCGACCGCGTGTTATGTAGCGGTGGGCGAAGAGGCGGCGGTGCTGTTCCCCGCGATGGAGCGCCGGGCCGAAGCCTGCGGGCGGGCCGTCCCGGCGCATGTCGAGGCGTGCCGGTGGGGAGCGGGCTTGTCGGCCAACCGGCCGGCCGCCTATCCGAACACCGATTCCTAACCCGCAAGCCGGACCGAGCGCCTTCCCTGGGACCGGCCCGGCCGCCCTCCCGGAAGGGTATCTGGCCAGGCTCAGGGACTGGCTGGCAGTAACGCCGCCGCGGCGCGTGCCCGATGCGGCCTCGCGTCCCTGGGCGGCGGTCGCCGTGGTGCTGGCCGCGCGTCCCGATCCGGTACTCCTCATCCGGCGCGCCGAGCGGGAGGGTGACGTATGGTCGGGACATCTGGCCTTCCCGGGGGGGCGCGCGGCCCCCGGCGAACTCGACTTGCTCGAAACCGCCCGCCGGGAAGCCCGTGAGGAAGTCGGGCTCGATCTGAGCGGGGTCGCTCCGATCGGCCAGCTCGACGACCTCGCCACTCGCACACCGATCCTTCCCTCGCTCAGCATCCGTCCGTTCGTGTTCGCGATTCCTAACCCGCAACCCCTCACGCCCAACCGGGAGGTCGCGGCCGCCCACTGGGTTCCGCTGGAGTCCTTCTTCCGCCCGGGCGTGCGTGGCACGATCGAATATCCCCGCTACGGGACCCTGGCCCGCGCGCCCGCCTATCACCTCGACATCGGTGCTCTCTGGGGGATAACTCAACGGATCCTGACGCCGCTTCTGGAATTGGTTCGGTAGGCCCGCGCGCTATTTGACCCCGCTTTTCGCAGCTCGCTAGTCGCCATTCGCTCGTAGTCCCCCACCACCCCAGGCGCGCTTGCCGGGCCATCCGGTGCTGTAAGTATATGCACTGCCGAATTTTTTGGCAGTATTGACAAAAAGTTTAGGCAAACCTAAATTTGACCTCCGATAAGGTGGACGGTTTTCGGTCGGGGGACAGGAGGAGAAGAGGGGATCAATGCCCCGCCGAGCGCCGAGGGCCGAATAACCAAGCGAATAGCGAATAGCGAATAGCGAACAGCCAATAGCCAATAGCCAATAGCCAATAGCCAATAGCCAATAGCCAATAGCCGATAGCCAGCCATGTCCGAATCCCTAACCCGCTCCGTCGAGGACTACCTCAAGGCGATTTATCGCCTCGCCCCCGGTGGTCGGGGAGACCAGCCGGCCTCGACCACCGACATTGCCGAACGGCTGGGGCTCTCGCCGGCATCGGTGAGCGGCATGATCAAGCGGCTCTCCGATCAGGGGCTCCTGGAGCACGTGCCTTATCGCGGCGTGGTGCTCACCGAGGAGGGCCGCCACGCGGCCCTGCGCATGGTGCGTCGGCACCGACTCATCGAGGCCTATCTCGTGGCCCATCTCGGCTACGCCTGGGACACCGTGCACGACGAGGCGGAGCGACTCGAGCATGCGGTCTCCGATTTCCTGGTTGAGCGGATGGCACAGGCGCTCGGAAACCCGAGCGTCGATCCGCACGGTGATCCGATTCCCGCCCCCGACGGGACCATGGAGGAAGCCAGCTACACCCCGCTCGCCGAGGTGCCGGCCGGAGAAACCGTGGAAATCCGCCGCGTCGATACCAGCCAGGGCGATCGGCTCCGCTATCTGGAGCACCGCGGGTTAGTTCCCGGAAGCCGGGTGAGCATTACCGAGCACCATCCCTTCAGCGGACCGGTGGTGGTCCAGGTGGGCGCAGCAGAACAGGTGATTGGTGAGGAGCTGGCCCAGCAGATTCTCGTGAGCAGGGTATCCCGGTGAGCGCGGCACCGGTCGAGCCGATGGATGGAGTCCTCACCGGGTGGCGGCATCCCCGGGTGCGCCCTTCCCTCCCCGAGTCCTACCAGTCGGTTCGGGTCCCGACCGGAGTCGGATTCTGGCGCAAAGTGCTGGCGTTCGCGGGTCCCGGGTACATGGTGGCGGTGGGTTACATGGACCCGGGGAACTGGGCCACCGATCTCGCCGGCGGGGCTCGCTTCGGGTACACCCTGCTCAGCGTCATCCTGCTCTCCAACTTGATGGCCATTCTGCTGCAATCGCTCGCGGTAAGGCTCGGCGTGGTGACCGGACGCGATCTGGCCCAGGCATGCCGGGACCACTATTCAAGGCCGGTGAGCTTCGGGCTCTGGGTCCTCTGCGAAATCGCCATTGCCGCTTGCGACCTGGCGGAGGTACTCGGCGCGGCCATCGCGCTCAACCTGCTGTTCGGGATTCCGCTCATTTGGGGCGTGTGCCTGACCGCGCTGGATGTGCTCCTGATTCTCCTGCTTCAACACCGCGGCTTCCGCTACCTCGAGGCATTCGTGATCGCGCTGATCGCGACAATCGGGGTGTGCTTCGCCATCGAGCTAGCTCTGGCCAAACCCGAGATTGCGGCGATTGCGTCAGGGCTCGTGCCGAGCGGTGAGATCGTGACCAATCCGGCGATGCTCTACATCGCGATCGGTATCCTGGGCGCGACCGTGATGCCCCACAACCTCTATCTGCACAGCTCGATCGTGCAGACCCGGCACGTGCTCCCCGATCCGGCCTCGAAGCGGGAAGCAATCCGCTTTGCGACGTTCGATTCCACAGTGGCGCTGTTGTTCGCGTTCCTCATCAACGGCGCGATCCTGATCCTGGCGGCGGCGACCTTCCATCCGACCGGCCACCGCGACGTGGCCGACATCGGGGACGCCTTCTACCTGCTCGCGCCACTGCTCGGCACCACCGCCGCGAGTGTGCTGTTCGCGGTGGCCCTGCTGGCTTCCGGACAGAACTCCACCATCACCGGAACGCTCGCGGGACAAATCGTGATGGAAGGGTTCCTGAACATTCGCCTCCCCGCGTGGCTTCGGCGGCTCATCACCCGGCTCATCGCGATCATCCCGGCGGTCATCGTAACGGCGATGTACGGCTCGAAGGGGGTCGGCTCGCTCTTGATCCTGAGCCAGGTAATCCTGAGCCTGCAACTCTCCTTCGCGGTGGTCCCGCTGGTGCAGTTCACCAGCGAGAAGGCGAAGATGGGCCGGTTCGTGAACGGGCGAGTGCTGCGGTCAGTGGCGTGGACGGTGGCGGTGGTGATCATGGGCCTGAACGCGTGGCTGCTGGTCGGGGCCTTCAAAGAGTGGGTACTGTGAGAGGTGAGAGGTGAGAGGGGGTCGGTGGCTCGCCGCCATTGTCGTGTCGGCGTTCGCCGGCGGGTGCGACGGTTTCTTTCCCAGTGCGCCTGACCCGGAAGAGATTCTCGAAGGCCCGCTGGACGGACTGACCGCGGGGCAGCGTGCTGCCTTCCTGGCCGGCGACGCCGACTTCGGCCGGGTCTTCGGTGTCGCTGACGGGTTAGGCCCGATCTTCATCGCTCCGGCTTGCGCCAGCTGTCATGTGGGAGACGGCAAGGGCCATCCGGTCATGAACCTCACCCGGTTCGGCCGGATGGAGGAGGGCCGATTCGACCCCATGCGGGCCGAGGGCGGCCCGCAGCTCCAGCATCGCGCGATTCTCCACTACATCGCCGAAGTCGTTCCCGCGGGGGCCAGCGGGGTAGCCCGCTTCACGGCGCCGAGTGTGACGGGCCTGGGTTATCTCGAGGCGGTGGAAGACTCGGTGCTGCTCGCGCTCGCCGATCCGGACGATGCGAACGGCGACGGGATCTCCGGCCGGGTCCAGCTCCTCGCGCCCTCCGATCTCCTCGCCGAGGTGAGCCGGCTCGAGCTGCTCTTCGATCCCGGAGAGCCCCGCCGCCATCTGCTGGTCGACGGGCGGTACATCGGCCGGTTCGGCAAGAAAGCCTCCGCCATCAATCTCCTGCACCAGACGGTAACGGCCTATCGGGAGGACATGGGACTCACCACCGACCTCATTCTGGACGATCCCATTAACCCGCAGGTCGGCAACTTTGCCGGCGACAACGTGCCGGACCCCGAGGTGTCCTCCAGCACCGTGAGCAACGTCGTGTTCTACCTCAAGACGCTGCGCGCGCCGCCGCGCCGGAATGCCGGTGACCCCGAGGTCCTCGCCGGCGAGGCCCGGTTCGGCCAGATCGGATGCGCCAAGTGCCACGTGCCGGCGCTCACCACCGGTCCTTCGCGGGTCGCGGCTCTCGATCGCAAGATCTTCCATGCCTATACCGACCTGCTCCTGCACGATATGGGGCCGGAACTGGACGATTACTACACCGAAGGCCGCGCGCTCACCTCGGAATGGCGCACGGCTCCGCTCTGGGGGATCGGGCTGGCGGAGCGATCCCAGGGAGGCCAGGCCTTCTACCTCCATGATGGGCGGGCCGCCACGCTCGAGCAGGCCATCGAGCTCCATGGCGGTGAAGGGGCGGCGAGCCGGAAACGCTTCCTGGCCCTAACCCGCACCGAGCAGCAAGCCCTCCTCGCCTTCCTGCGCTCCCTGTGAACCGGCGCGAGTTTCTCCGGCGGATGGAGGCCCTGTCGGCCGGCACCCTGGCCGGCGGGGCGGGCCTCTCACTGGGCGGCTGCATCGGTTTCCACTATGTGAACACGACGGTGGACGGGAACCGCCTGACGATTCACCAGGAGGAGTTGGGGAAGAGCCGGTTCGTGCTGGCCGACGCGCCGGGCCAGCCACTGCCGCTCTATATCTATCGCACTGATACCGGGGAATACTCCGCGGTCTCGACCCGCTGCATGCATCGCGGCTGCCAGGTGGAGCCGGGGGCCGGTCACCTGGTGTGTCCCTGCCATGGCAGCGAGTACACCAACACCGGTGAGGTCCTCAAAGGACCGACCCAGCGGCCGCTTCGCCGGTTCCCGGTGAGGGTGGACGGCGACCGGATCGTGATCGAGCTGGTGCCGGAAGAGCGGTAACCGCATCGCGCCGATGGCTATGCGAAGAGCGTCCCGCGCTCTGGTCATGCTCGCCGGGCTGTCCGGTGTCGCCGGCGGCCTCTCCGCGCAAGCACCCGACACCGCGATGGTGCAGGGCGGGATCTACCAGCGGCCGTTCCTCATCACCGCAGGGGCCACCGCGGTGGGCGGCTACGCCGAAGGAAACGCCAACTACTTCCGTACCGACGGCGTCGGCGAGGGCCTCTCGATGGAACTTCGCCGCTTCAACGTGTTTCTCTTCTCCGCGGTCGGGCGGCGTCTTCGCTTCATCTCCGAGCTCGAGTTCGAGCACGGCGTGGAGGAGATCGCCCTGGAGACCGCGTTGGTGGATTTCACCGTCAACCCCTCGTTCGTGCTCCGTGGCGGGATCCTGCTTCCTCCGATCGGCGCGTTCAATGTCAATCACGATGGTCCCCGATATGACTTCGTGGATCGTCCCCTGGTGTCGACCCGGATCATCCCCGCAACCCTCTCGGAAATCGGCTTCGGGGCGCACGGCCGGCTGGCGCCGCGGGGGTTCTCGCTCTCCTACGACGCGTATCTCGTAAACGGGTTAGGCGACGGGGTGATCCTCAACGAGACCGGCCGCACCGATCTGCCCAGCGGCAAGAGCGAGAGCAGGTTCGAGGAGGACAACAATGGATCGCCCGCGCTGACCGGGAGGATTGCGGCCCAATCGCGCCGATTCGGCGAGCTCGGGCTGTCCTACTACGGCGGGGTCTATAACACCTACCGGATTGAGGGAGAGCGGGTCGATGAAGCGCGCTGGCTCTCAATCCTGGCGGTCGATTTCAACACCACGATCCGCGCGCTCGATCTGCGCGGCGAGGTCGCCTGGGCCCGGGTGAACGTGCCCGCCGACCTGGCCGAGCTCCTGGGCACGCGACAGTGGGGATTTCACCTGGATGCGGTACTGCCGGTGTGGCGACCCGCGATTCGCGGCCTCCCCAATCCGTTAGTGTCGCTCGGGCTCCGGCTCGAGTGGGTGGATCTCAACCGGGGGACCTTCAGCTCTACCGGGCTCCGGATCTACGACGAGACCAGCGCCGTCGTGGGCAGCGTGAGCTTCCGTCCGGTTCCGGGGACCGTGTTCCGCGCCAACTATCGCTGGGAATCCTCCCGCGACGCGCAGGGCAACCCGCCGTCCCGGACCGGCGGGTTCCAGGTTGGCTTTGCGACGTACTTCTGATCCGCTGTAATCACTCCTTGGCGGCGCTGGCGTCGTAAACCCGCTTTGAATCCATGGGTTGGGTGAGCGCTGGAGCGGTGAGTCGGACGTCGACGATGAGCTCCTTGCCGTCCTTCGAGAGCGAATAGACCTCTCGCACGCTGCCGAGACTGGTAAACTTGCGCTCGACCGTGAGCTTGCCCCCCTTCCAGCGCGCGCTGATCTCCATGGGCTCGGTGCCGGGCATCTGCACGGTCTCCTTGCGACCATCCAGCCAGAGGATGCGGGGCTGACCGCTCGGATCGTTCAGAGTGACGGTGGAGTCGTTCTGGGCGATCATGACCTCCGGAAGCGGTCTGGCGTAAACCCCGACCGGCCCCAACCCTGCCGGGGCGACGCCGCCTCCGGGCGCTCCCCCTCCCGACCCGCCCCCGCCCTGGGGATCGGTGCGGCCGGTGCCTGGTCGGACGCTTCCAGTTCGACCGTAGCCTTCCCGGGTGGTCGGATCGCGTCCTTTCTGGACCTCGGCCTCCTCGGCGGTCCTCTCGGGATTGAGCTTCCAGGTGCCATTCAAGGTGCGTTCGGTGCTTTGGGCTCGCGCCGCCATGGGATGAGATACCGAAACAGCGAACCAACCCAAACTCGCGGCCAGCACGGCCCATCGACGGGGATGATGAAGTGGGAACATGGTTCTCCTCTGCCGAACAGGAAGTCTCTGAGTTTAACGCGGGACCGGCCGGAAACGTTGGATCCGCACCGAACCCGATGCCGTCACCGTTCGCCCCAGGGCCGGGAACCCGTAGACTGGTTCATACAACCTATCCAGTGCATTGTCGACTCGCACCCTGAGGGTGAGCCAGGATCCGATGTCCTGAGTGGCGTAGAGTCGCACCGTGGCGAAGTCCCCCGGATTCACGGGCTCGGCCGGGAACTGGTTGAAATCGCTGTCCACCCGGTCGAGCAGCGCGTAGAGGCCGGCGCCGGCGGAGGTGCCCGGGCGCGGGGTCACCGCGATATCGGCGCTGAGGGTGTGGCGCGGCCGGCGGATCAAGCGGGTCGGCGCGGTATCGGGTTCGGAGAGATTGCGGGCAGAAAGCAGGGTATAGGCGACCACGAGATCGGCCGGTCCGGTGGTCACCCGGCCGGTGAGTTCCACACCCCAAGTCCTGGCCCGCTGGAGGTTGACCAGGCGGCCTTTCTCGGGAAAGGGGGCGCTCTCAAACGCAATCAGGTCCTTGAGCGTGTTGTGGAACCAGGTCACCCCCACCCGGCCCCAAGGTCCGAACTCCCGGTCCACCCCGACATCGAGTCCCCGCGATCGCTCGGGCCGGATCCCCGGGTTAGGCGCCAGGAACGTATCGCCAAACCGCGCGCCGATACTCGGCGGCATGAAGCCGGTGCCGAGCGAGGCCCGGACCTTGGCGCCGGCCCGATCCCACCACCACGCGCCGGTGAGCCGGTAGGTCCAGGCATCGGCAAAGGTGTTGTAGTCGTCGGTGCGGAGGCCCGCGGTGAGGACGACGGAGGCGAACCTAACCCGCGCTTCGCCGAAGACCCCCCAGAGCCGTTCCTCCGCGGGGACCGTATCGCTCTCCAGCGTGCTCCATTCCCGGTTGATGCCCGCGAGGACCGTCGCGTTTCCCAGCGACAGCGTGTTCTGCCAGTCGAGCACCCGGCGGCGGTGGCGCTGGACGAACACCGACTCGAACCCGTCGAACCGGCTGGTGTCCCGGAGCCGCTGCCAGGCGAAGCCGCCCAGCAGTTTCGAGTGCCAGATCCGGTGAGGCGTCGCTTCGACCCACAGGGTGCCGAGGGAGCTGCGGAACATGGTGGTGCCCACCGGGGTGGTGTTGGTGGTGCGCAGATCGCCGGGGCTGGTGTATTCCTGCTGCCAGCCTCGGAACGTCGCGCCGGCCTGAAGGGTGGAACTTACCCGGTAGTCGAGGCGAGCCATCTGGGTACGCTGGTGCCAGTCATTGGGCCGGCGCTCGTTTTCGGTGCCGTTGGCGCTGAGCGAGGCGGAGATGCCGAGCCGGCCGGCGCTCCCGCTGCCGGTCACCCGGCCGTGCCAGGTCGAGAAGGTACCGCCCTCGAGGTCCGCCTCGGCCCAGGCGGGCCCGCTCCCCGGGATGGCATCCAGCGAAATCAGGCCGCCGATGGCGGCGCCGCCATACAACGTGCTCTGCGGGCCGCGCACCAGCTCCAGGGTGCCTAACCCGCCGAGATCGGCGCCGCCCAGCAGGATGCCTGCATTCGCATTGGCGTCGTTCATCCGGACCCCGTCGATCAGGAGCAGGGTTTGGCTCGAGGCGACGCCCCGCAAGAAGAGCGAGGTAACCGCTCCGGCGCCGCCGCTAGCGAGCACCGGCCCACCCGGCAGGAGCTGGAGCGCTTCGCGGAGTGAGTTGATCTGGCGCCGGCGAAGCTCTCCGGGACCCAGGCGATCCACGCTGCTGCCCACCTGCCGGGTGGGTACCGGCGAGCGGGTTGCGGTGACGACAACGTCCCGGAGACGGACCGTGTCGGGCTCCTGGGCAGGGAGCGGGGCCCATAAGGCGAACAGGGCGAACAGGACGAACGGGGCGAACAGGTGGTCGGGCGGTCGGGCGGTCATCGTGTCCTCCGGGGAGAATACGAGGTCCCCCGCACAAAACGCCCTGCGACCATGAGGCGCAGGGCGTAACGGGGACACGATGGAAGGACTCGGCCCCCGCTCCCCTCCCTCGAGGGAATCATGCGGGAGCAGAGCGGGCCGGTCTCCTGGCTCGAGGCGCCCTCACCGGCCTTCCCGGGATGTAGACAACCCAGTGGCTCGGGGGTGGGCGAGGGCGAATTGGCCTCTTACAGTGGCGGGGCCGCGCCGGTCTTGCACCGGACTTCCGGGTGGCCCGCGCTGCGTATGTGGGCTGTAGAGTAACTACGGCAGGTGAGGAGTGGTAGTAAGGCTATTGGCTATTGGCTATTGGCAGATGCTCTAATCCGCAGAGCAGTTTCCAATAGCCAATAACCAATAGCCCATAGCCCCGTCAGATCCCTCCCCACCGGAACCCCGCCGTAACCGGGATGATGTTGGCCGCGTTATCAGTGAAGAGGTGAAGCCAGCGGCCCTCCAGGAAGATGTCGGTCCGGCGGCCGAGATGGAGTTGCAGCCCAGCTCCGCCCTGCAAGGCGAACGCCCACTCGCCTCCCAGATCGGTCTGCTTCGCTCGGTATCCGCCCGCGCCAGCGAAGAAATACGGATGGAAGTCGGCGGGCCGCCGACCCGGCGTGAGCACCAGGTTCGCGGTGGCTCCGAACGTCTTCACGTTCCCGCCGTCTCCCTCGAGCGCGTTCTGGCCGTAGGAAGCGTCGAGCCGGCCTCCCCACATTCCCCCTCGGGTCGTGTACCCGCCGAATCCGTGGACCATCCAGCCGATCTTGGTGGCGTCGCCGAAGTCGCCGGTCCCGAACGTGACCCCTCCCCCCACCCCCACATACCCTCTCCTTTCGACATCCTGGCTGGTTGGCTGCGCCATGGCCTGGGCGGCAGCTCCCAGGGTCAGGGCGACGATGGCCCCTGCTGCGACAATGCTTCTCATGCTCCGCCTCCGATGTCCGGGAATCGGTCCGACCATTTTCGGACCATTCACAAGGGGATGACGCCAGCGGCGGGTTAACCCTGCACGGAGGGGAACGCGAAGGGGCGGCCAAAAATGGCCGCCCCTCGCACCAATGGCAGGACACCAATGGAAGGATCGGTACGTCTAGTTGCCGCCGCCGATCCGGACTCCCACGGTAATCGGGATCATGTTACTGGTGAAGGTCTCGTCGCCCTCCTTGTCGCGCGCCTGCACGAATCGACCCTCGACATACACGCCGACCCGCCCGGCTGCGATAACCACGCCGGCTCCGGCGTTCCAGGCGAAATCGGTACTGCTGTCGCCGTTCTTAAAGTTGACGATGCCGGCGCCGGCCAGGACGTATGGCTTGGCCTTGCCCTCCATCCGAGGTGTGAGAACCACATCGCCGAAGGCATGGATCAGCTTGAGCGAGCCCTCGCCCTCCTCCGGCTTGTTCTGACCATACCCGCCATCGACCCGGAATCCCAGGATCCCGTTCGAGAGCGTGACTCCGCCTGTCACCTGGCCCAACCAGCCGAGCTTGAAGAATTCGCCGAAATCGCCGATCGGAAGATTCACGCCGCCTCCGATCCCGACGTACCCGCGGGTCTGGGCGCTCGCCAATTCCGGGGCCACCAGCAGACCACCCAGAACCAACGCGCCGATCATTCCCTTCATCCCGCCTCTCATGTCGAACCTCCAATGGATGTAGTGAAGACTCAACTCCGCCCTCCAACCGCCGGGGGAATTCTCTCGCTCCGGGCGTAAAGAATCGGTGAAATATTGGTGAATGCCCGTTTTCCCGCCAGGGAGGGGGGTCCTGCGGGTTATCCCCCTCGTCCTGGGTATGTTCCAAAGCCCCCTTGGATCGGTGGTATTCCGATGACGTCTCCCCCAAACGTGGCACGCACCAGGGAGCTCGGCCGCGAGCTGATCGACACGTTTGCCCGAGGATGGGCCAGGGAGGATCCCACTCTTACTTGCTCGGTCTTTGCCGATGAGGCGGTTTTCTCCGAGACACCGTTCGCGCAGCCGATCCAAGGCATCGCGGCCATCCGCCGCTACTGGAGCGATGTCCCCGTGAACCAGGCCGAGGTGAGCGTCTCCACCGGGGAGATCTACGGGGCAGGACCATGGTTTTCGACCGAATTCAAAGCCGTTTTCCGGAGGCGCAGGACCGGCGAATGGGTTGAGGCGAGGGGGGCGATCTTTTGCGAAACCCAGGGTGGCCGTATTTCGGAGATGCGAATGTACTGGCATCGGAAGCCGTGACCCAGACCGGTCAAAGCGTCCTCCCAGTGTCCTGCGCCAAGGACACCGGAGCCTGGCAGAAAACGCTAAGTGGTTGTTGAAATGTCGTTTGGACTATCGCCCCAGCCTGGCACGGAATTCGATACTTTTGATCGCGACGGATAGCGTCCTTCAGGAGCGCGTCCTATGGCCATTCTTTCTTTCCTCCTTCTCGCTGCGGCTGCTTCGCCGACGTCAGGTCTGGCAGTTTCCTCTTCCAGGCCCGATCCGGCGGTGCACCTCTGGATGAACAACGACCGCCGCTATCGAGACGGCGAGGTCGTCCGGGTCCAGGTGGATGCCGAGGTCGACGGGTACTTGCTGGTTGTCCATTACGACACGTTCGGACGCCTCCACGTGCTCTTCCCCCTCGATCCCCGGGACGATTCGCGGGTCATCACCGGGCGCCGATACGAAGTGCGGGAGGATGGCGGGCGAGGTGCGTTCCGAGCGAACGGCGACGGAGGCGGGCTTGTCTTCGCGGCCGTCGCGGCCGAGCCCTGGCGCTTTGAGGACGTGGTTCGCGACGGCCGGTGGGACTACGATCGGCTGACTATTGCGAGCAGCGCCCAGGATCCCGAGCGCGAGATCACCGAGCTGGTACAGGGGATATCCGGTTCCGAAGGCTTCGACTATGACGTGCAGGGATACCGCGTCTATGGTGCCAGCACGACCGTGGTCTATGGCGGCGGCTACGAGCGTTCCGTCTATCTCTATGACGACACGTTCTACTGCCGCGACTGGTACTGGCGGTTCCGGGGCTGCCGTCCCTACGGCTTCACGTTCGGAATCAGCTTCGGGTATCCCTACTACAACCCGTTCTACTACCCGTACTACTACGATCCGTTCTACTACGATCCGTTCTACTACCCCTATCGCTATCGGTATCGGCCCTTTGGGTACCCGTACTATCCCTACTACCCGGTAGGGCCGGTCGTGCCGCGGACTCCGCGGGCCGTCATCTCGGGTCGGCCGCGGGGGTACACGGTTACTCCGATCCATCCGGTACGGAACTTTGGCGATCCGGTCGTAACCCGCGGTCCTACGGTGACCGGTCCCACCCGCAGCGTGGCCTCCCGGCCGATCAATTGGCAGCGTCCCCGCCGCGCCGAAGCCCGACCGGCAAACGGGCGCACCAGAGAGTTCGTGCCGGCACGGGGACCCACCCGCAATCCGGAGGTCTCACGGGGTACTTCGGTCTCGCGGGGCACCTCGCGCTCACCAACCGTGGGTCGTGGCGCCGACCGAGCTCCAACCGCAACCCGATCGCGGCCGCCGGCTCGTCCGCGGGGCGGGAGTGGAAGCGGAGAGTATCGCGCCGCACCTCCCGCGCGGACCGAATCCCGCGGCTCGGACCTGCGGTCGTTCACTCCGCCCGAGCGGCGCGACCTGAGGTCCCGGCCGCTGGAGTTCCGCTCGGTTAACCCGCAGAGCCGGGAGCAGTCGCGAGCGCGGGGACCGGACGTCCGCTCCTTCGATCCACCGGCACGGCGGGACATGCAGCACCGTGCTCTGGAGTTCCGGTCGGTTAACCCGCAAGCGCGGAACGAGTCCCGGGCGAGGACACCGGAGGTTCGCCCTCCTGCGCCGCGGTCCTATTCGCCGCCTGCCGCGCGGTCCTATTCACCGCCGGCCCGGGTAGAGCCGCGGGCGCGTGCACCGGAGGTCCGGTCGTCCTCGCCGCCCTCCCGGTCGGCGCCGTCCCGAGCCCAGTCGTCCGGCGACCGCGGTGGGGGAGGAGGAAGGTCGAGACGGCCATAGCCGTAAGACGTGAGAGGTGAGAGGTGAGAGGTTGTGAACGGGGGCGGTGCCGGGATATCGGGAAGTGGCCCGGTCAGACCACGACCCGACCTCCCGTCTGACCGAAGCGATTACCGTCTCTGTTCACCCACCTCTCACCTCTCACCTCTCACTTTTCGTCTGGCGTAGTCCAGTCCCCATTCCAGCAAGTCCGGCCCTCGCAGTCCGATCTTCATTGCTTCTTCGACGGCGGCTTCCTCGCTCATGCCGCGGTCCAGGATGAAATAGGGAATCAAGACCCCGCCCACCCGGTTCGCGCTGGCGCAGTGAAGCAGGGTGGGCCGGCCTTCGTTACGCCGGACCTCGGCGAGGACCGCATCCATGGTAGCGTCGTCGAGCGCGCCGTGCCGCACGCTCACGTTCACGTAGTCCATCCCCAGCCCTTTCACCAGCTCGGACTCATCGAAGCGACGCGGCTCGAAAGGGTCACGAATGTCGAGGATGACTTCGGCCCCGGAGGCTTTGAGGGCCTCGAAATGGGATGGGGATGGTTGCCCCGCCGTGGCCAGGTTCGGCAGGGGTTGGGCGGCGTTGACCACGCCCCGGAGCGCCAAAAGCATCTGAGCCATGGGTAAAGGGTGCGGGCCTCTGGCGGATCGGTCAAGACACCGACCCGCCCGGTTACTGTTCAGTCATGCTTCACCTCGCCATTGCGCAGCTTAAACCGCAGAAGGGAGCCTACCGGGAGAACCTGGCCCGCCTGGGGGGAGTCTTCCGGAGCCTGTCTGACTCGGCTGAGCCAATCGATCTCCTGGCGCTGCCCGAAACGGCGTTGACGGGATACTTCGTCGAGGGTGGGGTCCGTGAGCTTGCCGTCAATGCTTCGCAGCTCTTCGACGATCTCCGCTCGGTTCACGAAGTCTCGGCGGCACCGGCCTTCGATATCGTGCTCGGTTTCTACGAGCTCTGGGAGACCAGGCTGTACAACTCGGCCCTGGTGGCGCGGCTGGGCGGCCCGAACGCCGGGATCCGCCATGTGCATCGCAAGGTCTTCCTCCCAACCTACGGCGTATTCGACGAACGCCGCTTCGTGGTCGAAGGCGAGCAGGTCATGGCTTTCGACACCGACTGGGGGCGAGCGGCCGCGATCGTCTGCGAGGACGCGTGGCACTCGCTGGTGCCGTTGATCGCGGCCCTCGACGGCGCCCAGCTTCTGGTGATTCCCAGCGCCACCCTCGCTCGCGGGCCGGCGCCACCGGAGCCAGACGATGACGCGGGCGCTCGACCCTCCAGCATGCGGCGGTGGGAGCGGATCGTGCAGGCCATCGCTGCCGAGCATGGGATCTACGTGGTGCTCGCCCAGCTGGTCGGCTTCGAGGGAGGGAAGGCATTTCCCGGCGGGTCGCTGGTGGCCGGACCCTCGGGTGACATTCTGGCCCGCGCGCCCCTGTTCGAGGAGCACCTCCTGCGGGTTACGGTCGATCTGGGGGAGATCGCGCGGGTGCGGTCGAACTATCCCCTGCTGGCGGATCTCAGGTCTCGACTGCCGCATCTGTTGGATGACCTGGAAGGCTTGGCGGCTCGGCGGCTCGGCGGCTCGGCGGCTCCGCGGGCAGCCGGGCGGTTGGGCGGTCGGGCGGTTGGCCAGTCGGTGGTTCTGCCGCCGCAGCCGGCTCGGCTTGGTGATGGGGGCGATCCGCTGGCCATCGATGCGGGCCTAACCCGCCGGTGGCTGGTGGAATTCCTCCGCGACGAGGTCGGCCGCCGACGAGGGTTCTCCCGGGCCATGCTGGCGCTCTCCGGCGGGGTGGACAGCGCGGTGACGGCGTTTCTCGCCGCCGAGGCCTTCGGGCCGCGCAACGTCACCGCGCTTCGGCTCCCCTACCGGACCTCGCTGCCGGAGTCCCTCCTCCACGCCCAGCAGGTCATCGACCACCTCGGCCTTGATACCGAAACGATCGAGATCACCGACGGGGTGGATGGGCTGGTGAGGACACTTCCGGACCAGCCCGATCCCGGGCGAATCGGCAACCTGTGCGCGCGGCTGCGCATGAGCGTGCTGTTCGATCGGTCCGCTGCCCTGGCAGCCCTCCCGGTCGGCACCGGCAACAAGACCGAACGACTGCTCGGGTACTTCACCTGGCACGCGGATGACACCCCCCCGGTTAACCCGCTGGGCGATCTGTACAAGACCCAGGTCCACGCCCTGGCCCGCCACCTTGGAGTGCCGGAAGTGATCATCACCAAGCCGCCGACGGCGGACCTCGTCACCGGACAAACCGACGAGGAGGATCTTGGCATCAGCTACGCCAAGGCGGATGTGATCCTGCACTGGCTCCTCTCGGGATACGGGCCCGAGCAGATCGCCGCGCTGGGGTTCACGCCCGGCGAGGTCGAGCAGGTGCGCCGGCGGCTCGATGGGACGCACTGGAAGCGCAAACTCCCCACCGTCGCCGTCGTGAGCGGGACGGCGATCGGGGAGTTCTACCTGAGACCGGTTGACTATTGAGAACAGGAACCGCGTGAACCGTGATCGCTCGCACGGGGTCCCCGTGCTTCGCGAGTCACTTCGGTTCACTGTTCCCTGTTTACGGTTCACGCTGTTTGTCCGAGGCGACAGTGAGTAAGCCGGAATCGCGCCCGATGTCGCACAGCCGCGGTGAGATCACCACGTTCGTCATGCCGCACATGCAGAACGTGATGGGCGATCTCTTCGGCGGGCATCTGGCCGCGCTGGTGGATCAGGCGGCGGCCGTCGCGGCAATCCGGCACGCGGGCGGCCCGGCCGTAACCAAGTCGATCGACCGGCTGGACTTTCACCATCCGATTCCGGTAGGGGCGCTGGTGACCTGCACCGCGACGGTCGATTACGTCGGGACCAGCTCGATGGAGATCACGGTGCAGGTGTACTCGGAGCAGGTCAGCACCGGCGAGCGCAAGCACACCCACACCGCCCATGTCGTGTTCGTGGCGATCGACGCCGAGCGGCGCCCGTGCCGGGTGCCGCGGCTCATTCCAGAGACGGAAGAGGAACGAGCTCGGTACGAGCAGGCGCGACTCCGCCACGAGGCCCGCCGCCACGGGTGAGCGGCGTCACGGCGGTTCTCTCGGGTGGCGGCGTCAAGACCGCCGCGCATCTCGGGGCGCTGCGCGTGCTCGCGGAAGCGGGAATCGTGCCGGATCGCTACGTCGGGACCTCGATGGGCGCGGTGATCGCCACCGGGATGGCGGCCGGGTTGCCGTTCGAGGGGATCGAACGCCGGCTCCTGGCGGTTCGGCAGCGGGATGTGTTCCGGCTGGATCGCGGCGGTCTCCTGCGCGGCGTCTTCGCGCGCTCCCTGCTCAGGCCCGAGCCGTTTCAGCACGCACTGGCGCAGCTCTTGCCGGTTGCCCGCTTCGCGGAGCTCAGGCTCCCGCTCAGCGTCACCGCCACCGATCTCGAAAGTGGCGAGCTCGCGGTGTTCGGGGCAGGCGGAGAGGACGTTCCGCTCCTCGACGCGCTCTGTGCGAGCTGCGCGTTACCCCCCTTCTTTCCGCCCTACCTGCTCGCTGGGCGCCGCTACGCCGACGGCGGCCTGCATGCCGTGGTGCCGCTCGAGGTCGCGGCGAGATTCCCGACCGCGCTGGTGGTCGCCATCGATGTCGGAGTGGGCTTTGCTCCGAACCACGAACCGGAGCCGCGCGAGCTGCCGGCATTGCTTCGACTGTGGACCGACGCGCAGCGCGCGTTGATGGCCAGTAACACGGCGGCCCAGCACGAGCTCTGGCACGCTTCGCCGGAGCGGCCGCCGCTTCTCTGGATTCGTCCCCAGGTGCGGCGGGGTGAGACCTTCGCCACTGAGCGGTTGCAATGGTACATCACCGAGGGCGAGCGTGCGGCCCGTGCGGTGCTCGCCGAGCGTCACCCTTGACCGGATCGGCGCACCGCCGAATGTTTGGAGGAACCCCGCAAGCCCGGTCCTGTGGCTGAACGCATCTTTACGCTCGAGGAAGCGGAGCGTACGCTCCCCTTGCTCCGGCGGATCCTGACCGATCTCAAGGCCGAGTATCGCGCCTGGCAGGACGCGCTGGCCGATTACGAGCTCTTGTCCGGAGGGATCCGCGCCAAGGATGGCGAGACTGAAGAAGCGCTGTCCGCCCGCCGCGCGGTGGCCGAGTCGGCCAATCGGATCAGCGCGTATCTCGAAGAGATCAACGCGATCGGCTGTCTCTTCAAGGGCTTCGATGCCGGGCTCGTCGATTTCTACACCCTGCGGGAGGACCGGCTGGTATTTCTGTGCTGGCGGGTGGATGAGCCGCACATCACCCACTGGCACGAGGTGGACGCGGGTTATGCGGGCCGCCAGCCGATCGATGCGGCCTTCCTGACCACCACGCCCTTGTGAGAGTCCTGCTTCTCGCGGGCCATTACCTGGGCTTCATCCTGTGGCTGGGGGGTGGCTTGGCGGCTATGCAGGTGGGCTTCTCGCTGCGGAGCGCCGGGCGCGAAGAAACTGCGCTGCTGCTCGGCCTCATGGTGAAGCTTTACCGGAATCTCCTCCTGCCGGGCGCGGTGCTCACCGCGGTGACCGGCCTCGCGCTGACGCTCGCGCTGTACGGCGGCGCGGTCAGCACGCAAGGGTATCCGCCGGCGCTCATGGTGATGCAGGGCGCCGGGTTGATCGGCGCGGCGATCGCGCTGGGGGTGAGCTTCCCGGCGGTGTCACGCGCCTCGCGGCTCGATCCCACCGGCCCGCATGCCGAGCGGTTTCGCCGGCTTCGCCGTCGCGCCTCGGTGAGTGGAATGATCATGGGGCTCTTGGGGCTTGCGGCACTCGTAGCAGGGGCAGTAATGGGCTAGAGAGCTATCAGCTATCAGCTATCAGCTATCAGCTATCAGTCGAAAGTCCTCAGTCCTCAGTCCTCAGTCCTCAGTCCTCAGGCACCGGCGGCTGGACACTGCCTCTGACGACTGATGGCTGAAGACTGATAGCTGTTAGCTGTTAGCTGATAGCTCTGCCCCCAGTCTCACACACCCCCACCACCGGACAGACTCCACACCGCGCCTTCCGCGCCGTACAGATCAGCGCGCCGAGCTCGATCAACGCCTGATTGAGCCGCCACGCCACCGCGCCGTTTCGGGGCTGGATGGCGGCGGCGGTCTCCCACACCCG
>JBQTHV010000041.1:0-16475 GCA_052389555.1 Gemmatimonadales bacterium | reverse complement strand
GAGCTGCTGGGGCATTCCGACCTGGAGACGACGATGATTTACACGCACGTATTGCAGCGGGGCGCGGGCGCGGTGCGGAGTCCATTGGAAGGGTTGATGCACAACGCTGGTGGTCGCCCGTTGCCGGGATAGGCTGACCTGCACAAATGTATTGGGGCGGACCTGCCCGATCAGGGATAGGCTGGGCAAGGCAAGCGCGCTTGCGCCGGTCTGACCGAAGGGAGAAGTTATGGGCAGTCTACTTTACGTTAGGCAACGGCGAGCAGGTGGCCCGTTGTCCGAGGAGGGAGAGATGTCGACACGACCGCATGGCGCGCGGCTCTGGCTGTGGTGTCTGCCATTCTTCGCCCTCGCGGCACCCGCGTCGGCCTTGGGGCAGGGCCGTACCGCAACGATTAACGGCGAGAGTCTGTACTACGAGGTCGCCGGGACGGGCACACCGCTCGTTCTGATACACGGATGGTCCCTGAACCTGGCGATGTGGGATCCACAGGTATCGGCGCTGAGCCGGCGTTTCCGGGTGATTCGCTACGACCGACGGGGCTTCGGTAAGTCGAGCGGTAGTGAGGACGTCTCCTGGGATGCCGCAGACCTCAACGCGCTGCTCGACCATCTCGCTGCAACAAAGGCCCACCTCCTGGGCATGTCGCAGGGCGGGCGGGTGGCGCTGCAGTTCGCGCGCCGCTATCCGGACCGGGTGTTGAGTCTCATGCTGCACGGGACCCCACCACCGGAAGGGTTTGGACTGCCATGGAGCGGCGCGGATCGCACCCGATTCGACGACTGGACGACGATCGCACGGGAGCAGGGGCTGGATGCGTTCCGGCGCACGTGGGCCGCGCATCCACTGATGGAGATCCCGGCAGCGCGCCCCGGGGCCCGCGCGCGTCTCGCAGAATTACTTGCTGGCTACCGCGGCGGGCGGTTCTTCAACCCGACTCCGCCCTCCGGTCCGCTCGGCGCGGTCACCATGGACGATCTGTCGCGAATCAGCGTCCCCACCCTCGTCCTAGTTGGCGAAAGCGAAGTCCCCTTTCTCCGGATTGTCGCTCGCGCGCTCGCGTACTACGTCCCGACCGCGCGACTAGCCGTGGTCCCTGGTGGCGGTCACATGGTGAACCTGATCGAACCCGACCGATACAACGCGACGATCTTGGAGTTTCTTACGGGCGTCGACCGACAACTTGAATAGGTGCGGCTTTGGTAACGTCGCGCCCGTTGCCTAACATCGCATTGCAGCGAACAAAGCGGCCGGCGCTCGTGCGCAAGCCAGGGTCCTGCGCTGGCCGCTTTGCCGCTGAATGCGGGCGTTAGGCGGCCCGGCGCGCCAGTGCACCACACAAACTACGAAGCAGGATTGGGTTATATGAAGCTCTTTCTTCTCCTGACCTCCTTAGTGCTTTGCCATGCCTGCACGACCAGCCGAACCCAAGCGACTCTCGATCCAGCCGAAATGCAGACCGTCGCCACAGAGACCCTTAGGACCTTCGTCGATTCTTGGAACCGAGCCGCTGCCGGCGACTCCGTGGCGTATCCCCTCTATGGGACGCTCTATTGGCCCGATGCCGAGCTGGTGGACCCGTCCGGCCAGGTTTGGGATGGACAGCTTGCTATCGTCAACATGCACGTCGACCTCTGGAGAACCGCTTTTAAGGCCAGTCAGGTAACTGGTTCGGTGCGGCGGGTCCGTGCTCTTGGGCCGAGGGTCATGATTGCAGATTTTGACTTCACGCTGACGCTTTCGGGCCCACCCCCTCCTGGCGCTGGGCCAGGTGGCCCCGTGAAGGCACATCTCAAGCACGTTATGGAGAAGCGCGGTGCCGACTGGAAGGTTGTTGCGGCCCAAAACACGTTCTACTCCGATGCTCCGACCGGCCGATAAGCTACTCGGCGATACTGCGTTGCTGGGAAGCATCAGGCAAAGGTACGCGCCGCCTAACCCGCATTTGGAGCTGACGAGGGCGTAAGCCGCGGCGCAGCTCAAATGCAGAGCGTTGGGCGGGCGTTCGGCTTCAACAACAATCAATCACTATAAGGAGTCCCTTGTGAATCAAGGTGTCAAGACCATCATCTATCCTGTCAAGGACATCGCTCGAGCGAAGGCGCTATTCCGTAAGCTCTTGGGTGCCGAGCCATATTCGGACCAGCCGTATTATGTTGGCTTTAGGGTTGGAGACCAAGAAATTGGACTGGACCCCAATGGCCACAAGGCGGGGATGACGGGCTATTACGAAGTTGACAACATCAAGCAGAGTCTGCAATCTCTCCTCGACGGTGGCGCACAGATCCAGCAAGAAATGGAAGATGTCGGTGGCGGAAAGCTGATTGCAACTGTCAAAGACGCGGACGGTAACATCATCGGGCTTATTCAGGCATCCTAATCGCGCCGGTGCTAGTGGCGCCGCCCAACAAGTCGCTGCAGCCGACCGGGGCCAGCGCGTGAGCCGCGATGGACCGCGCGATCACCTGGCCGGTCTCGGTGCGGACCGACGTGCTCGTAGTTGGCCGTGAAAGAACGATCACTATCGCGACGAGGGCACTTCTCGCCATGCAGGACAGTAGTGCGGCTGTGGTGCCTAACCCGCATTTGGAGCTGACGAGGGCGTCAGCCGCGGCTCAGTCACCCACAGGAATCGGAGGATGGTGATGATTACTGGCGGAAATGCGACTGTATACGTCTCAGACATGGATCGAGCCGTTGCTTTCTACGTCAACCTGCTCGGTTTGAAGCTAGGGCAGCGCTTCGGGAACCACTGGGCACAGATCGAGGCCGGCCAGACTCTGGTCATTGGGCTGCACCCTAAGTCCGAGAAGGCGCCCCCACCCGGTACGAGCGGCGCGATTTCAATTGGACTCTTGATTGATGAGCCGATTGACCAAGTTGTTCAGCGTCTAGGCGCGAAGGGTGTCCGATTTCGCGGTCCGGTCGTGCAAGACGAGAAGGCAGGTATTGCGTTGGCCTTCTTCGGCGACCAGGACGGGAACGACCTCTATCTTTGTGAGGTGACAAGGTCGTGGTAGCTGCTCCAACAACTCGGCTGCGTGAGTGTGCTTCATCTTGGGGAAGGCCCTCGGTGCGCCTCCTAACACCCGCTGCAGCCGGGGGGCGCGGTAAATTCAGCGGCGGCGCGCGCCCGCCGCGGCTGAGCGGGAGCTTAGACGGCCACCCGTATTCGTTACCTAGCACGCTCCGTGCAGCATAATCCGGCGTCGGTCTTCCGCTTCAGGCTTAAACAGGCCGCACAGTCTCATGGTAATCCTTCGACCCACCTCCAAGCTCCACCGCTCCCTTCCACCGGCCGAGGAGCCTGCCGCGCCCTCCACCACAGCGCTAGGCGCTTGGTACGTTGGCCCCCTCAAAGTTGATTATCAGCCACTCCTGTTGCTCTTGAGTTCCACCTCGCTGCTGGCAATCGTCACGCCTGCTCGGCAGGTCAGCACCCTTCCAGAGCGCCTTCCTGAGCTCGTCGGGGTGCGACTGCGCCGCCTTCAAGTTCCGGCCCAGTTGATCGAAGCCGAAACGGCCGCAATGGTGCCGGTCCTCGTGGCGCGCACCCGAGATCGTTCTGTCTTAGGCACTCTGGTTGATTTCGCAAAAACCATCCCACTCTATCTCCCCGTGCGGAGTTGGGACAAGACGACACTACCTTTCCTCGAAGGCAGGTTAGCAGAGACACCTTGTCGCTGCAGCGGCCGCGACGAGGATGTCATTTGGCCAGGACGAGACGCACTCCGACTTCTCTGGCATCGGTGGCAACCGGTCGGAGCGCAGTAATTGGAAGCCTGCGGGCTTGGGTGTGCTGCCGTCTAACCCGCATTTGGAGCTTCCCTGATAAGGCCAAGTTGTCAAGCGGGCGACGTGGCGCCCCGCCCCAGCTCACCGCCCTGCTTCCATCCGCACTCGAAGTACAGGTTTGAGGTCCACCGGTGGGGGGCTGCCACCTGACGGGCGATCTCGAAGATCCGTTGCTCCAATCGCAGCCCCCGGACCGGGCGGTTGAGCTCGGGCGCGTGAGGGCGCGCCGGCGATCGGACCAGGCGGCGCGCTCGAGCGGCTGATACACCTCTCCCGGGATCCACAGATGATGGAGAATCGTCGCGAGCTTGCGGGCCACGGCGACGACCGACCGCGCGAACACTTGGGAGTTGGCTGCTCATCTCAATCTGACGAGGGCGTCAGCCGCGGCGCAGCTCAAATGCAGAGCGTTAGACCGCAACAGTTCAGATCGCGCTTCCGAGCTTCTCTACGCAGCTGTTCGATGCGATCGCCGCTTTGGCGCGTGCTTCGCTACCGATAACAAGGCTTCGGGGTGGGTAGCTGCGACGCGCAGCAGGACCTTGGCGGGCCCTTCGGGGCGTCGACGCCGCTGTTCCCAGTTCTGCAGAGTGTCCACACTAATCCCTAGCAAGGTGGCGAATTTGCTCTGGCTCAAGCCGAAATGGGCTCTCAGTGCGGCCACGTCCGGCGTACCCTCGGCGAAGAGCTCCTTGCTCCGTGTAACACGAGAGGGCTTCCGGTGCCCTGCCTCGATCTCTTTCATCTGTCGCACGCTCTCGACCAGCTGATCGAACAGATCCTTGCGCATGGTTGACCTCGCAGCCAATACGTCCAGCTATTCGCCCACCAGCCTCCGGAGGGTCCGGAGCTCTCTCGCCGACAGATCGCTCCGCACGTTCTTCGGGTACAAGGACAAGAGGAAGATCTTGCCGGCAGCGGACTTCCAGTAGTAGATGACCCTAGCCCCGCCTCATTTGCCTCTCCCCGGCAGGCGCCAGGGAACCTTCCGGAGCCCGCCCGATTCTGGAATCACCGGCCCTGCATCGGGATGTACATCAGATGGAGCTGAAAAGCCCGGTACTCCTCCTCGTCCCACTGCTCGGTCACCTGTCGGGTGAAGACAGGCCTCTCGATCAGCTCCATGGGCGAGATACGTCATTGGCGTTCATCCGTCAATGGCGTACCTGCGGTCTAACCCCCATTTGCAGCAGACGGAGGCCGCAACGCCTCAGCTGCTGAAATGGAATCGTTAGGAGCCCCTCCAGGCATCCCCGTAGGATTCAACAGCCAAAGCTGTGGTGCGCTTGCCTGCGCTTGCAGGCGAGCTTGGCTGCGCGCCTGGCCCGGAGTTGCTCAGGGCCAGCACGACCGGACGGTGGGGGCGCCCGGCCCGTGAAGACTGGGTTGAGGCAGGGCATCAGCCGTCAGAGGTCGGAGGGGCTTCGCGACCTTCTGACGGCCGATGACTGATCCTTCGCTGCGCTCGGGACCGGCTCCTTCTATCTCAGTTATCGATCTTCATGTCCTCAGGCGCAGGCTTCCCCTTCCCGGTCTCCACCAACTCCCTGAGACTCATCAAGAACACCGCCCACTTCATACTGCAGTGCGCCATGAATTCCACCGGCTCCTTCCAGTTCCGGTGCCCGAAGATCAGGATCGTCATGTCGCCGTCCTGGGTCAGCTGGAAGGTCGCTTCGGTCCCGACCCATTCCGGCGGTCCATCGGTGAAGCGCCAACGGACTTCCCGGTTCGGCTCCAGCCTGGTCATCTCGAAATCCATGTACCCGATTTCCCTCCCGTCCTTGTGAAGGAAGCGAGATTTGACCTTCCCGCCGACCTTCGCCGTACCGGTCGTGTCCCGGGTCCACCATCCTGCCACGCCCTGCGCCGTTGCAACCGCCACATAGACCTTCGTCGCGGGCGCCTTGATGCCAATTCGATGTATGATGTCTACCACTGGTTCCTCTCCTTGTCTTGTTGATGCCTAACCTTCATCATCCTCCACGAACGCCTTCAACCTCGCTACTGCTGCGTCCCACTGCGCCGAGACTTGATCGAGGTACTGTCGCGCGACCTCGAGTCGCTTGAGATGGAGCGAGAATACACGCTCCCGGCCCTCCTTCGTGTCTCGCACTAGGCCCACCTTGCCTAGTGCGTGCAGGTGTCGAGTGATCGCCTGGCGGGTCATGCCGCTGCCCTCGCTCAAGCGGGTGATGGAGAGCTGGCCTTCAGTCGAGAGGCGGCGCATCAGGCTGAGCCGGGTGGCATTGCCTAGGGCGGCGAACACCGGGGCGGCCTGGAGCGCAGCCGACCCGCGACTAACTGACATAGCTCGCGAGCTTCCTCGACTGGCCGGCCCAGCCCGCCTCGTTCATCCGGAACGCCTCGACACGCCGTGAGGCCGGCAGCCGGTCGAAGCCGGACTCGGTGATGGTGATGGCGGTGCCACCTGCGGTCTCTTCCAGGCGGAACTCGACCAACGTGGTCGGCTCCGCCTTGTAGTCGATCGCGGGATTGATCGCGTACGGGTGCCAGTGATAGGAGAAGTAGCTCTCGGGCTCGACCTTTTCGACCTGGATTTCCAAGGTGACGTGTTCGTAGCCCGGGATGATGAGCCGGCCGAAGACGGTTGCGCCTGGGGCGAAGGGGCGGTCGAGCTCCACCCCGAACCAAGTGCCGAACTCGGTGGAGTTGGAGATAGCCCGCCATACCCGAGAGCGCTTGGCGCTTACCTCGAAGTGCTTCTCGATCCGATCGGTGGTCTCTGGCTTGTCGGTCTTGGTGGTCATACGTCGTTGCTACTCCTTTCAGTCAGTGGTCTCGAAATCGTGCAACCCTTCTGTTGCATATTATAGGCGAAGAGGCGGAAATATGCAACCTCTTAGTTGCGCTTTCAGCTGCTTCCCGGATCTTGTTCCCGCTCTACTTCGGAGAGCTGGCAATCGTACTGTGGCTGCTCATCATGGGGGCACGGGAGCCGGTCCACTTGGCTCCTCGGCCGTTGGTCGATCGAGAGTCTTTGGACCAGGCTCACATATGTCTTCTACGTCTGGCCCGACAGTCCACCCGAAAATCAACTAACCGTCAGCGTGACGGGTGCGTTCCTGGCTATTCCGCTCGCGGGACGCCGCTGAGCGACTTCCCGCTCAACGCCCAGGCCTCACCAGCGTAACACGCAACTCCCCCACACGAACCCGGACCCGAACGCGGTCAGCACTACCAGATCGCCGGGTTTGAGCCGGCCGGCCCGGGCGCACTCGTCCAGCGCGATCGGAATCGTCGCCGCGGTCGTGTTGCCGTATTGCTGGATGTTGTTGTAGGTCTGGTCGTCCCGAAGGCCGAGTTGTTTCTGGACCGCCTCCGAGATCCGCAGGTTGGCCTGGTGCGGAATCAGCAGCGCGACATCCGCGGGCTGATGGCCCGTGCGGGTTAGGATGGCCCGCACCGATTCCGGCATCCGGACCACCGCATGCCGGAACACCTCCCGCCCGTCCATCCGGAGCCAGTAGCGCCCTTCCGCCTCCTGGCGGATCCACTTCTCAGGCTTGACCAGGGCTCCCGGCCCCTCGGCCCAGAGCTTCTCGGCGTTGGCCCCTTCGCTGTGGAGATCGAAGGCGAGGATGCCACGGTCATCCTCCTCGGTGGCGCCCAGGACCACCGCACCCGCCCCATCCGCGAAGATCACCGCGGTGTGCCGGCCGGCAGTCGAGAGGTCCATCCGGGTGGATTGGATCTCCTGGCCCACCACCAGCACGCGCCGGAACTGGCCGGTGCGGACATAGCCGTCCGCGACCGAAAGGGCGTAGATGAAACCGGCACACTGCATCCGGATGTCGATGGCCGGAATCGGGTTGGTGATCCCGAGCTCGCGCTGGAGAAAGACGCCGTTGCCGGGGGTGAAGAAATCGGGGGTGCTGGTCGCATAGACGATCGCGTCCAGCTCCGCGGGCGTAAGGCCGGCCGTGGCTAGTGCCTCGAGCGACGCTGCCCTGCCGAGACCGACTCCGGTTTCTCCCGGTTTGATCCAGTGTCGCTCCTGGATCCCGGTGCGGGCGCGGATCCATTCATCGGAGGTGTCCATCAGGGCCGCGAGGTCGTCGTTGGTGACGACGCGGGAGGGGAGAGCCTTCCCGGTGCCGAGGATCAGGGAGCGCATGGGGCGAAAGGTAGCAGAAGGGCTATTGGCTATTGGCTACTGAAAAGGCTATTGGCTATTGGCTATTGGTAACAGCCCTGTGGTGAGAGCCGTTTCCAATAGCCAATGACCAATAGCCAATAGCCTAAAACCCTACTCGTATCTCAAGGCATCAATCGTATTCAGATTCGCCGCCCGCCAGGCCGGCCAGACGCCGAAGAGCAAGCCGACCAGCGCGCTGAACGCGAAGGCAAGTCCAACCGATTCCGGCGCGATGTAGGTGTTCCACCGGGCGAAGTACGACATGAGGACCGCGCCGCCGGATCCCGCCAGCACTCCTAACACGCCCCCCACCAGGCACAGGACCAGCGCCTCGATCAGGAACTGGGCCAGCACCGTAGTCTTGGTCGCGCCCAGCGCCTTCCGAATGCCGATCTCTCGCGTGCGCTCGGTGACCGAGACCAGCATGATGTTCATGATGCCAATCCCGCCCACAATCAGCGAGACCGCCGCGATCCCGCCCAGCAGCAGCTTGAACGTCTGGGTCGTCTCCTGCTGGGTCGCCAGGATGTCCTGCTGGTTGCGGATCTGGAAATCGTTGTCGCCGCCGGGACGGATCTTGTGCTCCCGCCGGAGCACCCGCTCGATGTCCATCATGCCCTGGTCGAGCGTCACGCTGTCTTTCACCAGCACCGCGATCGAGCGGAGCCGGTCGGTGCCGAATATCCGGTACTGGGCGGTCTTGAGCGGGATCAGGATCCGCTCATCCATATTCTCGAACGAGCCCTGAGAGCCCTTCTCCACCAGAACCCCGATCACCTCGAAGGGCACGCCCCTGATGTAGATCATCTGGTTGATGAACCCGGCCGGGTTCACGTTGACCATCGTGGGGACCGCAGATCCCACCACGGCGTAGCGCTGGCGGGCCTCGTCGTCACCGGGCGTGAACATCCGGCCGTAAGCGATCTGGAAGTTTCGCACCTCGAGGTAATTCGAGGTTGTCCCCAGGATATTGATGTTGAAGTTCCGGTTGCCGTACTTCACTTGGAGCGATCGCTGCAGCTCGGGCGATACCGCTTCGAGCAGCTTGGCCTCAGTCGCCAGCGCTTCGGCGTCCTTTACCGTGAGGCTCACCCGGATATCGCTGGCCCGGCCCATCATGAACTGTTGACCCGGGTTAATGGTGAGCAGGTTCGCGCCGAGCGCCTGAATCCGCGCCTCCACCGCGCGCTGCGCCCCGGTGCCCAGCGCCACAACCGCGATGACCGCCCCCACGCCGATGATGATTCCCAGCATGGTAAGGAGCGCCCGCAGCTTGTGATCGCGAATGCTGGTGAAGGCCACCCGGATCGTTTCGCCGATGACCATGGCCTACCTCCCTCCGCCTCCCGGCGGCCGCGTGGTGCCGGTCGCCCCCCCCCCGGCCCCGCTGGGAGTTTGCGGCTGGGTCATCCCCGGCACGGCACCGCCGCCGGTCATCCGGGCGGCCCGTTCGCGGGACTGGGTCTGCGACTGCACCAGGCTCGCGCTGGGCAACACGAGGACCGAATCTTTCTCGGAGAGACCGCTCACCACCTCGCTGTAGTCGAGATCGGTGAGTCCGGTCCGAACGTACGTGGGTACCGGCTGGCCACTCTTGCTCACGAAGACGATGTAGTCGCCGCCGAACTGGAAGTCGCTGGTCTGGCGGCGCATGCCACCGAATCCGCCGCCCCCCCCTCCGAAGCCGCCCCCGCCGAATCCGCGACCGCCCCCGCCCCCACCACCCATGGCACCCGTGGAACGAAGCTTCTGCATCACTTCCTGATCGGCGGCGCTCAGCTCTTCGCGGTTGCGAAACTTCGCGAACACCGCCTCCACCTGCTTGGCGGTGAGCCCGGCGGGAAGCTCGATCTCGCGGCCGTTCGGCATCGTGTAGGTATTCCCGCCCGACTTCCGCGAGGCGGCCGTATCCGGCCGGGGCCGCGCGCTGTCACCCGCCGTGGTCGCCGCGAGTCTGGTCCGCAGGGAATCGCGCCGCTGCCGGGCTTCCGCCAGCATGGTCTGGAGCCGGTCGGTCGGAATACCGAGTACCTGAGCCGCGCTGCCCACGTCCCGGTCGGTGCGGAGCGCCGCGTTGGGCACCGCTAACACGCTATCGCGCCGGCCGATGTGAACCTCAACGTCGCTGTTCATGCCCGGCTTGAGCAACTGATTCTGATTCTGGATCCGGATCAGTACCGGGAACATGGTAACGTTCTGCACGGTCTCCGCCTGCGGCTCGATCTTGAGCACCTCGCCCTGGAACGGCTGATTGGGATACGCGTTCACCGTGACGGTGGTGCGCAGGCCGGGCCGGATCTTCCCGATGTCGGTCTCGTCGACCAGCGTCCGCACCTGGACCAGGTTGAGGTCCGCCATCTTGAGCAGGACCGTTCCGCCGCCCACGTCGGTACTGGGCGACGAGATCACCTGGCCGCGCTCGACGCTCTTCGCGATGATGGTGCCGGTGATCGGCGCCAGGACCTCGGTGTCTTCCATGGCGATCCGGGCGTTCTGCTCGCCCACCTCGGCCGCGATGACTTCGGCTTTGGAGTTGGCCACGGCCAGGACCGAGTTCTCGTACTCTTCCTGGGAGATCGACTGCGACTTGAACAACTCCTCGGCCCGCTTGAGCTGAGCCTCGGCGTTCTGCAACCGCGCTTTGGCGACCGTGAGATCGGCCTGCGCCTGGTTCAACCGATTCCGAGGAGTCCGCTGATCAACTCGCACCAAGACGGTCCCGCGCTGCACATTCTGACCAGTCTCCACGCGCATCTCGAGGATCTCGCCGGACGCTTTGGACTTCACCTCGACGACCGTATCCGGCTGAACGGTGCCCGAGGCGCGCGCCGATACCACGATGGTCCGGCGCTCCACCGGCACCGCCTGGTAGACCGTCGCTTCGGTTTTCTTCTTGCAGCCGATCGCGGCGGCCGCCGCGGCGGCGGCCAGCAGGGCAACGGGGATCGGGTTCGGCGTCCGCATCAGGACCTTCCGGGAGTAGGGACGTCGCGCTCCACCATGCCGTCCTTGAGATGCACTTGGCGGTGAGCGTGAGCTGCGATGTCGTGTTCGTGAGTGACGAGGATGATGGTCTGGCCCTCCTGGTGCAGCTTGTCGAAGAGGGTCAGGATCTCCTCGCTGGTCTTGGAATCCAGGTTGCCGGTCGGCTCGTCGGCCAGGATGATGCTCGGGTGATTCACCAGCGCCCGGGCGATGGCCACGCGCTGTCGCTGTCCGCCGGAGAGCTCGTTGGGGCGATGGTTCATCCGGTCGCCGAGTCCGACTCGCTCCAGCGCGTCTATCGCCGACTTGCGCCGCTCCTTGGCGCTTACGCCGCCGTAGATGAGGGGCAGCTCGACGTTCTGGAGCGCGTTCGCGCGGGGCAGCAGGTTGAAGGTCTGGAACACGAATCCGATTTCCTTGTTGCGGATGCGCGCCAGCTCGTCGTCGCCCAGGTCGGAGACCCGATGCCCGTTCAGCCAGTACTCACCGTCGGTGGGCGAATCAAGGCACCCGACCAGGTTCATGAGGGTCGACTTGCCCGAACCGGACGGTCCCATGATCGCCACGAACTCGTTTCTCCGAATCGTGAGATCGACGCCGCGGAGAGCGCGGACCGTTTCGGTCCCCATCTGGTAGTCCCGGTGGAGGTTCCGCACGACGATGATGGCGTCCCGGGGCACATCCGCCGGTAGCATCGCCATCCGCTCGCCGGTGGTCGCAACGGCAGAGGTCATAGCGGCCTCCCGAGGAGGGCGGAAAGCTCGGCCCGGGCCCGCACGTAATCGAACCGCGCGTTCACCGCATCGACCTCCGCCTGGTTGAGCGCTTCCTGCGAGGTCAGCACATCCACGATGGTGGATGCTCCCAACCGGTACCGTTCCTGCTGGACCCGCAGGTCTTCGCGGGCGGCTTCCACGCTGGTCTGGGTGATCTCGATGCGCAGCCGCGCGGCTTCGAGCGAGGCAAGCGCGGCAGTCACATCGGCCAGCACCTGGCGGCGTGCCTCGGCCGCATTGGCGTCAGCCGTTTCGGCCGACGAGAGGGCGTTCGCAATCGATTGTTCCCGCTGGAACCGGTTGAAGAGGGGCCAGCTCAACCCCACGTTGAGGTTCCGCTGCTGGAAGAAATCGTAGTCGTTCGCGCGGCTGCCGCTGAACGAAATCGACCCGCTCAGATTGAGCGTCGGGAAGTACGACGCTTTGGCCACGCCGACCGAGGCATGCGCCGCCGTAGCCGAAGCCTCCGACGAGCGGACCGACGGGGCCTGGGCCAGCGCCTCGGTCCGTATCGCATTGGCATCGAGGGCGGGCAGGATCGTGTAGAGCGTGGAATCGTCCTCCGCTCCGACCGGCCCGTCCTCCCCCACGAGGCGGCCCAGGTTGGCCTGCGCGACGGCCAGATCGGTCTGCGAGGTGAGCAACGCGAGCCGGGCATTGCCGAGGGTCACCAGCGACCGCAGCGAATCGGGCCGGATGCCCCGCCCGGCATGGAGCAGGGCGACCGACACCTTGAGCTGCTCCTCCGCCCGCCGGACACTCGCTTCCCTAACCCGGAGAAGCTGTTCCGCGGCCAGCACGTCGAAGAACGCATTGGTGGTGGTCAACTGCTGGTTGAACCGCGCGCTCTCCAAGCTCGCATCGGCGGCGGCCCGGTTGGCCTTCGCGGCCTTGCGCTCGTTGCCCCGGCGGAACCCGGTGAAGATCTCCACGTTGGAGCTCAGGCTGGTACCCAGGCTCTGACTGGTGGAGCTGTTGATCACCTGCTGGGTGGCCGGATCGATCCGGGAAGCAACCCCCGAATAACTGTTCGAGAAGGAGCCTCCTACCGTAAGACTCGGAAGAAACGAGCCCAGCGATGCCCGCTCGCGGGCCTGCGCGCTGCGCACGCTGCCGAAGGCTTGCACCACGCTGGGCTGGACCCGGTTGGCGCGCCCGATCGCTTCGGCCAGGGTGAGCCGCGGCACCGGCTGCGTCCCCTGGGCCTGGGCGACGGCCGCGCATCCCAGCACCAGCATGGCGATTCCCATCACACTGCTACCGCTTGTTGCCATTGCCTTTCCTTTCCTGCCCCGCCCGGCGGAGACTGTCCTGCCGCTGCTGCCGCTGGATGATGGCGGTGTAGGTAGCCTTCTGCTCCGGCGTGAGCAGGGCCATAACCTGCTGCCGGATCGCCTGCCGGGCCGAGTCCAGCGAATACTCCTGCCGGATCCGGGCCCAGAGTGAATCCATGCCAGGCTGATTCCGGTCGAGCACGGCCTGGATCTGCACCCGCTGCGAGTCAGTCAGGTTGAGGTCCTGGGACAGCCGCTCCACGTAGGTTGGGCGGGGCCGGTGCCGGCGTTCCTTCTCGTGGGCCTGCTTTTCGCCCCAGCTCGTGAGAGCGCCACCCACCAGGCCGCCCAGCACGAAGGTCCCGATCAGCAGGACCATGGCGCCCCAGCGTGACTTGGTCATCGTCGCTCCATCAGGGCAGACATGATTTCATCGACCGGCGGCGACTGGGCCGACAGCACGGCCTGGGCCGGCAGCGAGGGGACCAGCTCGGCGGTCTCCTGGCGGGCGCTGCCGGTCGCCAGCCAGCTTCCCAGCCAGAGGAGCAGCGCCGCCGCGATGGCCGCCGCCATAACCCGCGGCCGGGACCAGGCGGCCAGCACGTCCCACTGGCTTCCCGGCCCCGCCGCCGCGACCGCCTGACGGAGCCGCGCGAGAAACACCTCCGGCCGGGGGCCGGTGAGCTGCTCGCGCAGCATCCGGCCCAGGACCTCATCGGGCTGGTTGTCGAACGGCGAGGTCATCATTTCGCCTCCTCTACCAGACTTCCTAACACGCGGCGCATGGCCCGCCGCGCATGAAACACGTAGGATCGCACGGTTCCCTCCGGTACGCCGAGGGCCGCCGCGATGTCGGCATGCCCCCATCCTTCGGCGTCGAAGAGCACCAGGGCGACCCGCTGTCGCTCCGGCAGGCTCCGGAGTCCCGCTTCGATCCGCTCCCGGAGGAGCGCCGCATTCGCCCGCCGATCCGGACCCAAGCCCGGCGACTCGAGCGAGTCCACCATCGGCTCGGCCTGCCGCACCCGGCTCCGGCGCCGGGCATCCAGCGCCGCGTTCACCACGATTCGCATGAGCCAGGGGCGAAACGGCCGGGCTGGATCGTAGCGATCGATCGCACGCCACGCGGCGAGCATGCCTTCCTGGACCGCATCGTCGGCATCGTCGTCGTCGCGCAGAATCGCGCGTGCAGCACGCCGCGCGGCCAGACCATGCCGCTCGATCAACTGCCCGAAGGCGTCCGGATCGCCACGCGCCGCCGATCGGGCGAGCTCGGCGTCCGCCACGTGGGAGTTACGCAGGCCAGGCTCCAGGCGTTGAGGTCCTTGTCAGATCGAAGGTTGCACTCGCTTGGGTCAGCCCGGCTCCGCGCCCTTCCCGCTGCCTTTTCCCCAGGATTCGAGCCATGCCGACAGCGCCAGCCACAGGGCCAGGCCCGCGAAGATGATCGCCATGATTCGCGGAAAGATCAGGAATAAGATGCCCAGAGCGGCGAGAGCGATGCTGTACTGGAGCAGAATCGCCCGGCGGGCGCCGGCCACGACGGCCCACAACGCGACCACCGCCCGGCGGCGCCGCTCGCGCAATCCCGGGCGATGGCGCCTCCGGGCGGGTTCGGTCTTCGGCGGGTCCCCTGCTTCGCCCCCGCCCGGCACCGCGGCAAGCTTGCGGGGAGCTCGCAGGCGAATTTCGACGCTCTGCTCCAGATCGCGACGGAATTGCGCTTCCATCGCGAGGCCCAGCCTGAGATCGTCCATCAGGACGTCGAGCTCATAATTGGCCAAGAGGCTCGAGAGATTCAGATTGGTGGAACCGATCCGCACCCACCGGCTGTCCGTCACGATCGTCTTCGCGTGCAGCATCGGCCCCCGCCATTCGAAGATCCGCACCCCGGCCCGGAGCAGGTCGCGGTAGCCGATGCGGGTGAGGTTCTGGACGTGGGTGAGATCGCTGGTACCGGGCACCAGGAGCCGCACATCCACCCCGTCGCGCGCCGCATCACTCAGGGCCTGGTAGATGCCCCGCGGAGCAATGAAGTACGCATCGGTGACCCAGATCCGCTGCTCCGCGCCGTCAAGCAGGAGCTCGGTGGCGCGGGAGGCCCGCACCCCGCCGGGCTCGCCCGCCATAACCCGCACGGCGGAGTCACCCTGCTCGGGCACGTCGGCGGCCAGCTCGGCGTCGGGCAGCGGCTCGCCGGTCTGGGCCCAGAGCCGGGCGAAAGCGCGATCGACCGCAACCGCGGCGGGTCCGTCGAGCGTGCAGGCAGTCTCCCGCCATGGCTTCCGCTTTCTGGCCGGGGTCCCGGCCCATTCGTTGCCGATGCAGTGGCCGCCCACGACCGCGGTCCGGCCATCCACCACCAGGAGTTTGCGGTGGTTCCGGATGAAGTTGCCGCGGAGCTGGATCAGCCGCGGCGGGTTGAAATTGCGCACGATCCCACCGGCCGCCCGTAACCCGCGCCAAAACCGGGGCATCGTCATGAAGGACCCGATCCAGTCGGTCAGCACCCGCACCGCGACGCCGGCGTGGGCCCGTTCGACCAGAGCCTCGAGGAAGCGGCGGCCGGTGTCGTCGGCGCGGAAGATGTAGCTGTCGAGGTGGACCCACCGTTCCGCGGCGGCGATACGGGTGAGCATCGCCGGGAAGATCTCGGGACCATCGAACAGCAGGGTGACTTGATTGCCAGGGATGGCGCGGCTGCCGGTCGCGCGATCCATGGCCCGGTGCACCACCTCGGGCAGGTCGCCGGCCCGCGAGGCTGTCGCCGTCACAGGGTGCCTAACCCGAGAACCTTCTGGTACGGCCGGAGGGCGCTCAGCAGGAAGGCAATGAGCTCGTCCAGCGGCACGCCGAGCTCGGCGGCACCGGTGTGGACGTCCTCCCGGCTTACCCCGCGGGCGAAGGCCTTGTCCTTGAGCTTCTTCTTGACGCTCGCGACTTCGAGATCGGTGAGGCTGCGGGAGGGCCGCACCAGCGCGCAGGCGACCAGAAAACCGCACAGCTCATCGACCGCGAAGAGCGCTTTGGCCAACGAGGTGGTGCGGGGGACGCCGGTGTAGGCGGCATGGCCCAGGATGGCCTGCTGCGCCTCCTCGGGGAGGCCGCGGGCGGCGAGGAGCTTGACGCCCTCGGTGGGATGCTCGCGATCGGGACGGCGTTCCGGGTTAGGAAAGCGCTCATAGTCGAAATCGTGCAGGAGGCCCACCAGCCCCCAGAGCTCCGGATTCGCCCCGGAGCGCTCCGCCATGGCGCGCATGGAGATCTCGACGGCGTACATGTGTTTGCGGAGGGCCTCACTCTCGGTGTAGTCGTGGAGTAAGGTGAGGGCCTCTGAGCGAGTCAGCATGCGGGACTCCGTTATCAGCTATCAGCTATCAGCTATCAGCTATCAGCTATCAGCTATCAGCTATCAGCTATCAGCTATCAGCTATCAGCTATCAGCTATCAGCTATCAGCTATCAGCTATCAGCTATCAGCTATCA
>JBQTHV010000040.1:0-11407 GCA_052389555.1 Gemmatimonadales bacterium | reverse complement strand
TGTAGAGATTGAACTCGCCGTCGCGATCGGAGCGGAACCAGAGCACATTGGGCTCGAGCCACATCGGATCGGTGTCATTGGATCGTCCCGCGGGCTGGGGAACCTTCTCCACGTCCCAGGTGCGGGTGTCGATGATCCAGAGCTGGCTCACGGTTCCGCCCCGATAGCCTTTCCATTGCTCGAACCGGCGGCCGATCGGGTTGTAGGCGATGAACCGCCCATCGGGTGAGTAGGTCGCCTGGGCCGCGTTAGGAATCGGAAGCCGGGTTTCCGGACCACCCGCGACCGGCACCGTCCACAGGTGGCCGTAGCGGCCGGAGAAATCGGCCCGGCTCGAGACGAAGAGCAGCTGACTCCCGTCGGGCGAGAACGCCTGGGGCACGTCGGCTCCGGGATGCCAGGTGAGCCGGCGGGGCTCGCCGCCGGCCGCGGGCATCAGGTACGCATCGGTGTTTCCGTCGTAGTTGCCGGCGAAGGCGAGCCATTTGCCGTCGGGCGAAAACACCGGGCTCTGCTCGTCGCCGTCGGCCGTGGTGAGCCGGCGCACCTCGCTGCCGTCGAGGCGGGCGGTCCAGAGGTCTCCGGCGTAGATGAAAGCGATGTGGGTCGAGCTCACGGCGGGCTGCGCCAGCATCCGGGTGTCGGTGGTACTGGGCTGGGCGCTGAGGGTAGCGGGTGTAGCGAAGATGCTGCCCAGCATGGCGAAACCGAGGCCAAGGTGTCGCATAACGGCTCCAGTTGGAATTTCGACGGTCTTGCGGGTGGAACGTACCGCCTAATATACCGATCGGAACGCGCTGCCGGACGGTAGACCCTGCAGTAACTTCCCCTAGGCAATAAGACGGAGAGGTTCACCATGGCGCACGGCAAGATCTGTTATCTCGAGATTCCAGCGCGAACCGGCCAGGAATCGGCGGAATTCTACCGCAGCATCTTCGGCTGGAAGATCCGGAAGCGGGGCGACGGCGAGCTCGCGTTCGACGACCCCGGAGGCGTGAGTGGGACCTGGGTCAAGGAAAGCGATCGAGCTCCCGACGAAGAGACTCGCATCTACATCATGGTGGACGACATCGCGGAGACCCTGAAGCGGATCGAGGCCGCCGGCGGCCGGGTATTGACGCCCCGCACCGACATCGGGCCGGGCATGGGTGCATTTGCAGTATTCGCCGACCCGGCCGGCGCGGAGTTCGGCTTGTATGAGGAGCCTAGTGGTAAGGTCTAAGGGCCTGGCCCTGTTTCCGGCGCTGTGCCTGGTGCTCTCGGCCTGCGACTCCGGCACCGGGCCGTGCTGCGGAGCGGCGCGGTTTCGCATTCGGGAATCGGCCACGTCCGCAGTCTTCCACGTTGAGATCACCTCTGCCAGCGTCGTCGCCGAGGCCGAGGCGCTGCGGGCAAGTCAGGAGGCCCGCTGGGTGATCGGGAGGCCGCGGAACGGAGACGGCGGATTCAACGCCCCGTGGACCTGGTCGCTCGACCCCGCGACGATCTCGTTCGCGGAAGTCACGATCGAAGCCTGCCAGTCCACCGCGGCGATGGTGGAGGACGATCTGCCGTACTGGATCCAGTTCGGCCAGCTGTGTCTCTTTGGCGTGGTCGAGGCCCGAGTGGGTCCCTAACCCGGAGCTCCCATGGTTCATCTCATTGCCGGTGTCGCTCTCCTCCTCGGTGCGCTCTTCACCGGCGCGGCGATCTACATCACGCTGGTTGAGCATCCGGCCCGGCTGTCGCTCGGCACCGAGGCGGCCGCGGGGGAATGGATTCCCAGCTACCGCCGGGCCGCTCCGATGCAGGCATCGCTCGCCGTCATCGCCTCGCTCACCGGGATTGCCACCTGGATTCACGGCGAAGGCACGCTGTGGCTCTGGGGGGGACTCCTCATCCTCTCCGTGGTGCCCTTCACCCTGCTCGTCATCCGGCCGACCAACGAGCGCCTGCTGGACCCGGGCCGGGACCTGGCCTCGGCTGAGACCCGGGTGCTGCTCGAGCGGTGGGGACGGTTGCACGCCATCCGCAGCCTCGTGGGGCTGGCGGCCTGCCTCGTCTTTGTCTATGGAATCCGAGATCTCTGATCGAAACACGCCCTGGATTCTCGCTCCGAACGCCCTCCTGCCGCGCGGCAGGAGCGTGGCCGTCTTCGGGCCGCATCCCGACGATTTCGACGGCGTCGGCATCACCCTCCGGCGCGCCCAGGCTGCTCGTGCGACGATCCATCTCGCCGTCATGACCACCGGAGTGAGTGGGGTTGCCGCTGAGGATTACCCCGGACTCGATCGCCTGGGACGGACCCGGTTGCGCGAAGCCGAGCAGCTCGAAAGCTGTAGACATTTCAGACTATCGCCCGAGGGGGTGGAGTTCTTGAGGCTCGACGAGGCCCACGGCGAGCTCATCGAGAACTCGGAAAGCATCGGCCGGGTGAGCGGGCTCCTGGAACGGTGGAAGCCGGATCTCGTCTTCCTGCCTCACCCGAATGATCCTAACCCGGCACCAGCGGACCTTCAGCATCGTTTTCCGGTGCCTCCGAGCGCTGCAATCCGACGCCGTCCTGCTGCTCAACCGGGACCCCAAGACCATCGCGATGCAGACGGACCTCTATGTCCGGTTCGACGCCGGGGAAGCGGAATGGAAGGGCCGGTTGCTGCGATGTCACGAGTCTCAGCAGCGTCGTAATCTGCGGACCCGGGGCAAGGGCCTGGACGATCGCATTCTGGACCTCAACGCGGCGCTGGCAGCCGAGATCGATCACGGTGGCTATGCCGAGGGGTTCGAGCTGCGCCGCGCGATATATTCTGATCTGCGAGGTAGCGCAGGCGCAAGCGCCCTGTGAGGTGATACCATGAGTCGTTCCGTCAGCCTTACACGCAGCATTCGATGCGCTCTCCTGCCAGTCTCCTTCGCCTGCCAGCCACAACGTCCGGCGCAAACGGTTGGAGGTGCTCCCGGCGTGACCATCCCGATTTCCGCCTCGGTTGCCCCGGACTCCGCGGCCGAAGGGCTCCTGGCAAGCGTGTGTGCGGTCGGCGACTTGGTGTTCTGGCCGGAAGGTGCTGCTCGACCCTGGGCCTTCGGCTGCGCGGCGCTCGCGATGCCGGCCAGTCTCAAAGGGGTGAGACCAAGCAGCAAGGTTCCCCTCGATGGGTTTCTTCTGATCCCCCCGGATCAACCAGCCGGTCAAACCGTTACTGGGGAGATCGGCGGTTTTGTGACGGTGGCGTATCGGACGACATCTGGGGTCCAGGAAGTATTCGGAAAACGGGAGTTCGCCACTCGTCGCGCGCGGATTCAGCTCCCGTTACAGGTCGAGATCCTCCGAGACAACAGCGCCCTCCCTGCCCTGATCAGCGCCCAGTGGGACCTCACCGGACTCGCGAATCTCGACACGATTCTCCGAACCCTCCCAGTAGAATGTGTCAAGTACCTCCGTCAGTGGGGCGACGATCGTACCAGATTTCACGGCCTCGCTTTGATGCTGATGGCCGCTCCTCGTCGCCAGCCGGTGCCGGGCACCGGGCCTGATTGCCTAAGATGAAGGTCCCAGGATCCTACAATCGGAGTTACGGCTATGAGTGATCGTCCCAGCGCCCGCGGGCGACGGCGAAGCATCGCGGATCTCTCCGCGACGGAATTCCCAGATGTGGACCCGCAACGATTCGAGGAGTGGAAAGCCGCCCAACTTGCCCTGTTGCCGGCTGCCCGCCGGGCCGTGAATCAGGGATTGTGGTTCGTACTCGTTGGTCTTGCCTTCTTGCTGATCCTGCGAGGCATTCCGGGCGCGATCATGTTTGGCCTTTCTGTCATCGGCTGGTTCCTGTACATGTTCCTCTACGTTGCCCGACTCGGCCAGCCAGTCCGAAAGCTGCAGGCACAGGCCGGAATCGCGAATGCCGATATTCGCCGAGCCCTGAGCCTTCGCGGGCTGCCGGACCACCACACCAGGAGCGATCCCGATGGCCGCTGACCTTCTACGGTCCTTACTTCCCTTCTACGGCTGCCTCGTGAAACCGGTACCCGATGGCCTGAGCCTGCATGGCGCGAGTGAGGATTGGCTGCTATCGGTGGCGCTCACGCCCCGGAGTTTTCGGCCGCCCTTCGTGCTTCGGACTGTTGCGCAGACCGACTCGACGAACCTGCGGCTCTACTGGCACCTGGGCACGGTCATCTTCAACTGGGAGTGCTCGGTACGCCAGCTCCGGATCCATCACCCCGATACGGGAGACCAGTTCGGCATTGCGGACAAGGGATTCATCACGACGAATCAGTGGCACGAGATCTCGTGGGAAGTGTTCCCGACGTCCATGCGGGTGGTTGTTGATGGGGAGCTCCGATACGAAGGACGAGGGCAATGGTCCGAGATCGAAGCGCCGCTTGGGATTGCACCCTGTTTTGGAAGCACCGTGGCGGTACGCTCCTTCGTCGTCGAAGAGCCGTGAAGGCCTTACCCTCGATCACACCCATGGGGCTCGCATGCAGGCTGCCTGGGTGTCGACCGCGCGCTTGCGGCGGCAGCCTCGCCGTCCGAGCGGTGAATGGTCCCACGGCATAACCCGTCCATGCACCTGACCATGCCGGCGTTTGCGCTCCCCATACTGATCACGGCACTCGAGCTGTGCGCCTTCAATGCCGCCGCGCAACCCCAGGCGCCGGCCGAGTTGCGGGTTACGTTCCTCGGCACCGCGGCGGGCCCGGCCCCTCCCGCCGAGTATGCCGGGACCTCCACCCTCGTGGAGTTCGGGACCGAACGGATCCTGATCGATGTCGGGCGCGGAGCCGTGCAGCGGCTTCAGCAGGCAAACGTCAATCCGAGTCACATCACCGCGGTGTTCCTCACCCATCTGCATTCGGACCACACGGTCGGTCTGCCCGAGCTGTGGCTCACCGGATGGTGGCGCAGTCCCCGGCAGGCCCCGCTGGAAGTCCGCGGACCGGAAGGGACCAAAGCGATGACGGCCGACCTCGAGCGGGCCTGGTCCTACGACATCACTATCCGCACCGGCCCGCCGGAGCGCCTCAGGCGGGCGACGGCCGCGCTCATCGCCTTGGATGTGGGACCTGGCGTGGTCTTCGATCGGAACGGCGTGCGGGTGACCGCGATCGTCGTCGATCACGGACCGGTGCGCGCGTTTGGCTATCGCATCGACGCCGGCGGTCATTCGGTGGTATTCTCCGGCGACGACCGGGCTTCGGAGAACCTGGTCGCCGCGGCGCGCGGCGTGGATCTCTTCGTCCACAGCATCCTCGCGTTCACCCCGGAGGAATTGGCAGATACCACCGCCGTAGGCGCAAGGCGCCGAGCCGCGCTCGAAATGCTGGGCACTCCCGAGCAGGTCGGCCTGCTGTTCGCGCGCGCCCTTCCCAAGCTCGCGGTTTTCTATCACTACGGTCGCAACCCTACCATCCTCCCGCGGACGCGCGCGGTCTATTCGGGGCCGCTGGAGCTGGCGGAAGATCTCATGCAGATCACGATCGGCGATCGGATCGTCGTGAACCGGCTGCCGTCGCCCCGTCCGTAGACAGCCGTGGTATAGAATTCCGGGATGCGCAGGGGGTCTCGTGAAGGCAAGCGGCCAGCTCGCGGCGTGCCAGTAGAGGACGTGCGCCGGCGCATTCTCCGGCTTCCCAACGTCGTGGAGGGCCGGTCGTATGGGCGGTCCGCGTTTCTGCTCAACGGCCGGTTTCTCGCGCGGTTTCGGGATGGCGATACGGTCCTGGTGCTCCAGCTCGCCACGATCGATGACCGCGACTTCCTCATGCGGCTCGACCCCCACGCTTTCTTCTTCACCGAGCACTACCGCAACTATCCCGCAGTTCTGGTGCGCCTGGCAGAAGTGCCCCGCGACCTCCTGGCCGAAGTAGTGGAAGATTCGTGGCGCCACGTGTCGAGCTTGCCCCCAAGGCAGCAGCGTCCCACGCGCCGTGGTCGCACTCGGCGATGATCGAAAAGCTGGATATCGAGTAACTGCTGCCCTCGGGGAACCGATGGTCGTGACGCATCTCAAAGAGAAGGGAACCGCAAAATGATCCGGCGAACATTCCCACTCGGTTCTTCACTCCTGTTCCTGGCATGTGCGCCGCAGGCGCGCACGCCCGCCCCCGAGCTGGACTCGCTCCTTGGCGCCGCGGTGGAGAGTCGCCAGGTGCCCATGGTGGTGGCCATGGTGGCGACCGGGGACACGGTCCTTTACCAGGGGGCCATCGGAGTGCCGGCACGTCGGGTTTCGCCTACGAATTTCTGAATCCGGCAATCGCCGACTACGTCCAAGCGGGCAAAGTGGTGAGCGCCTTCACCGGTACCGACGAGTTTCTGCGAGCGCCCCTCGTCACCGATCCCGGCGTGCGCTGGGAGTACGGCATCAGCACCGACTGGCTGGGGAGGCTGGTTGAAGCGGTGTCCGGCGAATCGCTCGACGGGTACTTTCGCTCGAAGATCTTGGCGCCGCTGGGCATGGTGGACACCTACTCCTTGCCGGCGGCGAGCTCGAGGGCCGTCGCATTTTGAACGCCCAGTCGGTCGACCTGATGGGACAGAGCCAGACCGGGGACATGGTGCTGTCTCTGGCGGTGAGCCTGAACCCCGTGCTTATGGCTCCCGACGCGAAACTCCCGGGTCGGCTGGACGCCTTTGGCTTGGGCTTCTCGCGGGCGCCCTTGCCGAGGCTATCAGGGAGCGCGGCGAAAGCCGCGCGGTATATTCTGGCATGCCGGTCCGACCTCCCAGACGCGATTGCCTTGCGACCCGAGTCTCGCAGAACATCGGGGCGGTGATTTGTGCGCTGGTACTGGCGCACCCGGCCGCGGCGCAACGGCCGGATCTGTCGGGAACCTGGGAGCTGGCGCAATCTCCTAACCCGCCCACCTTCCGCAGTGCTCGCTCGGGCGCGCCCAAGGCATGCGATCTGGAAGAGGCGCAGCTCGGGCTATTGCGCCTCTATGCAGCGCCGGCCCAGCGGTTCACCATCAGGCAGAGCGAGGCGACTGTCGTAGTGACCGGTGAAGGCGGCTCGTCGTTGACGTACTACTCGGATGGACGCGAGGAGCGGCGCCCACTCGGACCCACCGAGGCCGTGTACCGCGCGCAATGGGAGCCGGATGGTGCGTTGAACATCGAGTGGCGGCAATTCGGCGGAACCATCGTCGAGCGCCACATCCGCGACCAGGCCGTGCTCCGAATCGAGCAGACCATCAACCACCCAGCCCTCACTCAGACGGCCCGACAATTCCTTTCCTATCGCCGCCTGGCTGACACGATGGCGCCCGCGGCGCGCCAGCCTCCCCGCTGGTCAAGTCGCGGATACCGGCTTCCACCCCGCGATCGCCCAACCAGCGTACGCCGCGGGAACCGGACCGGCGATGCTCGTCGACCAGGCACACACAAACTTTCATACCGCGACCGGCCGATACCTGCCCTTCGCCGAGACGCTCCGCCGAGACGGTTACCTCGTGGAGGGCTCTGCGGATGCGTTTGCACCGGAAGTCCTGCGGTCTGCCAGAGTGCTGGTCGTTGCCAACGCCCGACAACCGATAGGGCCGAACGAAGTGACTGCGGTGCGCGACTGGGTGGCCAATGGGGGATCTCTCCTCCTGATCACCGATCACCCACCCTTCGTGGAACCTGCGATGGAATTGGGGAAGGCCTTTGGCATCCGGCTTCGCAATGCTGCTGCTACGGGGGATTTCGCCGCTGCTGGCCGATTGACGTTTCGCCGATCGGATGGAATCCTGAAAGACCACCCGATCACCCAGGGAATCGACCAGGTCGTGACCTTCACCGGGTCATCCTTTCAAATCGAGACCCCCAATCCGGTCCCCCTCGAGGGTCACTTGCAGGGAGCAGTGATGCGGTTCGGTGCCGGCCGAGTCGCAGTATTCGCCGAGGCGGCGATGTTCTCGGCTCAAGTCACCGGCCCGAATCGGAGCCCGATGGGAATGAATGCACCGATTGCCAAGCAGAACTTCCAGTTTCTGCTCAACCTGATGCACTGGCTGACCGGGTTGAGGTAGAACGGGAGCACCAATGTCGAAGATTGACTACTCGGGTCGGTGGCAATTCTCACCCCGCGCCAGCACCCTGCAGATCGGCATGCCGGATTCGGTCGTTTTCACCATCGAGCACCGCGAGCCGTCGTTCCGCTTTGAGAGAACTCTGACCTTCGGCGCACGGAGCGATACCTTTGCGATCGTCCTGACGGATGGGCCGACTCATCGCACTGTTCTATGACCGGATGCTGGCACGCACCGAGGCGGCCTGCCTCCAGGACTGGCGTGCCGCGCTCCTCCGGGAAGCCGCCGGCGAGGTGCTCGAGGTTGGGGCCGGCACCGGCCTGAACCTGCCGCACTATCCCCGTGGCCTAACCCGCTTGATTCTGTCGGAGCCCGATCCTCATATGCGGCGGCGCCTGGCGGCCAAGGTGCGAGCCTTGAGCTGGGATCGCGCCGAGGTGGCGGACGCGTCGCTGGATGCCCTGCCCTTTCCCTCCGCGAGCTTTGACACGGTGGTCGCCACGCTGGTGCTCTGCTCCGTCCCGGACCTTGACCGCGCTCTCGCGGAGATCCGCCGCGTCCTGCGTCCGGGCGGGCGATACATTTTTCTCGAGCACGTGGCGGCCGAGGACCGTCCTAAGCGGCTCAAGTGGCAGCGGCGGCTCCAGCCCATCTGGAAGCGGGTCGCCGGTAACTGTCATCTGGCGCGGCGGACCGCCCCGGCCATCGAGGGGGCCGGCTTCAGTATCAGCGGCATGAGGCGCGAGAGCATGCGGAAAGCGTGGGCGCTGGTTCGCCCTACGATTCGCGGCATCGCGCGGAGGCAATGACATGGCCGATGCTCTGACCTTCGCCGCCATGCTGGCCGTAACACTCGGCCAGCCGACCGTGCCCGATTCCGTGGATCTCCTGCGAATCAAGGAAGCGTTCCGGCTGACCGCGGCCGTGCAGAACTCAGTGTGGCCAGGCGGTTGGGGTCCGGTTCCCTTCCCTCTGCTTCTGGTTACCCCGGAGCGGGAGTTCCTCATCGCCGATCGGCGAACACCGCCCGGATTCACCCAAGCAGGCGACTCGATCGCCCGGGAGCCGCCGATCCTGGAGCGGCCCCGGCAATTCCAGCCCGATCTGCTGGCGACGTTCCCGGCATTCGGGCCACCGTCCGTCATTGTCATCGGACGACCGGAGTCAACCGGAAAGACCTCCACCACCTGGATCCTCACCGTCGTGCACGAGCATTTCCATCAATACCAGTACGACGACCCGGAGTACTTCTCGGCGGTGGAACGACTCGGCCTCTCGGGAGGTGACCAGACCGGCATGTGGATGCTGAACTACCCGTTCCCCTACCAGTCGGCCCCCGTGGGGGAGCGGTTCGCGGCACTCTCTCACGAACTGGGTCGGCTGGTGGAGCACTCCTCTGCCTCCGAGCGCCGAGCATTCTGGGACCGCTATGCGGCGTTCCTCGGTGATCTCTCGGAGGCGGACCGGCGGTACCTGAGCTTCCAGCTCTGGCAAGAGGGGGTGGCCCGCTACGTCGAGCTTCGGGCGACGGAGGCCGCTGCCCGACGGTACGAGCCATCCGCAGAGTTCAGGGCGCTCCCCGACTTTCAGTCGTTGGCCGACGTAGCGGCCGGCTTGCGGGCGGCGATCCTGGATGAACTCGCGAATCCGAACCTGGCCGCGCGGCGGCGGGTGAGCTTCTATGCGTTCGGGGCCGGGCTCGCGTTGCTGCTCGACCAGGATGTACCGGACTGGAAGAACCGATATCGGCGCGAGAAGTTCTTTCTCGAGCGATACCTCGTCCCGGCTCGCTAGGCCGCTGGCCAAGGACCCGAGACCCTTGCTGGAGCGCGTCACCTTCTTGCTGGCCGTCGCGGGTTATGCCGGCCTTACCCTTACCGCCGCCCTCGGCGCATTTGGTCGATTCCCCCGCCGCCTCTTGCCGGTCGCGGTGCTGGTCATCGTGGCGCACGTCGCACTCGTGTGGAGCGGTCGCTACGAGTGGGACTTCGGCCAGGCGACCCGTAACGGATACGCCGGGTTCCTCCTCTTCCATGCTGCCCTGGCTCTGATCATCGCCTCCATCTTTGTATCGCAACGTCTCGCGAAACGGTTCGTATGGATCGCGTTTGCCGTCGTCAGCGTGGGAGCGCTAGGCGCCGTGTTCCGCTATGACGTAGTCGCCGCCTACCGGGTGCCGGTGATCCTGTTGGCCGCTGGCGGGTTAACCGCGCTGGTATACACGTTCACCACCCGCGGCCGATCGCACCCGGAAAGCTGATCGGAGAACGATGAGGACACTCCGGATCGTGCTGATGGTGCTGGCCGGCGGGTCGTGCCAGGAGGCGGCGGCGCCGGCAACCCCGGAGTGGCGGCTTTCCGAGAGTCTCGTACGGATTGGGACCGAAGGGGTGCCAGAAGCGGAATTCCATCGCGTGGCCGGAGCGGTTCGGCTGCCGAATGGGGAGATCGCCGTAGCAGACGGTGGCTCGAACCAGGTGCGGTATTTCGGCCCGGACGGGACGTTCCGCCGGGCGTTCGGGCGGCAGGGCGCCGGGCCGGGAGAGTTCCAGAGCATGGGCCGCCCGATCCGATTCGGCGACACGCTCGCCGTTCATGACGGACGGAACGACCGGCTGACCCTGTTCCGGAGCGACACGTTGCTCCTAACCCGGCCGGTGCGGGCGTCGAATGCTACCGAGCGCTTCTACCTTCACGATCGGCTTGCCGATGGCCGGTGGCTGGCGACGACCGGGGTGTCGCCCCGATTCTCCTCGCGTCCCTATCGCGACAGTATTGCCGTGGGGATCTTCCCCGCCGTTGGGGAAGGCGACGTTCAACGACTGGGATGGTTCCCAGGTCCCTGGATCGTCTCCATCGAGGGTCAGATCACGGGAATGGCTGCGTTCTTCGCCTGGGTCACCGCCCGGCCCGTAGCAAAGGAAATCCTGGTGCTCGACAGCGACCAGGAGCGGCTTCGCAGGTTTGCTCTGGACGGCACGGAGCTCCCCGGAGGCGCGATTCCGGTGCGGGGCCAGCCGCTCACTCGTGAGCTCATCGAGCAGGTCAAGCGCCGGGACGCCGATCCCGATGTCCCTTCCCGATGGATCGACACCAGATACGATCCAGCGGTGCTTCCGGACCGGCTGCCGTTCCGCGGTTTCCTGGTCGACTCGGACAATCTGGTCTGGCTGGAGGAGTATCGGCTCGAGGAGAAGCCGGGCCGGTATTTCATCCTGTCGCTCGATGCTCGCCTCGTCGCGACCATCACCGTCCCGCCCGGCTTCCGCGCGACCGAGATCGGGTCCGACTACGTCCTTGGGGTGGAGACCGACGCCAACGGCGTCGAGCGCATCGTCGTGTATCGCCTCACCCGAACCTGAAGGCCGGCAGGTCGGGACCGCGGGTTAGGGCTGAGGCTCCCTCTTCAGCA
>JBQTHV010000039.1:0-18555 GCA_052389555.1 Gemmatimonadales bacterium | reverse complement strand
TGCCCTGGTGACTCCCTTCGCGCTTCCCCGCTACACGAACCTGTTCGGTCCCCGTTTGGCGAGGCAGGTCCTGCCCAGGCTGGTGCTGGCCATTCTCGGAGCAGTGCTTGTCGTGACGGCGCTGTGGTATGCCCTCGATGCGGGACTGCATGCGGTGGGCCTCGGTGTTCCGATCGAGGGTCTGCTCGGCTCGACGATCGAGCCGAGTGCGGTGCCGTGGTTTCACCGGCTGTTCTGGAGCCACGGCCACTGATCCGAGGCAGCCTGACCTGCCCATCGAACAGATGAGGGAGTAGGCCGAAACGCAAAGGTGATGCCGCATGGGGCCTAAACCCGTGAATGCCCCGGCCGTTGGCCAGGTCCTCACCGGCATGCCGTTGCGCGATCTCGGATCCGGTAGTCCTCGATCATCGCCCGGTCCACCTCGACCATTTCGTCGGCGGTGAGCCAAGGCAGGTCGATCATGGGGAGTCTCCGGCTTAGGGTGTAACGTTCCGGTCCTTCTCCCCAATGATCTCAGGGCGACCCCTTGACTCTGTACCTGGGTACGGGGTTTATACTGGGCCGGGAAGGGGACCCGAAGATGCCGTTGACCATTGGGAAAGTCGCCGCCGCGGCCGCGGTAAACGTCGAAACGATCCGTTACTATGAGCGCCGGGGCCTGTTCATTCCACCCCAACGCACCGCCTCCGGCTATCGTCAGTACTCGGAGGATGCGGTCAGCCGCCTGCGCTTCATCAAGCACGCCCAGGAGCTGGGCTTCTCGCTCCGAGAGATCCAGGAGCTCTTGGGCCTCCGGGTGAGGAACCGCGCCGCATGCAACGCCGTTGCCCGAAAGACCCGGCAAAAGATCGCGGTCGTCGAGCAGCGCATTGCCGATCTCCAGCGCCTCAAGCGCACCCTGGAGCGGCTGGCCGCGGCCTGCGCCGCGCGGCGATCAACCGACGAATGTCCGATTCTGGAGGCAATGGAAGAGCATGGCAAGTCCGAACAATAAGACGTTGCTGGCGGCCGGCGGAGGAATTCTCGCCGCGCTGGCCTCTGCCCTTTGTTGTGTGGGACCGCTGATTGCGATAGCCCTTGGCGTGAGCGGGGCCGGATTGGCGGCGACGTTCGAGCCGCTTCGTCCGTTCTTTGTAGCAGGGACGGTGGGATCGCTCGGCTTCGGCTTCGTGGTGGTGCGGCGGGAAGAGCACAAGGCCTGCGAGCCGGGGAGGCCCTGTGCATCGCCGGTAGTACGCCGGCGCATGAAACGAGCGCTGTGGGTGGCTACCATCGTCGCCATCCCGCTGCTTACCTTTCCCTGGTGGTCGAAGTTCGTTCTTGGATAGGAGGTTGGTGCGACAATGATTCTGTCAGCGAAAGCGGGACTCGTGATCCTTGCTGGGATCGCCGGGGGGGCGTTCCTGTGTCCCCTGTGCGAGGGAGACGGGAACCCCGGCACTGCTCAAATTATCCCTAACCCGGCAATCTTGACCCAGCCGGTGGATACTGCAACGGTCAGGCTGCATATCTCCGGCATGACCTGCGGCGGGTGTGCTACTACCGCGCGCCTTGCCCTCAGAAAGTTGGATGGCGTGTTGGATGCCAAGGTGACCATCGCGGACAGCCTGGGCGTGGTCCGCTACGACCCCCAGCGTACCGGCCCGAGCCAGATCGCCCAGCACCTAACCCGGCTCACCGGATACCAGGCTCGCATCCTGCCCGACTCGGTGAACGCCGTGCGAAAGCCCTAGCCACCCATGGCCGTCTCCCCCTCCCGCACCAGCTTCGACCTGGCCGTCATCGGCGGCGGCTCGGCCGGCTTTGCCGCCGCCACTCGAGGGGCGGAGCTCGGGGCGCGAGTGGCCTTACTGGAGGCCGGCACCCTCGGCGGCACCTGCGTCAACGTGGGTTGCATTCCGTCGAAGACTTTGCTGCGAGCCGCCGAGGCCCGGCATCGGCGAGCGTATCACGGGTTCGCCGGAATTCCCGTTAGCGACGGGCGACCGAACTGGGATGCGATCCGCTCGCAGAAGGACCAACTGGTCGCCTCGCTCCGGCAGGCCAAGTACGCCGACGTCCTGCGCGAGTACCCCCAGGTCACCCTCATCAAGCAGCGGGCGACCCCGGCGCCGGGGGGAGAACTCGTCCTCGACGATGGCCGGCAATTCCGGGCCGGCAAGATCGTCATCGCGACTGGATCCTCACCCTGGGCTCCTCCGATTCCCGGCCTCGCAGGTTCGGGATACCTGGACAACGCGAGCGCGATGGCGCTGGACCGGCTGCCGGAATCGCTGATCGTGATTGGCGGGAGCGCGGTCGGGCTCGAGCTGGGCCAGATGTTTGCCCGGTTAGGGGTGCGGGTTATGGTCCTGGAGGCCCTTCCCCGGATTCTTCCGGGGGAAGACGCCGCGGTCGGTGAAGGCCTCGCCGCTGCGCTCCGCACCGAGGGGATCGAGATTTACCCCGGCGTTTCGGTGGAGCGGGTGAGTCGCTCGTCCAGCGGGTTCGCGGTCGCCTACCAGGATGGCGACCGGACCCACGAGGCCAAGACGGAACAGTTGCTGGTGGCGACTAGCCGGCGAGCCAACACCGGGGGTCTGGGACTGGAGTCGGTCGGCGTGGCGGTTGGCAAGAAGGGTGAAGTCCTCGTCAACGAGTTCCTGCAAACCGGAAACCCGGACGTCTATGCCGCCGGTGACGGGATCGGCGATCCGATGTTCGTGTACGTCGCCGCATACGCTGGCGGTCTGGCCGCCGCGAACGCGCTGGGAGTGAAGCGGCACCGCTACGATCTGACCGCAGTCCCGCGGGTTACGTTCACCGATCCGGCCGTCGCGTCGGTCGGGCTTAGCGAGGCCGAGGCGCAACGGGCCGGCATCGAGCCGTGGGTCTCAGAGCTGCCGCTCGACCAGGTGCCGCGGGCCCTCGCGGCCAGGGATACCCGTGGGTTCATTCGGCTCGTTGCGGATCGGGAGACGCGGAAGCTCGTCGGCGCGCAGATTGTCGCCGCCGAGGCGGGGGAGATGATCACCGAGCCCGCGCTGGCGATCCGGTTCGGGCTCACGATCGATGATCTGATCGCGAGCTTTCACCCCTATCTGACACTGAGCGAGGGGATTAAGCTCGCCGCCCAGGCCTTCGAGAAAGATGTGAAGAAGCTGTCCTGCTGCGCCGCCTAGCCCATCGTCTCGTTGCCGCGGGCGTCGATCGCCCGGCCCCGCATGGTCGCCTGGATCGAGTACTGCCGGGTGACCAAGGCAACATCGCCCGAGACCCATACGTGGACGTCGGCGAACTCACCCTTCATATCCTGGAAGGCCTCGACCTCGGGCCGGAGGTGATTGTTCCAGACATCCTCCACCCCGATGTTGCGGACGCTGTGCTCGTAGAGGATGATGTCGGCGGCCAGGAGCTCTCGGAGTGCGGGGAGGTCCTTGCCGAGGAACGCCGCGTTGTAGCGATCGACGGCGGCGCGCACTTCCGCTTCGGGGGATTGGGCCGAGGCCGCTGTGCCGAGCCCAAGGATCAGAGCTATTGTCAACGTATAGAACCTCCAGGACGCCCCGGCGGCTCGCATTTTTCGGCATGGCGCGTTCATAAGCCGTGTAATCCGCGTAATCTGTGGATGCTCTTTGAGAAGGAGCCGGGTTAGGACGGGCGCCGCGCCCGCGATGACCAGTGAATCGCCCGAATCGTCCAGCCAGTCGGGGTGCGCGACAGCACCATGAGCTCCGCCCCCACGCTGTTCACCGGCCGGTCGCGAAACGTGCCGGTCGTCCGCGAGGCCGAGGTGACCCAGGCGACATCACCGGCCACCACGACGTTCAGATTCACCGGTTCGCGCCGCGTTGCCTGCGCAAAACCGATGTCAGCTGCGAGATGGTGCGCGTGATATTCAGCCAGCGTCTCGATTCCGCCCGATTCCAGAATCACCACGTCATTGGCCAGGAGCCGGAGCGCCGCGGCGGAATCTCCTTGCGCGAGCGCGCGGTGAAAGGTCTGGACCGTCTCGGCGATCTTGGCTGAATCGGTGCTGGCCGGTTGGGTAGCCGCGGGGATCGCTCCTACCACCAGGCCGATGAGGGACAACCCGAAGGGCTTCATAGCGCCAGGCTCCGAAAGCGGGAGGATAAACATCGCCTCGACCGGGCGAATGAACCAGCCCTGGCCGCCCCTTGACTCTAGACCTAGGTTCAGGGTTCAGATTGTTCTTCAGGGCTCTCTCATGACTGCGAAACCTCTCCTGATTGGGGACGTGGCGGCCCAAACCGGCGTCAGCGTCCATACCCTGCGGTTCTATGAGCGCGAACGGATGTTGACCCGTCCCGAGCGCGACCGTTCGGGGTATCGCCGCTACGACGAGGAAGCGATCCGCGTCGTTCGGTTCATCAAGCGGGCCCAGGAGCTGGGTTTTTCGCTCCCGGAAATCCGAGAGCTGCTCCGGCTTCGAGCTCCTCGCGCCGGACGTACCACGGTACGCCCGATCGCAGAGCGGAAGCTCCGTGAAGTGGAGCAGAAGCTGGCCCACCTCAAGTCGCTACGCCTCGCCTTGGGGGAGCTCGTTGAGGCATGCCAGTGCCGAGGCGCGGAGCTGAGCTGTCCGATTCTTGAATCGCTGGAGGGATCGACTCAGTGACGGAAGCAGACATCCGGAGATCCCGATCCCGTTCGCTTTCGGGTTACCTGTCCTTATTCGGGTCGGTTGGGACTCTCGTGTGCTGTGCGCTGCCTTCGTTGCTGGTCCTGCTTGGCTTCGGGGCGACCGTGGCGGCCGTCCTCTCAGGAGTACCGTGGCTGGTCACGTTGTCGCGCCACAAGGGGTTGGTCTTTGCGGTTGCGGGTGCGATGATTGCGGCGAATGCCTACCTAGGCCATCGCTCCGCCAGGACGATGGGGTGCGCCCCAGGAGAGGCGGACGCGTGCATGGCGGCGCATCGGCGCACCCGGCTGGTGCTATGGATTTCTGCCGGACTGTATGCCTCCGGGTTCCTGGTGGCGTACGCACTGGGCCCGATTCTCACCTGGCTCGACGGATAATGCGGCTGCTTGGAGCGGTCCTGGGGCTCGGGCTCGGATTGGTGATGCCGCCACTCGCCATCTCTCAGGGACATGGCCCTGCCTACGGTCTCTCTACTCCCACCCTCGGGAAGGGCGGGTGGAGTCTCGACGTCGCCGCGATGAGCCGATTCGTGGGTGAGACCCAAACGGTGATGCTCCGCCCGATGCTGAGCTACGGGATCACCGAGGACCTCCAGATCTCGGGCTCCTTCCCCATGCCGTTGTACACGCCGCTCGGCGCTCGACCAGCCCACGGGGCGTCGCGTATGCCGACCAGTCCCGACATCGAGTTCCTGCTGGGATGGCGGTTCCATCGTGATGGGGTCGGGGTAGGGAGCCGGTTCGAGACTACGGTCTACGCGGGCTTCGATTATCCCACGGACGCGGTGCGCGCCGGCGTCCGGACCGCGCCGGGCCTCTATGGCGCAGCGGTTACCGGCTACGCGTCCCGCAGCGTGTATCTCTGGGCCGGCGGGCTCTACCGCCGCTACATGACGCCGAGCGGGACGACTGCCGATCATCCCGGAGATGTGGTGATGTACAGTGCGGTGATCGGGTATCGGCCGGCTCTGTTCCGGAAGGAGTTGCCCCATCCCGACTGGCGCGTGTTCGTGGAAGCATTCGGCGAGCGGATCGGCACCGATGTGATCGCCGGCGTCGAGCAGCCTAACACGGGAGGCCACCAGATCTTCGTGGGCCCGACCCTGCTCGGTCTCTTCGGCTCCTGGGGGATTTCCGGAGGGCCGGTCTTCCCGGTCTATCGCCGGCTCAACGGCATCCAGCCGAAAGAGAACGCTCGGGTGATCGTGAACACCACGTTCTGGTTCTGAATTGTGAGTCTTCAGTCTTCAATCGTCAGTCTACAGTCAGGAGGGATCAATGCGGCGCGGTGTTTGGGTGGGCGCCATGCTCACGGTGCTGATGGGCGGAACGGCCCGAGCGCAATTGCAGGAAGTGAAACAGACGATCTTCGGCATGGATTGAGCAGTCTGCGCCCACGCCGTGCGCGTGGCCGTGCAGAAGATCGATGGGGTGGAGGGCGTAACGGTGAGCCTCGAAAAGGGCCTCGCCGAGATCCGGTTTCGTGCCGAGCGTGGCGCTACCCTGCGGCAGGTCCAGGACGCGATACGGCACAATGGCTTTACCCCGAAGGCCGCCGAGGTCCAGGTTCGAGGGACCCTGACCGATGGCGGAGTTGGTCTGGCCGTTCCCGGCGAGAGCGTCCCGTACCGACTGGTGTTACCGGCCGACGCTCCGGCCCTGGTCGCGCGCCTCGCCGAGATTCCGGCCGGGCAGAGCATCGTGATCGAGGGCACGGTGGCCGAGGCCGTTCCGGCGAAGGGACCGACCACCGTCACGGTCGTCCGGGTCAGGGCGCCCAGGCCTTGACATAGAGTGAACTCTAGGCTCTACGATGGGAGAGGCCGGCGCACGGTGCGCCGGAGGAGATCAACTCGGGAGGTTGTTATGCGAGTGCCGTTGGTGGTGCTGGTGACCGGGTCACCGGTCGGCAGCGGGGAAGCTCCCTGCTGCCCGTGCTGCGGTTGAGGTAACCCGGAGGGGCCCGACCGAGGGCCCCTTCGTTTTTCTCAATCCTCACTTCCATATGAAGATTGCTTCATAGCTCCTTCCCGATTTCTTAGCCGGGCAATCCCTATCCTTCTCCCGTACGACTGGGGTGGATGTCCATCCATCGATCGGACAGAGGAGAAGGACAATGACGAGTGGAACGAAGAAGCTTCTGGTCGGCCTGGCAGGAATTGGCCTGGCCGGCGGAGTGCTGGTGACCACGGCGTCGCGCTGGGAGAAGCCCGTCGACCGGACCGATTTCGGCATGGTCAGGACCGCGACAACTCCAGCGTGGGACGCGCGGCTCGCGGCGGTCTCGAGCGCCCCGATCAAGGAATTCCGGATCCCCGGGGCGGTTGGCCAGGCCGCGCGGACCAGGAATTCGTGATCGTCCAGAGCGAGTTCTATCCGAAGCCCTCGGCCAGTGATTCAACGGTGAAAGAAGGGGACTGGCAGGCCATGCTGGAGAACCGCGCGGGTTATGTCGTCTTCAACGGGCGAGCTGGGCAGTACCAGGCCGCGCCACTGCGGGTGGACGAGGGCGCCCGGGTGCGCTTCTTCGTGGTGAATGCGGGACCGAACCGGAGCAGCGCGTTCCACATCGTGGGCGCGATCTTCGATGCGGTCTACCCGGACGGCGATCCAGCGAACGCGCTGCGTGGCGTCCAGACCCAGCTCATCCCGGCCGGCGGCGGAGCGGTGTTCGAGACCACGTTCGAGAAGGGCTTGAGCGGGGAAGGTCGGTACGCCTGCGTCACTCATGCCTTCGCCGATGCCAGCCTGGGTGCGGTGGGCCTGATCCAGGTCGGCCAGCCGGCAGCGATCGCGGCCGGTCACTGAAGTGCTCTCGCTGCCCCAAACTGCCGACTACGCGCTGCGCGCCGTGCTCTACATCGCCGAGCACGAGAGCGCGGGCCGGTGCCGGTGTCCACGGTGGCGCGGGCGCTGGGGGCACCCGCCAACTATCTCTCCAAGACGCTGTATCGGCTGGGCGGGTTAGGGGTCCTGTGTCCCGCGAGGGGTGCGCAGGGCGGATACCGCCTCGGGGCGCCCGCTCGTCGGATCCGCCTCGCCGAGATCGTGGCGCCGTTTGTGGTCGAGACCAAGGAACGGTGCATCATGGGGCGGCCGCGCTGCCGGAGCGACGCGCCCTGCGGAGCTCACCGGCGGTGGCGCGAGGTGCAGGACACAGCGAAGAGCTTCTTCGCCGATCTCACCGTTGCCGACGTATTGACCCGATCCTGACCCCCTTACCGTGCCTCGAAGGTCAGGGTCGCCCACTGGGACTCGTGGGTGAGCCCCGGCTCGCTCGAGCGGCGCATGCTGATGAACTTCACGTACCACCGGCCGCTGGCCGTGAGCCGCACGCTCGCCACGCCGTTAGCGTCCGTGGTAGCGCGGGCCTGCTGGATTCGGGCGCCCATCCGGGTTCGTCCTCCGGCCAGCACGGTCAGGCCGCCGGCGGGCTGGCCGTTCACCAAACAGCGCACCTGAAGGACCTCCCCGCGCGTGAGCGTGTACGGGTTCTCGACTGGGACGATCTCCGCCGGGTACCCTAACACGGCACTGAATTCCTCCGAGCGCCGGTCTCCTACCTGGAAGACGGCCTTGACGTGCTTGGCATACCGCTCGGTTGCGCTGTCGCCCAGCGTGGCCGTGCGGGTCCGTTCCGCTACCACGTCCTCGAGCCCTTCTTCCTTGAGATAGCCGTTGAACTCCGGGCCGCTCAGGGAGATCTCCCGCGGTCGCACCGAGAGACCCGCCACGTAGGTGCCGGACTCCCCGGTGCGGAACCGGACGTGGGTGGAGTCGCGGATCGGCGAAAGGGCGGTCGTATCGAGCGCGGTCCGGCCGCCTGGCCCCACCAGCGAGACGTCGGCGATCCGATCGCGGGAAACCGAGTTCTCGCTCACCGTGAAAGTCCCATTGAGGAGCAGGGCGTTCACCGCCGTGTTAGGCGGCAGGAAATAGGTGCTGAGCTTCAGGAAGAGATCGTGCGCGCCGAGCGGCCCCGCGAGAAGCGCGAAGGCGGCGACCAGCAGCGCGAGGCGCGTGCGGCGGCGAAGTCGGATGCGCATGCGGTCCCTCCCGTGCTAGTGGCTGGTGGCGATGTTGAACACCAGCGTCGCGAAGAACACTTCCCACTCCCCAGAAGTATCGGGCGCTGGAGCCGCGTGCAGCAGCCTCACGTTCCAGAGGCCGGCTTTCACCGGAAAGCGAGCCACGCCGGCGGCGCCGTTCGAGGCAGCCGCGGAATCGGCTGCCATTCCGGCGCGCAGATGCGAGTTCGCGAGCGGGTTGCCCCGATAGAGCACCTTCACCGCGAACGGCTGTCCCGGCGCACCGAGAACGGATCGGTCACCGGGACCACCTCGAGCAGGTGACCGGCGACTCGATCAAACGCGCGGGGCCCATGGTGACCGATTTCCATGACGGCCTTGGCGAACTTCTGCGACCGCTGCGTCACGCTGTCTCCCTGGGGGAACTTCCCCTCCTGCTGGTAGCGCTGCGCCAGCTCGGGGCGCCTTCCAGTCCCACGTATCGCTTGAGATTGGTGACCGTAACCCGCCGGGATGCCGGGACCAGGGTGACTGCAACAACCGTCTGTCCCGCCTTGGAAGGCGGTGGCGCAGCAGGAGCGATTGTTCCCGCACCGAGAGATCGGTCACCTTCTCGTCCTGGTCCTTGCTGATGAGCCGGGCCTCGGCCACCCGCTCGGGAGCGACGGCGCTGGTGCTCACCGGGAAGCGAACCCCGGTCTGGCCGAGAATCTCAGCAGTACTGCCTGGGGCCCCTTCGAAGACGACGGGAACGATCCAGAAATCGTGCGCTAGCAGCGCTGCCGCGGGGAGTACAACCAGGGCAGCGATCGCCAGGCCGAGCGATCGGGACCTCACGAGAGGTTCAGATGGCTTCATGATTCCTGACTCCTGACTCCTGCTCAGAGACGGTCGTTCGATGGAAACGCGCGCTCATCCGCGTTTTCGGAGGAGCAGCGCTCCGCCGACCAGGCTGGCACCGATCAAGGCTCCGATGACGGCCCACTGGGCACCACTGGTCGAAGTCTCGAGCGGCATCAGCTGGGCTGTGGCATGAGCACTCTCGGTCGCACTGTCGGCGACGTTCGGCGCACCATGTGCTGCCATGTCGTGCCCCGGGGCCACGGCCGCGGCAACGATGACCAGCGGGGCTTCGGCGATCTTGTCACCATCGCCTGCTACCACGGTCACCATGTAGGAGCCGGTCCTGGCTTCCGGGGGCAAGCCGATGTTGATGGAGAAGCGTCCGCCCGAATCGGCCTTCGCCTCGCCGAGGGCGAAGGTTTCGAGCGTGCCGCGCAACTGGAGGGTGACCGTGGCGTTCTTGGGCATGCGGTCTCCCCGAATCCCCAGGTTGCTGCCGGTGGCGACTTCCTTCTTATCGAGTCGGATGGCGCCTTTCTCGTGGGCCACCGCCGGTGCGGTCACGAGCCCGAGGGCGAAGACCAGGATTCCGGATCGGACGAACATGGTGGTTTCCCTCACATGATGTGCTGCTGTTGCGGGGCAAAGTACCCGTAGATGATCCCGCCCAGCCAAAAGACAAGCATAACCAGCGCCAGGGCGACGAGCCACCGGGGACGCCGGGCGTCATGGACCCGGTCCAGGAAGGGTACCACCGCCAGGAAGCCGAACAGCACCAGCGGCGCAATCAGCATTCCCCATAACCCGGCGGCGTTCTCGACGGTGTAAATCCACAGGAACGGCCAGAAGGGTTTGGTGACCTCGGTCCCCTCGATACCGGGAAACCCTAACCCGGGGGGTGCGAGGGCGGCCACCAGGCCGAACAATCCGAAGAGCAGCAAGCCGAATCCCGAGAGCCGCCGCAGGTGCTGGGAGAACGGGACGGTCTTCGGCGCCGGATCGTGGATGCCCAGGTGGCGGATCAGCCAGAAGTGCAGCCCGATCAGCGTGAACAGCACCACCGGCAGCACGCTCACGTGCAAGTTGTGCATCCGCGCAAGGAGCGGCACGCTGCGGGTAAAGTCCGGGGTCAGGATCGCTCCGAGCCACCCGACCAGCTGGGCTCCGGCGACCGCGTGAGCCAGCGCCTCGCTGCCTTCCTGATCGGCGCGGAGGACGCTGCCCGTGAAGACCAGGCCGAAGAGCACGATGGCCAGCGCCACACCCGCCCACCAGGTCGCCTCGCGAGGCCTGGTGTAGCTCCGCCGCCAGAAGACATAGCCCAGATGGGCCACAATGCTCAGCGTAACGAACGTGGCGCTCCAGTAGTGGAGCGCCCGAATCCACTGCCCCAGCGGGACCCGGGTGATCAGATAGACGATGCTGTCGTGCGCGCCGACCGGAGACGGATTGTAGAACTGATCCATCAGGATCCCGGTCACGACCAGCACGATGATGCCGAAGAAAGTGAGCCCGCCCAGCATGTAGGGCAGCCGGTTGGCGACCGGGGGGATTCCGTACTCCAGCTTCTCGAGGGCCAGTCGTTCCCGCAGCGCGCCCTCCTTCGGCGCGCCTTTGGGGTGGCCGGGTTCAGCCATCGTTCCTCCGGTTGGGGTCGGCAGCGTCAGGTGGGTGGGCATGCTTGGGTTGTCCCGGCGTGCCAGGGGCGAGCGGGGGCAGCAGCCCGGTCGCGGGTCCGCCCATGGCCGCGATGCCGCCCATCATCTCCCCCATCTCGCGCCACTCGGCCAGCGTCATCACGTTCCGGGTCGAGTCACGGAACTCCGTGAGCCGGGCGTAAATCACCTCGCGCTTCTTCGACTTCGCTACCGTGTTGGCCGCCAGGATGTCCGAGATGATATCGTGCACCATGTGGAGGTTGTCGAAGATAACGGCGGCCCGGGGATGCCGCGCGCTGAAGTTGGGCGCGACGGTGGCCGTCATTGGCATCACGCTGGGAAACCGGCTGGGCGGGTCTTCCAGCATGGTCCAGAACCGGGCCAGGGTGGCCTTGACGCCGGCCTTCTTCTCCGCGGGCGTCTTGCCGAGGATCAGCGGCTCGTACAGGCCGACCTGGAGCCAGTGATAGGCCCAGATGAGACCGTTGAACTTGGGGTGCTGGTGCCGGAAGGTCCGGCTGAAGTACTGCTCGTCCATCAGCGCCATGGACTTGGGCGCGGTTGTGAATGCGTATTGCCTCCGGGTTAGGTAGTAATCGGTCACTCGCTCGATCAGCGTGTCCTTCCGGGCCTCGGTGAGCCGCTCGTCGGCGTAGATGTCATAGATCTGGCGGTGGAGCACGTGGGCCCAATCGAACATTTGCTTGGCCTGCCAGGCGAGCTTGGCGTACCCCGGCTCGATGACCTCTTCTGCCACGGCGAACTGCGGCGGGCGGATCAGCAGGTCGGTGGTGAGAAACTGAAACTCCTTTTCCAGCGCGGGCACCGCTGCGGCAGAATCCTCGGAAAGCAGGCGCTCGTAGAGCACCGCGTGCCCGTAGTCGAACGCATTGAAGAGCCGGGCCGCCTCGGGATAGTTCTTGAGGAATTGCCAGTTGAAGCCGCCCGGGTAATAGAACTGTTCGTCCCGGCGGTCCTGGGCCAGGGCGACCGCCGGAATGCCCAGCATCGCGGTGAGCACGACACTACGTCGCATGGCAAACATGGTCAGCTTCCTCAACGCCGGCGTCCCATGAGGCTGGCAATCGCAAAGGCCCGGGAGAGACCGATCGTGACTTCGTAATCGGGACCTACCTCGGCGCGCAGGCGTCGGCCAACCCCGATGTCCACGACGGTATAGGGATCCACCTGGCGCCGTATTCCCGCCGACGCATTGATCTGGGTCGGCGAATCGGAGAACTCCCTGAGCGCATAGAGCTCCACGATGAGCAAGGTGCTCTGCCGGAACAAGGTGCGGTCGGTTGCCAGGCCGGCCCACCATTTGTGAGCGGCCTCGGCGGCGCCGAGTGGCCGATCTTCGCCGAAGGTGTAGGCACCGTTCACGTGAAAGCGGCTCCGGCCCCAGCTTCGGGTGGCGATGCCCTTCACCGTAACCCGGGTGCCCTCGCCGGCGAGCTCACCGACCGGGAAGGTGACATCGGCCCGAACCGCGAGCGCCGGCAGGATCGGACCTTCGGTGTTGAAGTTGTAGAGCCCAAAAAGCTTGAGACCGGCGATCCCCCACTCGCGACCGTCTCCGAGGTGCTCGACCGCCACCGGGAGCTTGAGCCCCAGTCCGGCGTTGCGAAAGATGCCGTACTCGAGCTCGGGCGTGAACGCGTGAATGCTGCCCGCATTCCGCTCTCGCCCGTACCGCCACGGCGCGAGGAACTCGAACGCATACCGCTCGATCGGGTAGGCATCCTCGATCAGCGTGGGGCGATCGTCTTCCAGGTTGCGATAGTCGATCTGACCGTGGGCTGCTGCCGGGACCCCGATCAAGCCTGCGGCCATCGCGAGAGCCAGCCGGCCCCGGTGGTAGTCGTGACGCAACGGACCCTCCCCTCGGTGATGGGTGGACCCATCACGCTAACCACGAGGAGGTTATGGCCCGCTCAACGTTCGATTAAAGTCTCTTGAGCCGGCCAGCTCTACATTCCGCGTCCCAGGTGAGCCACCATGCGCTGGGGACGCAGGTTCACGAACACGGCGAATCCAACTGGAGTCCGCGAGCCGTAGAACGAGCGCAAGGACTCCGGTACCAGACTCACTCCCACTCGCCCGCCCACTCCGAGCGAAACCTCTCCGAGCGCCATCCGGCGCACATATCCGCCCGCGGCGCGGGCCACCTCGAAGATCTCCGCGGCGAGTCCGGCCTCTTCGAGTACGAGGTCCGCACCGGTCTTCTGGGTCCATTCCAGGCGCGCAAATGCCCCGTCCCGCTCGGTGACTTCGAAGCTCGACTCGATCAACACAGCATTGGTGACATGGTCGGTCTCGCGATTCTGCCCCCACATCGCCGTGGTAGCCCACAGGGACCTCGGCCCCGGTGCATGGAACGTCGCGGAGGCGGTGATCCGGGTCTGGTCACCGGGTGGTTCGCCATCTCGCCCGGGTTCAACTTCGATGAGGCGGCCGACCGAGCCCTGCAGCGCCCAACGGGGGCCCGGCAGAATCCAGAGACGCGCCGAATACGAGTCGAGGGCATCGAGATCGACGTCATAGCGGTCTTCGTCTGGCTCGCGCCCGTTGAAGAGCGAGCCTTCGAGCTTCCAGCGCCGCCCGTAGAGTCCTGCGGTCACGAGACCGAAGGTGATGTGGGTCGCATCCAGCCAATGATGCCCGATCGGCGCGATCGGGTTCGCCATGGCCGACAGCCGGTGCGGGTACCCGGCCGGCCCGAGGGCCGGCTCGCCGACCGGTCCGCCATAGATCTGGAAGGCGAGTCGGTCGGAGATCTCCCGCTCGTAACCCGCGGTGAGCTCCATGAACAGGTCGTGCGGGTGCTGCCGGTCGTGCAGCAAGGCTCCATTGCACGACTCGCCCGTTGCCACGAGGTCCGGGTAGCCGCACTCGCCGACGGTGGCAGGCTCCGCGCTCAGCATGGTCCGGAAGGTCAGGTCTCCGCCGGCCAGACGATGCCGGGCCATCCCCATGAGCCAGTTGACGGAGCCGAACTGTTCGTCGCCGCGATCTCCCTCCTCGCGGATGTATTGCCCGAAGACGTTGCCGTGTAGCATGAGCTGCCACCTGCCCGTCATGCGGTGAAAGGCATACATTGGGCTCGAATCCGGCTGCCAGGCCGTGCCTCCGCCCTCGCGTGACATTGGGATCCCGAGCGGACCGGTCATGGGCATTGCGGTCATCGGGTGTTGCCGATGCTCCGGCCGCATTCGCGGGACGGTGTCGCGCGCCGGTGGCGGATGCCCTCCGTGTCCAGGCTGCTGCGCGAAGCTGATCTCCGTGAAGTGCAACAAGACGAGACTCACCACCCCGAGCGTTCGCATCGTTCCCCTCCCTAACGGGAGGGGACGTTTCCCGGAACCGCTCGCGTCATTAAAGTTTCTTGAACAGCGCAGAGGCCACCCGATGCGGATTCTCGTGGTCGAAGACGATCCCAAGACGGCCCGCTTCCTCAAGCAGGGACTTGAGGAAGAGGGTCATGCCGTCGATCTCGCGGCCGACGGCGAGGAAGGGTCGTACCTGGGCCACCTGAACCCGTACGATCTGATCCTGCTCGACATCCAGCTTCCCAAGCGGAACGGGCTCCAGCTCTCGGCGGAGCTCCGGCGGGAAGGCATCGAGGTGCCGATCCTGATGCTGACCGCCCGGGACGCGACCCAGGACATCGTGCGGGGCTTGAACGCGGGCGCCGACGATTATCTGACCAAGCCATTCGACTTCGACGAGCTGATGGCCCGAGTGAACGCCCTAACCCGGCGGCGCACCGGCGTCGCGAGCGGGACCCTCCGGTTTGCCGACCTCGAGCTGGACCGGCTCCGGCGCCAGGTGCGGCGCGGGGCCCGGCTGATCGATCTCTCACCTCGGGAGTTCCGGCTGCTGGAGTACTTCATGCTCCACCCCGACGAAGTGGTGACCCGAGTGCAGCTCCTCGAGAAGGTCTGGGACATGTCGTTCGATCCCGAGACCAACGTGGTGGATGCGCACATCTCCAACCTTCGGAAGAAGCTGGCGCGCCAGGGGGAGGCGCGGCTGGTCCAGACGGTGCGGGGCGCGGGTTATGCCCTGCGGACCGGAGGAGAGGGGGAAGGCGGGTGAGATGAAGTCTTTCAGGACCTCGCTGGCTCTTCGCATGGCGCTCGGGGTGCTGGCGTTGCTGGTGGCGGTCGGCGGAGCCAGCATCGTGATCCTGCGAGGCATTCTCTACCGCCAGCTCGACGAAACCCTGCTGCACCTCGCCGAGGTGGAGGCCCAGGCCGGTGCGGCCGCGAGCGGTCCGGATTTCGAGTTCCACGAAGGCGTCTTGCTGGCATCCCGGGAAGCTCCCTCCGGGGAGCTCACCCGCTACGCGCAGCTCTGGACCCAGCAGGGCCAGCCCCTGGTGCGGACCCGCAACCTGGGCTCCGATCTGGAGCTGCCCGAAGCGGCGCGGGCCGAGGCGGGGGCCGGGCGGGTCGCGCGGGTAACGCACACCTGGCGCGGGCGGGTGATCCGGAGCGTGGTGTATCCGCTCGAGCTGGTCGGCGCGGCGCACCAGGTTCATTTGCTGCAGGTCGCGGCGCCGACCGAGCCGGTCCGGATGACCCTAACCCGCTTCGCAGGCCTCGTGGTGCTGGTGATTCTGGTGGGGACTCTCGGCGCGTACGTGCTGGGGCGGGGCATGGCCTCGGCGGCGCTTCGCCCGACGGCCGAGATCACGGGCCAGGCCGAGGCGATCTCGGCGGGCGGCGGAGTGCTCGCGGAGCGGATCACGGCGCACGCCGACGTGGACGAGTTCAAGCGGCTGGTGATGGTGCTCAATCAGATGCTCGAACGGATCGATCGCGCCCTTCAGGTGCAGCGCCAGTTCACTGCCGATGCGAGTCATGAATTGCGGGCCCCGCTCACCGTCCTCAAGGGTGACATCGACGTCACCCTGAAACGGGAGCGCACCGCGGCGGAGTACCGCGAGACCCTGCTTCGCTGTCGGGAGGAAGTGGAGCGGCTCTCCCGCCTGGCTAGCGATCTCCTGGTGCTGGCCCGCTCGGATGCCGCGCTGCCTCTCGAGCATGTGAGCGAGCTCGATCTCCAGGCGCTGGTGCGGCGGGTCATCGCCCGGTTCGAATCGGTTGCCGCCACCCGGGGGATTCGCCTCGAGATTGCCGGACCCGCGCTCGTCGTCCCGGGCGATGAGAACCTGCTGGAGCGCGTGGTGAGCAACCTGGTGGATAATGCGGTCCGTCACTGCCGGGCCGGCGGTGCAGTGGGTCTGGGCCTAACCCGCGATGGGGCGGCGGCGCTCGTGGTTCAGGACGAGGGCCCAGGGATCCCGCCCGAACAGGTGCCGCTCCTCTTCCAGCGCTTCTTCCGCGGGGATCCGGCCCGCCGGCGGGGCGAAGGCAGCGGGCTCGGCCTGGCTATCGCGAAGGCGGGGGTCGAGGCGCACGGGGGGCGACTGGAGTTCGTCGGCAACACGCCGGGGGCGACCTTCCGGCTCACCCTGCCGCTCGGCGGCTCGGCCCTCGGCACTCGGCGCTCGGCCGCCTAACACGCGTATGGCCTGGGCCGCAGAGGTCGGCATCGTCGGTGCGGGACCGGCCGGTGCCTGGTTGGCCGCTCGGCTGGCCGAGCGAGGAGTCGAGGTCCTGGTGTGGGATCCCAGGTCTCCCTGGGAGAAGCCCTGCGGCGGGGGGCTGTCCGCGGCCGCGCTGCGCCTGGTGCCCGAGCTGGCCGGGGTCGTGTCGAGGGCCCGACCGATCACGCGAGTCGAGTTCGTCTCCGATCGCGGGTTAGGTCTGGGCGTCCCGCTGTCGGGTCCGATTCATGTCGTCTCGCGGGCGGGGCTGGCGCGCTGGCACCTGGCGCGGGCGGAATCGGCGGGGGCTCGAGTGGTTGGAGAGGCGGTAACCCGGATGGCCCCGGCGAGTGGCGGATGGCTGGTCACGCTGCGGTCGGGCCGGGTCCAGCAGGTCCGGTGCCTGGTCGGCGCCGACGGCGCAGCCAGCGCGGTCCGCGCCGTTGTCGCTCCCAGCGTTGCCGTGGCGCTGGAACCGACCCGAGTGGCGTACCCCGGGGGAGCGGGACCGACGCCCGACACCATCCGGATTCGGTTTCCGCGGACCCTGGCGGGTTACGCCTGGGATTTTCCGCGCCCGGACCATCGGTCGGTGGGGGCCGTGGCCGAGCCGCACTCGGCGACCCGGAACCGGCTCGAGCGGGAGGTCGTGCGGCTTCTTCCTGACCCGGCGGATGCTGGCGAGCGGGTGGGGGCCGTCATCGGGTCGGCGGCGTTGCCGGTGCGGTTCGACCGGCTAGGCGGGTCGGACTTCGCCCTGCTGGGCGACGCCGCCGGGTTGGCCGATCCGGCCACCGGGGAAGGTATCCCGAACGCCCTACGCTCGGCCGAGCTTGCGGCAGAGGCCTTCCTGCGGCAGCGGAGCTTCGCGGGTTATGCGAGGCTCGCGGCCGCCTGCTTTGCCGCCGAGTTTCGCAAGGCCCGCCTGCTGCGGTGGCTGTTGTACCACCGGCGGGCCGGGAACCGGCTGGTGGAAGCGGCGATCGAGGGGCCGGGCGCCCCGGCGGCCCGGCGGCTGCTCGAGGCGTTCATCAATGGCGCCAACGAGCATGATTCCGGTTTGGTCCGGCTACTGCGGCGGGCGGCGAACCCCTCAAGCTGAGACTTGAATCGATGCGTCCTACTCTGATCTCGGTGGTCCTCGTCGGTGCCGTGCTGATGCCGGGGCAGCCCGGAGCGGGCCTCCAGCAGGAGAAGCGGAAGTGCTCAGCCGAGCTGCCGCCCAGCCACCGGGTGAGGGGAACCGTCTATCGCGACTGCGACGTCGATCGGCCGGCCCGGCTGCGCAGCGAGGGGCGGCTCGAGTTCACGGCGCCGCCATCCCGGACCGGCGGCGACTGGGCGTGCGAGGAAGCCGAGCTGACCTTCGTGGTAGATACCGCCGGGAAAGCCGAGCTAGGGACGGCCCGGGTCGTTGCCACGACCAGCCCCGAATTCGCCGCCGCGGTGGTGGGCTTTCTCCCCACGCTCAGGTACCGGCCCGCGCTTCTGACCGGCACGCCGGTGCGGCAGGTTGTGGCCTACCGCAAGACGCTCCTAACCCGCAAGCGAACGAGCCTGCGCAGCTCCCAGGTTACCCCGGAGGGCCGGCCGCCCCTCCGCTGCTGACCCGGCTTCGGTCTTCGCTTGACCTCGATCCTCGCGCTCGACCAGGGCACCACGAGCTCCCGCGCACTCGTGGTGCATCAGGATGGCACCATCCTCAGCAGTGGACGCCGCGAGGTCGAGCAGCATTTCCCGGAGCCGGGCTGGGTCGAGCACGATCCCGAAGAGATCTGGTCCTCGACCCTCGAGGGGGCGCGAGAGGCACTCGCCGCGAGCCCGGAAC
>JBQTHV010000038.1:0-18376 GCA_052389555.1 Gemmatimonadales bacterium | reverse complement strand
GGTCGCGATGAAGCGCGCGGCGCTCGATTCATTGCGCAAGCAGACCGCCACCCCGGCCATCGCGCAGCAGATCGACACCTTGCAGGCCGAGGTCTCGGAGATCGCGACCCGGCTCAACGATACCGAGAAGACCATGGCGATCAGCTTCCGCAACGCGGGCATGCCCGATAGCGCAGAGGCGCTGGAGGGCCGCCTGATCGCCCGGTTCTCCGCGACCAATCTCGATTCTCTCGAGACCGGCGACCTGCTGACGGTGGGGGTCGCGGCGTTCAATGCGGGCAAGTACCCCGATGCCGAGCGGGCCTTCGGCAAAGCCGCCGAGCGTAACCCCTGGAGCCGGGACGCCCGCTACAACCTGTCGATCACCCACCTCGCGGTGTCCCGGCAGGCCAAGGACACCGCCGATGGGCTCCGCCGGCTGGCCCGCACCTGGCGGACCGAGGCGGCCAGGGCCAGGGTGCCGGACTCGATCAAGGCGAGGGTGGCGGACACGGCCAAGCTCGACACCGACATGGCCGCCGCCTACCGGAAGCTGGTGGCGGAAGCCACGCATCTGGTCGAGATCGACCCGATGAACGAGGATGTGCTGCGGCTGCTGGCCCAGGGTTACCGAGGGCTTAACCAGGACGCGGAGGCCTACAAGACGGCAGAGCGGCTGGTCGCGCTGCCGTTCTCGGTGGAAATCACCGTGTTTCAGATGGGCATGACCAAGGCCATGCTGGCCGCGGACTGCAGCGGGCGTAACCCAACCGACCCGGAGGGCAAGCCGCTCAAAGTCGGGCCGATGACCCTCGTGTTCGAGTTCCTCGACGCCAAGGGCACCGTGGTGGACAGCAAGGAAGTCTCGGTCCCGGTGCTCAGCAACGGCCAGAAGCACTCAATCGAGGTGGAAGGGAAGGCGGCCGAGATCACCGCCTGGAGGTATCGCCCGAAGCCGGCCTAGCGGTTGACGGACCGGGGGCCGGTTGCGATACTACGTCGGTCCCGCGGGCGTAATTCAGGGGTAGAATGCCAGCTTCCCAAGCTGGACGTCGCCGGTTCGAATCCGGTCGCCCGCTCTCGCCTTCCCACAGCACAACCTCTCCTTCTCATCGGGTACCGCCGTGAAAGCATGTTGGGCCGCGGTTTCCCTGTGGTTCGCAGTTCCCTCCGCCCCTCCCCCCTGGGTCCTGCAGATTGATATCGACCACGTCATTCACCCGCTCACCACCGAAGTCGTGGCTCGGGGGTTGGACCAGGCCGGGCGAGAAGGTGCTGAAGCCGTACTGCTCCGGCTGAACACGCCGGGCGGCCTGATGGGTGCGATGCAGGAGATCGTCCAGAAGATAGCGGCTTCTCGGGTGCCAGTGATCGCCTTCGTCGCCCCGAGCGGCGGACGCGCGGCGTCGGCCGGCTTTGTGATCCTGCAAGCTGCCGACGTGGCGGCCATGGCTCCGGCTACGAATACCGGCGCGGCGCACCCCCTGCTGGTGGGCGGGGGCCGGATGGATTCCATCCTGCGCCAGAAAATCGAAAACGACGCCGCAGCCGGCGTGCGCGCCATGGCCCAGCGGCGCGGCCGCAACAGCGCGCTCGCGGAGAAGGCGATCCGCGAAAGCAAAGCCTTCACCGAAAAGGAGGCTCTCGACAATCACCTGATCGATCTCATCGCGAACGACGGACCCTCCCTCCTCGCGGCGCTGGACGGCCGCGAAATCACGCGCTTCGACGGGCGCCGACAGAAGTTGAGTCTCGCGGGCGCTGAGGTCCGGCCCTACCGGATGAACCTGCGGGAGCGGGTGCTGCTCCCGTTGATCGATCCCAACCTGGCCTTCCTGCTCCTGATTCTCGGGGTCCTCGGCCTCTATCTCGAGTTCACCCACCCGGGGCTCATCTTTGCCGGCGTTGGCGGCGGCATATTGGTGATCCTGGCGCTGATGGCTCTGACCCTGCTCCCCATCAACCTCGCCGGGGCGGCGCTCCTGCTGCTCGCGATCATCCTGTTCGTGCTGGAGGCGAAAATCACCTCCCACGGGGTGCTCGGTATCGGGGGCGCAGTGGCCATGGTGCTGGGGGCGGTGATGCTGGTCGATGCCGGAGTTCCGGAGTTGCGGATCCGGCTCGAAACGGCGATTACGATCACCCTGCCGTTCGCCCTGATCACGATTTTCTTGATGCGGCTGGTGATCCGGGCCCGCCGGTTCCGAGTCACAACCGGCTCGGCCGGGCTGATCGATGAGCTCGGCGTAGCCAGGACGGACCTTAATCCGGAGGGCAAGGTCTTTATGCATGGGGAGTGGTGGAACGCGATCGCCACGGCTCCGGTCGCCGAGGGAGCCCGGGTGAAGGTCGTGGCCGTGGAGGGATTGAAGCTGCGGGTAGCCCCCGCCAACGAAGGCAGCACCAAGGAGTGATACCCATGACTCTGGCACCCTACTTCGCGGTACTCATCATCGCGCTCTATCTGATCAGCTCGATCAAGATCCTGGCCGAGTACGAGCGCGGAGTCATCTTCCGGCTGGGGCGCTTGCTACCCAAACCCAAAGGCCCCGGATTGATCCTGGTTTTCCGGCCGATCGACCGGATGGTCCGCATTTCGCTGCGGGTCGAAACCATGGACGTACCGCCGCAGGACGTGGTCACTCGAGACAACGTGACGGTCAAGGTCAACGCGGTGATCTTCTTTCGCGTGATCGATCCGAGCAAGGCGGTCGTAGAGGTCCGCGATTTCCTGTACGCCACATCCCAGAAGGCCCAGACCACCCTGCGTTCGGTGCTGGGCGAGGTTGAGCTCGATAGCCTGCTGGCGGAGCGCGAAAAGCTAAACCGGCAATTGCAGGAGATTCTGGACGAGCATACCGATCCCTGGGGCATCAAGGTGACGATGGTGGAGGTGAAGCAGGTGGAGCTCCCGCCGGAGATGGTCCGGGCCATCGCGAAGCAGGCCGAGGCGGAGCGGGAGAAGCGCGCCAAGATCATCCACGCCAGCGGCGAGTTCCAGGCCGCCAACCAGTTGGCCGAAGCGGCCCGGGTACTCGCCGGTCAGCCGGTCTCGGTGACGCTCCGATACTTGCAAACCCTGACCGAGATCGGGGTGGAAAAGAACACCACCGTCGTATTCCCGATTCCCCTCGATCTGCTCAGCTTGTTGCGCGAGGCAGCCGGGAGGGGAGCAGTCTGATTAAGGTCGCGGTAGTCGGGGCCGGCAGCTCGGGGGCAAGCTTGCTTCACGCCACTGAACGACGCGTCTCCGGCATTCGCACCACGGTCACGATTCCTGATGTGAGGGTCAGCGCGCCGACGATCGCGATAGCGGCACTCATACCGAACCGATCGGCCAGGAACCCTGCCACGAGGGCGCCGATCGCGTACCCCAGGTCGCGCCAGAAGCGATAGAGGCCGACCGCTGTTCCGCGCGACTGCGGTGCTGCGACGTCGCTGATTGCGGCAAGCAGCGTGGGATAGACCATGGCGGTTCCGACTCCCAGGAGCACGGCGGCCAGCAACCAGGCCGGAAAGCCGCGGGTTAGGGCCATCCCGATGAGCGCGCCTCCCTGCACCAGCATCCCGCCGACAATCAGCGGCTTTCGTCCTACCCGATCGCTCAGCGCGCCGGTCCAGAGCTGCAGTAGGCCCCACGTGGCGGGATAGACGAATGCCAGCACGCCGATCTGTCGAAGGGAGAGGCCGGCCGCGGCGAAGAACAGGGGGAAGAGCCCCCACGCCACCCCGTCATTGAGATTGTTGACCAGGCCGGCCTGGCTCGCGCTCGCGAGGGTCGGGTCGGACCAGGTCACCCGGCCGAGCAGCGGGCGGAGCCGAATCCCCCGGCCATCCTCCCGGCCGGGCGCTTCGGTCCTGGCATGGCCCAGCGTGTCGCGCGCCACGAGCTGGGACAGGGCAAGGCCTAACGCGGCGTAGCCCACGCCCAGATAGAAGGGCTCCGGCCGGAGCCCGCTCCGCGCCGCGAGCTCGGCCGAAAGCAGGGCGGAGAGCGCGACCGCAACATAACCCGCGAACTCGTTGAGTCCCATCGCGAGGCCGCGCTGCCTGGGGCCCGCCAGGTCGATCTTCATCACCACCGCCGCCGACCAGGTAAGTCCCTGATTGATGCCGAGCAGGACGTTGGCGGCCACGATCCAGGACCAGCTGGGCGCCACCATGATGAGGAGGGGAACCGGGAGCCCGGCGAGCCAACCCGCCACCAGCACCCGCTTGCGGCCGATACGATCTCCTAACCCGCCGGCCAGCAAGTTCACGACGGCCTTCACCAGACCGAACGTCACCAGGAACGAAAGCGCCGCGCTCGTCGAGGCCAGCCCGAACTCGCGCTCGGCCAGGAGCGGCAAGACCGTGCGCTCGAGCCCCACCATCGCGCCGGTGAAGGCGGTGATCAGGACCAGGAGCCAGAACTGCCTGGCGTTGGCGCGGAGCCCGAACCGAGGAGCATGTGCCTGGTGAGAAGTCCCCGTCGCGAGAACGGTCACCGGGGAGCCTTGGCCGGCGATCGTAAGCGCGGGGTGGAGATGGGCAGCCCGCCGGCCCGCCAATCGGGCAGGCCGTCTTTGGCCCGGCGAGCCTGGTATCCGTGCTTGCGCAAAAAGGTCACGGCTTCGAGCGAATAGACGCAGTAAGGCCCGCGGCAGTAGGCGATGATTTCACGATCACGCGGGATATCAGGGAGGCGGCGCTTGAGGTCGGCCACCGGGATCGAGAGGGCTCCCGGGATGTGGCCGGCATCGTACTCCTCGCGGGGTCGGGCATCGATGAGGGTGACCGCATCGTCACGCAGGAGCCGGCGGAGCTCGGGTAGGGTCACCGGCTCGAGCTGGTCGCGGCCGGCAAGGTAGAGCCGGGTGACCTGGTCGACCTCGGCAAGGCGGTCGTGGGCAAGCCGCTGGAGCGAGCGGAGCAGGGGAATGAGCTCGTTTCCCGCCAGGCGGTAGACGACGTAGGTGCCCTCCCGCCGGGTCTCGACCAGGCGAGCCTGGCGGAGAACCCGCAGATGGGCGCTGGTGTTCTTGAGGGACGCGTTGGCTTGCTCGGCCAGCGCCTCGACGGTCTTCTCCCCCTGGCTCAACAGGTCGAGCAGCTCGATCCGGACCGGACTGGCCAGGGCGTGGCCGATCCGGGCAAACTGGGCGTAGAGGGGATCCTTGAGGGCGCGGTGGCCCGGGTCCAGGGCGGGGGCTTGACGCATAATCTATAGAATAGTAGAATAGCGCTCGGTGTCAAGCGGGTCGCCAACCGCCCGCAGTCGGGCACCATCCACCCTCAGCGCTGGAGGTTACCATGGCACCCATCGTAGATTGCCCCACGGGCATCAGATTCGGGGGGGGGGCCGATGAGGTCGCGAGACGTTAGGAACGGGCCATGAGCGAAGCAGCCCCAGCGATTCCGAGAGTCGTTCGAGGGATCGAAGGTCTCGATCAGGAGGCCCTGCGGGAGGCGATCCGGGAAGAGTATTCTGCCGTGGCCGCAGCGCCCGAGCGGGGATTCCATTTCCATACCGGACGCCCGCTGGCTCGGCTGCTCGAGTACCAGGAGTCCTGGCTCGAGGGCTTGCCGGAGGGGTCGGTGGCGTCGTTTGCCGGAACCGGGAATCCATTTAGCCTGGGGCTGCTCGCCCCGGGTGAGTGGGTTGTCGATGTCGGTTGCGGGGCCGGGATTGACAGCCTGATCGCCGCAAGAATGGTGGGAGCACAGGGGCGGGTGATCGGGGTGGATATGACTCCGGCCATGCTGGAGAAGGCTCGCGCCGACGCGGCGAAAATGGGCGCCGCTCAGGTCGAGTTCCGACCGGGGCTCGCCGAAGCACTACCGGTCGACGACCAGTGGGCCGACGTCGTCATCTCCAACGGGGTACTCAACCTTTTCCCCGACAAGCTCGCCGGCCTCCAGGAGATGGCGCGGGTGCTCAAGCCGGATGGACGGCTTCAGATCGGTGACATATTGGTCCAGAAGCCCGTCGGAGAGAAATCCAAGCGCAACATCGACCTCTGGAAGGGCTGAATTGCGGGAGCTCTGCTGGAAGCAGAGCTTCTCGCCACGGTCGTGGCGGCGGGATTCACGGGATTCGAGATCACCTGGCGCGCCGATGTGTTCGGCGGAGCGCCCCAGGCATCGAGTGCCGCCCAGTTCGGGACGCTGGGGATCAACTTCCGCGCCCGCAAGCCCCGCTCCCAAGGGGAGTGGGAGGAAGACATGGCGCGCCTGGCTTGCCAGGTCTGACTGAAACGAACGGCTGGCGTCCGTTATTGATCATCCACAGATTACAGAGATGACGCAGATTCATTCGTCATGCGCTTCAGTTCGTGCGCGATCGCACGAACAATCTGGGTAATCTGCGTAATCTGTGGATTCTTCTTCTCTACCCTACCGGGTCGCGATAGTCGGCGCCGGCAGCTCGGGGCTGGCAGCCGCCAAGAACTTCCGCGAAGCCGGTTTCCAGGTCGAGATCCTCGAGCGCGAACCGGACCTCGGCGGCAACTGGAACTACGGCCAGACGTCGGCCCGGGTCTACCGTTCCACTCACACCATCTCCTCGAAGCCGGGCACCGAGTATCCGGACTTTCCCATGCCGCGGGAGTTTCCGGACTATCCGCACCATGCACAGATCCTGGCCTACCTTCGGGCCTACGCCGAACACTTCGATCTCCTCGGGCAGGTTCGCCTCGGCGCGAACGTGAAACGGGTCGCGCCGGTTGCCGAGCGCGATCCGTTGACGCGATGGTCGGTGGAGCTGGCCGATGGCGGTAAGCAGAGCTATGACGTCGTGGTGCTGGCCAACGGCCATCACGAGGTTCCTCGCTACCCCGATTATCAGGGGCAGTTTACCGGGCACTCGCTTCACTCTGCCGAATACAAGACGCCCGATCTCTTCACGGGCAAGCGCGTGTTAGTGATCGGGGGAGGGAATAGCGGCTGTGACATCGTAGTCGAGGCCGCCCAGTTTGCCGAACGGGCCTGGCACAGCACTCGGCGGGCCTACTGGTACATGCCGAAGTATCTGTTCGGACGGCCTGCCGATCAGGTCGGCGACTTCATGCTGGCGCTGCGGGTTCCCCTCTGGCTCCGGCGAGCGAGTGCGACGGTGCTGCACCGGCTGCTGGTGGGATCTCCCCAGCGAACCGGGCTTCCGAAACCGGATCACCGGCTGTTCGAGACCCACCCGATCGTGAACTCGCTGCTACCCTATTACGTGGGACAAGGCGACATCACCCCGGTGCCGGATGTGGCGCGCTTCGAGGGACCGATGGCCCACTTCGCGGACGGCCGAAGCGCCGAGGTGGATGTCGTGGTGTTTGCAACGGGTTATGTGATCGCGTTTCCGTTCATCGAGCCGCACCATCTCAACTGGCAGAACGGGCGGCCCGCACTCTACCTCAATGTCTTTCACCCGATGTACGACACGTTGTTTGCCGCCGGGCTGATTCAGCCCGACAGTGGCCAGTTCGGGCTGGTGCACTGGCAGACGCGCGCGTCCGCGCGTTATGCCCGAGCCGCGCTCACCGGGAGCCCGGCTGCTGCGGGTCTCCGCCGGCGCAAGGCCGAGCCCAATGAGGGAGTTGGCGGCGGCGTTCGTTACAAGGACTCTCCCCGGCACTACCTCGAAGTGGAGCACTGGAGTTACCAGCGGAAGCTGATGGGCTGGGCCGGCAGGCTGCAGTAGCTTGGTGAATCCGCCGGTTTCCAATCCCCAGGAGCACGCATGAATCGCGCGAGCCGGTTCTGGTCGGTCTGGAACATGAGCTTCGGCTTCCTGGGCATCCAGTTCGGCTGGGGCCTCCAGATGGCCAACATGAGCGCGATCTACGAGTATCTGGGGGCCCGGCCTGACCAGATCCCAATGCTCTGGCTCGCGGCCCCCCTCACCGGGCTCATTGTCCAACCCATCATCGGGCATCTCAGCGATCGCACCTGGCATCGACGGCTTGGCCGGCGGAGGCCGTATTTCCTGATCGGCGCCATCCTGAGCTCCCTGGCCTTGATCGTGATGCCCAACTCCAGTGCCCTGTGGATGGCGGCTGGACTGCTTTGGATCCTCGACGCTTCGATCAACATCAGCATGGAGCCGTTCCGGGCGTTCGTCGCCGACCTGCTGCCGCCCCAAGAGATCACCCGCGGGTTCGCGATGCAGAGCTTCTTCATCGGGTTTGGCGCGGTGATCGCCTCGGCGCTCCCCTGGATCATGACCAACTGGCTCGGGGTGGGGCCCGGTGGAGGAGGGAAGATCCCTGCGACGGTCCGCTGGTCGTTCTACGTCGGGGCGGCGGCATTCTTCGGTGCCGTTCTCTACACCATTCTCACGACGAAGGAGAAACCGCCGGACGATCTCGCGGCCTTCGAGCGGGAGAAAGCCGCCACTCGCGGGTTAGGCCGCGGCCTCCGGGAAATCGCCACAGCCATTCGTGATATGCCGCGCACCATGCGGCAACTTGCGCTGGTGCAGATCGCCACCTGGCTCGGGCTCTTCTGCATGTGGCTCTACTTCCCGGTCGCGGTTGCCACCAACATCTTCGGCGGCACGCCCGGCACCCCCCGCTATCAGGAGGGCGTGGAGTGGGCGGGCGTCCTCTTCGGCGCCTATTCAGCCGTGTGCTTCGTGTTTGCCTTTGCGCTTCCGCCCATGGCCCGGCGCACCGGTCGCAAGATCACCCACATCGCCTGTCTCCTCGCTGGAGCAGCGGGCCTCGTGTCGGTCTCCATCATCACCGAACCGCGGCTGCTGTTGCTTTCCATGGTCGGCGTCGGGATCGCCTGGGCCAGTACGCTCTCGATGCCCTACTCGATTCTGGCCGGGGCGATCCCGCCGGGGAAACGCGGTGTCTATATGGGCATCTTCAATTTCTTCATCGTCATCCCCGAGATCCTCGCGTCCTTGTTCTTCGGTTGGGTGATGTCGCATCTGCTGAACAACAACCGGATGGCCGCGGTGATTGCGGGTGGCGTGTTCATGGCTCTGGCCGCTCTCCTGGTCCTTCGGGTTGACGACAAGGTCGAGATTTCGGCTCGCCAGCAGGCAGGACTCCAGGACCGGACCGAGGCCATCGCGTGAGAGTGCTGGCCGCCTTCCTCCCCGCGGTAGTGCTGGTCAGCGTCGGCACCGCGTTCGCGCAGCCACCGACCGTCGAGAAAGTGGACCCGCCTGATTGGTGGGTGAACTCGACGATCAACCCGGTGCGGGTGCTGGTTCGGGGCAAGCACCTTTCCGGGGCGCGGGTCAGGTGCCTCCGGATGACCTGTGGACGGGTCAAGGTGAACGCGGCGGGCACGTATGGGTTCGTCGATCTCACCCTGCCACCGGGTGCCCGGGCGGGCCGCTATCCCTTCACCCTGCAAACCGCCGCCGGGAGCGCGGAGGTTCCCTTCGAGGTCACGACCCGGCTGCCGGCGCAGAGCCGGTATCAGGGGTTTGGGTCGGACGACGTGATCTACCTGATCATGCCGGACCGGTTCGCCAACGGCGACGCGAGCAACGACGAGCCGATGGTCTCGAAGGGGCTGCTCGACCGGAGCAAGGGGCGGTATTACCACGGCGGCGACCTCGAGGGCGTACGCCGGCAGCTGCCCTATCTCAAAGAGCTCGGCGTCACCGCGATCTGGTTCAATCCGATCTACGACAACAACAATGCCCTCAACCGCCGGGAGATCTACGACGGGCAGCCGATCACCGACTACCACGGCTACGGTGCCGTGGACTTCTACGCCGTGGAAGAACACTTCGGCGATCTGGCCCTGCTGCGCCGGCTGGTGGACGAGGCGCACGGGTTAGGGATAAAGATCATCCTGGACATGGTGGCCAACCACACCGGGCCCTATCACCCGTGGGTCGCCGATTCACCAACGCCGACCTGGTATCACGGAACGGCGGCCACCCACCTCGCCAATGACTGGCAGGTCTGGGCGCTGGCTGACCGGTATAGCACGGAGGCGGTGCGGGAGAAGACGCTGAACGGGTGGTTTATCGATATTCTGCCCGACCTGAACCAGGAAGATCCCGAGGCTGCCCGCTACCTCATTCAGAACTCACTCTGGTGGGTGGCTAGAGCCGGGATCGACGGCATCCGGCAGGACACCTGGCCCTATGTCTCCCGGCGTTTCTGGCGGGACTGGATGGCAGCGCTCAAGCGGGAATTCCCCCGGCTGACCGTCGTCGGAGAAGTCTTCGACGGTGATCCTGCCGTCATCGCGTTCTTCGAAGGTGGCCGGGTGAAATGGGACGGGATCGATGACCAGGTGGATTACCTGTTCGATTTCCCGCTGTATTTCCCGCTCCGGAGGGCGTTCGCCGAGGGCCGCCCGGTGCGGGAAGTCGCCCAGATGCTGGCCCGGGACCGCCTCTATCGTGACCCGGCCGCACGGGTCACTTTTCTCGGGCTTCACGACGTCCCCCGGTTCGTCAACGAACCGGGTGCGACCGCCTCCGGGCTCAAGCTTGCCTTCACGTTTCTGCTCACGACCCGCGGAATCCCGCTGATCTATTATGGCGACGAGATCGGCCTGCCGGGCGGGGGCGATCCGGACAACCGCCGTGACTTTCCCGGCGGCTGGCGCGAGGATCCCCGGAGTGCCTTCGAACTCATGGGCCGTACCGCAGCCGAGCAGGAGATCTTCTCCCACCTGCAAACGTTGCTTCGCCTCCGGGCGGCCCGGCCGGGCCTGCGGGGGCGAAGCATGGAAACGCTGGTGGCGGGTGAACAGACCCTGGTGTACCGTCGCGGCGAGACCCTGGTGGCCCTCAACAACGACACCGCGACCGTGAGCGTGCGGGTTCCCGTGCGGAATCTCGGTGCCGACCTCCTGGGCGGGTGCCCGGCGCCCAGCGCCGAGGCCGGCGGGACCGTCCTGAGCCTTCCCGCGCGGACCGGTTGCCTGTACCCGGTGGCGGGGCGTCCGGTGCCGCCGCGGCAGTTACCCTAACCCGCAATCGCGAGACTCATGCAACCGATCCAGCTGGGGGCGGCCGACTACGCGCTCCTGATCGTCTACTTCGCCTTCGTCCTCGGTATCGGCTGGATCCTGCGCCGGTCGGTGCGAAAGAGCGAAGACTTCTTCCTCGCCGGCCGAGCTATTCCCGCCTGGATTGCAGGGCTGGCATTCCTTTCGGCGAACCTGGGCGCGCAGGAAGTGATCGGGATGGCCGCGTCGGGGGCCAAGTACGGGATCATGACCAGCCATTTCTACTGGGTGGGGGCGATCCCGGCGATGGTCTTTGTCGGGGTGTTCATGATGCCGTTCTACTACGGCTCGCGCGCCCGCTCGGTTCCCGAGTACCTCAAGCTCCGGTTCGATGAGAAGACCCGCGGGTTCAACGCCATCACGTTTGCGGTGATGACCGTCTTCTCGTCGGGCATCTCCATGTACGCCCTGGCGAAGCTGCTGGAGCTCATCCTCGGCTGGAGCTTCAATACCAGCGTGGCGCTGTCCGCGGCGATCGTGCTGATCTACATCTTTCTAGGTGGCCTGACCTCCGCGATCTACAACGAGGTGCTGCAGTTCTTTCTCATCGTGCTCGGCTTCCTGCCGCTCACCCTCCTGGGTCTCAAGGATATCGGTGGATGGGACGGGCTGACGGCGCGGCTCTCGACCGTCGCAGCCAGCGGGGGGTATGCACCGGGTGCCTGGACCGAGTCCTGGCAGCACATAACGACCTCCAGTGCTAACCCGATGGGCGTCGAGTGGTTCGGCATGGTGATGGGACTAGGGTTCGTGCTGTCGTTCGGCTACTGGTGTACCGACTTTCTGGTGGTCCAGCGCGCCATGGCCGCCCAGTCCATGACCGCCGCCCGTCGCACGCCGCTCATCGCCGCGTTTCCCAAGATGATGTTCCCCTTCATCGTGATCCTGCCGGGGATGATCGCGATCGCACTGCACAGCTCGTCGCCCTTGCTGCCGACCGGGAGCGACGGCACTCCCAATTACAATCTGGCCATACCCGCCATGCTGGCGCATTACCTGCCGACCGGCCTGCTGGGTCTCGGGCTCACGGCCCTCATGGCGTCCTTCATGTCGGGCATGGCGGGGAACGTGACCGCCTTCAATACCGTCTGGACCTACGATATCTACCAGTCCTACCTGCGGCCCCGGCGCTCGGACCAGCATTATCTGCGGATGGGACATGCCGCCACCGTCTTCGGAGTGCTGCTGAGCGTCGGAGCGGCGTATGCGACCACGCGATTCAACAACATCATGGACATGCTGCAGCTGGTATTCGCCTTCGTGAACGCGCCGCTGTTCGCGACGTTCCTGCTCGGCATGTTCTGGCGGCGAAGCACCGGCCATGGCGCGTTCTTCGGGCTCCTGACGGGGACCATTGCCGCCGCGATCCACCATGGGCTGACCCTGCCGCGGGGCGCGGTCGGCGGGATCAAGGGCGGATTCCTCGGCGGGGTCCTCCATCAGTATCCCAGTGAAATGGCCCAGAATTTCTGGACGGCGATCTTCGCGTGGACGGCTTGCTTTGGAGCGACGATCGTGATTTCAGTACTGACCAGACGGAACAAGTCGGACGAGGAGCTGCGCGGCCTGGTCTATAGCCTGACGCCACGCCAGCCGGACCGCCGGCTGCCCTGGATCGCGCGTCCCGCCACGTTGGGGCTGTTCGCGCTGGGACTCACGCTCGTTCTCAATATCGTGTTCTGGTAAGGCGGCCATGCAGCTCGACCTTCGGCTCCCGATTGGACTGCTGTTCTCGCTCTACGGCGTGCTGCTCGCCGGATACGGCCTCCTCTCGGGCGAGGCTATCTATCAGCCCTCGCTGGGGATCAACGTGAATCTCTGGTGGGGGATGGTCCTGCTGGTCTTCGGGCTGGTGATGTTGGGGTTCGCGATCCGGGCTCGAGCCTGAGAGCGGGGAGCTGGGTCGTGAGCGGCAGCGACTCGTGTTCCGTAACCCGCTTCGCGGAAGGTAGGGATCGCTAACAGCAAATCCACAGATTACACAGATTACACAGGTTGCAGATCATCGACCTACCAATCTGTGTCATCTGTGTCATCTGTGGATCAGCTTTTGAATCCGCGTAATCTGCGTCATCCATGGTCAACTCTCAGTGCTTGAGGAGCACGTACTCCACCTCGACCCCATAACCCGGCCTGACTAGAGCAGACTCCCCCCGCCGCAGTGAGAATTGGATCCGCTCGAGCCGCTCGAGCTTGATGCGGTCGGTGCTGCTGCCGCGACCGGCTGCCGGATCCACCCAATAGAGCCACCGGCCGGGAAAGCCTTGGGGAAGGAGGACGCCTCGCCCCGAGGTGAACGACGCGAGCGGCAAGGTGCGCTCGGTCCAGGTGCTATCCACTTCGACGGTCGTGGTCCAACTGGTGCCGTCGTCTTCCATCAAGGTCAAGACCAGCCTCTGGCGCGCCGCCAGGCCGCGAAGCCGAACGCGCAGCGAATCCAGGTCGGTAACGGCTTCACCCCTCGACCTGATCCGGTCCTTTACGACGAGCGAGGCAGTGTAGTCCGGCGGACTCCACCCGCTCGAATCGACCGGCAGCTCGAGATGAAAGACGGCCCGCCCGCTCGGCCCATATTGCACCTGGAATAGCCCTCGCCGCCCGGCATCTCCGATTCGGGTGAACGCAAGGCGCCCCGCGTCGCGCTCCGGATCGAACAGCACCAGTGGCCGGGTGCGATCTACGATGGCGAGCGTCCACGATGCTCGACCGTAGTAGTCCCACCGCCACGGAGTACCCTCGAGGCCTTGGGGGAATGTGCGCGCTCTGCCATTCGTGAAAACGGTGACGACAAACTCGGAAGGCCCTTCTCGCAAGACGGAGCCGGGAATGCGCGCGGCGTACCGGAAGGGGCCAGCTTGCCGCAGGGGGTACCCGCGATAGAAGTCGCCGGCGACCCTCCGGAGGTAGAGCGTCGCCGAATCGGGGAATGGGGGACCCACGATCTGCACCTGGAGTTCGGCGTCCCGTCCCGCGAGATACTCCGGCGCCGTGAGCGGCTGGACCGCGAAGGGCAGGGAATCGGGTTGAGGTCCATGATACTCCCTGAAGGCGACCCGCCCGACGTACCCAGGCATCGTGCCGAGCTCCACCGGCCCCGTCCTACTCAGGACATAGACGCCCGGGGTCACCGTGATCCGGCCGGCTTGCGCGCGGGCTACGGGCCCGGTGTCCGGGGTGACTGCCTGCACGGTGAACGACTGGCCCAGATCGGGCAAGGTAATCGTCATGGGCCAGGGCCGGCTGATCGTGCGGGTTACGATCTTATCCGGGTTAGGAGGCTCGAAGGGGTCGCGCAGCGGCACCGCGTCGGGATAGACCTCGAGCCGCCACACGCCCGGCCGCACCCGGTCCAGGAACCAGCTGCCCAGTCCCTGGTACGCCACGAGGGTCGAAGAGCCGACCCCATAAACGCGAGTGAGGAAAGCCGGTTCCGGCGGCCGGCTGTCGGTGGAACCGGCATGGAGAAACGCGTCGCGCGCCACCAGCTCGCTCAGATCCTCGTCAGCCGAGATCCGGAAGTCGCCGAACCGAGTGTTCTGGGGATACGGCCCGTAGGTTCGCATCCGGGGCAGCCGGCGCATCGCCTCGGCCGCGATGATCGCGCTCATCGCCTTGCGCGGGGTGTAGACCAGGTTCAGGTAGTGGGTCTGCCAGCCCAGGTTGCGCGAGGCGGTGCCCAGCATGTCGTAGGCGAACATCGCGGCGAATTGCGCTCCCACCGCGCGGAAAGTTCGCGCCATGGCTGGGTACATCGTGGCGTTGCGCAGGTCGGGGCTGTCGAACTCATAGACGATGCGCGGCAGCGTCGCGAGCTCGGGACGCAAGAGGTCGGGAAAGGCGTCCACGGTCCGCAGGTAGTTGCCCTGGAGCTCATAACCCGCGTTGAGCCCGGTGGGATACCAGCCGAAGGTGATCCCCTGGACCCGCGAGCGCCGGATCGCTTCGCCGGTCCGGAAATCCTGGCTCACGTTGTAGAACACCGGCTTCCGGCAGCCGGTACTGCGCACGGCGTCGGTGAGGGTATTGAGGTAGCGGATCGAGCCCGCGCGGTCCTCGGGATGGTGCCAGGGCTCGTTCACCAGCTCGATGAACAGAATGGCGGGTTCGTCCTTGAGCCGGGTGCCGGTGTAGGGGTTTACGTGCCCGAGGATCTGCCTGAGATAGTTCACTTGCGCAGCGAGGGCGGCCGGGTCGGTACCCATACGGGCCTTGCCGAACACGCGGCCGAACCCCGGGGTCGCGGGATCACGCTCGAGGACATCGGGCCAGTTGGAGCTGTAGAGCTGGATCGGGCTCAGGAGCATGTAAATGCCGCGCTCCTTCGCCCGCGCGATCAGGTAGTCTAGCAGGTCGAGGTGATCGTTCGCGAGCAGTTTGCCGGCGCTGTCGGAGGCCTCCCAGTCTCCCCAGAAGGTGAGCCGCAGCCCATCCCAGCCCATCCGGGCGAAGTGGGCCATGTCCTCGTCGATCAGGCGTTTCCGGTCGGCAGCGACATAACCCGCAGCCCGGTAGTCCGACGCGGTATGCACGATGTAGTTGGCGCCGAAGAGCGCCACCTCGCTCCGGTCGTCGCTCCAGCGGAGCACGCCCCGGGTGTCGATATGAACGGAGCGCTCGGCGGGGGAAGGAGCCGATGCTGCCGGCTGTGCGCCCGTGACGGGCGGTGTCATCGAGAGACCCAGCAGGACGAGCGCGCCGGACTTCATCGCAGTCCAGTGACGGCTGGGAGCCGGGTGGTGATGTCTATGGCGATCGCGGTCAAGGGGGCGAGACTCAGCGCGCTGCCTCCCGATGGGTCCACCATGATCGTCGTGCCGATGCAGCTCCCACCTCCGGCCGCCAGGCCGCCGGTCAGGCGGTCGCAATACGTTCCGGGCGACAGGCCGGTGGAAACCGTGGCGACGAGGTTCCCGCTTTCTCGATTGATGGCGACGAATCCTTTGTCGCCCCGGGAGAACGCGATGGCGTTGGTGCCGTTGTCCCACCAATTGGTGACCGGAGTCCCCGCGACGACCCGGCGGAACCCTACCATGGTGCGGAGGTACGGGTCGCGATGCTCGCACACCCATTGGCCCACCGTGGCGGTCTCGAGGCTCGCGGCGCAGACCACGTCTTGCGTGTTGCCTCCGGCATCCGATGGCGGGCCCATCGAGTTCCCGGTAGGGCAGTCGAAGGCATAGCTCGAGAGAATCGAGGGGAACCCGTACGGCTGGGTCAGCATCCAGACGTTGGCGAGCCTGAAGACGTTTCCGTTCCGATATCCCAACCCGCACTGGTGTTGGGTGTCATGGTTCTGGAGGAAGACCACCGCCTTGTCGGACGGCATCAGGCCCCACGCCGTTTCGGAGAACCGGTTGCCTGGCGTTCCGTTGGGATTGAGCTGGGCGATGGATTGCCCCCCGATACGGCGGAACTTGTCCCCCACGCCGGTGAAGGTGAATTCGGTGATGTCGGCGGCACCGCCCGAGCGGTATCCCTCGCCAAAGTAGTCGCGCGGAGCCAGCGCTTCGCCGGCACCGCCGGCGATTTCCAGAAACACGTAGGGTAAGGGACGGCGCTCGGCCGCCAGTGCAGTATTCACCCGGCTCAAGATGTCGTCGAGCTCTACCTGCTGGATGTGCTTGGCCGCATCGATCCGGAACCCGGCGACGCCCGAACGCGCCAGGATGAGCAGGTAATCGGCGATCTTCTGCCGAACCGAAGGCAGGCCGGTATTCAGGTCCGGCAGGGAGAACAGCTCGCAGTCCTGCACGTTGGCGGCGCTTTGATAATTGTTCACCGGGCAGGCCGGGTGAAAGTCGGTCGGACCATAGAATCCCGGGTAGTTGTATTTCGTGTAGGCGGTGCCGTTGCTCCCCACGCCGGGACTGGGGTAGTTGGTCATGTGGTTGATCACCGCGTCCGCGATGATGTCCACCCCGGCTGCCTTGCACCTGGTCACCATGGCCACGAACTCGGCGCCCATGCCCGAGCGACTCCGCTCGATACTGTAGCTCACCGGCTGGTAGCGCTGGCTCCACGGATAGTTGGGTGGCTCCAGGCTGTGCTCCTGAGGCGGGGAGATTTGCACCGCCTTGAAGCCGGCGGGTCCCAGGACCGCCTCGCATTCGGTGGCGATATCGGTCCATTTCCACTCGAAGAGGTGCACCATGACGTCCCCGGCCGCCATGTGGCCGCTGGGGCGATAGGTGGGCGAGAGCGTGGGCCTGGCGGGGGGCGGGTTAGGCGGGGGTGGGGTAGGGAGGGCGTCGCTGCACGCAGCCGCGAGGGCCACGAACAACACAGCCCCGCCGCCAGGGCGACGGAGCTGTGGATGACGGGAACGCGGTGCCGAGGCGGCTACTCGCGGCAGGGTGCGTACCCGGGGTTCTGCGTCAGGTTCGGGTTCGCCACGCACTCGGTCGCAGGAATGGGATAGAGGTCGAGGTGCGCTTCCGTCGCCGTTCCCGCCTGAGTGCCGCCCTTCCAGGCCCAGATATAGCTGCCGCCGGTAAACCTGCCGAAGCGAATCAGATCGGTTCGTCGATGTGCTTCCCACAAGAGCTCCCGGCTCCGCTCGTCCAGCAGGAAATCCGGGGTAAGCTGGGGATCGGTAATATCGCCGCTTGAGTTGCCAAAGGCCCGCTGCCGAATGGCATTCACGTATGCCAGGGCCTGAGGACGGCTACCTCCTCCGCCCCGGACGACGGCTTCGGCATACATCAGGTAGGCATCGGCAAGCCGGAACAGTGGGAAATCGACATCCACGTGGGTCGGATGGGAGCCGTTGGCACCGGCCTTGGTCTTGTTGCGGAACTTGGGTGCCGGGATCCCCTTGGTGAAGTCACCGATGCTGGTGACCGCGACCGTCTGACCTTGCGTGAAGAAGAAATCGTCCCGCTTGTCGCCCGCGGAATACTTGCTGTACGCCTCGGGCTTGAGGCGAAGGCCCCACCAACACCCATCGATGCCGTAGTCCGCCGCATTCATCTCGTTGCCGCATGAGGCGTGGATGACGAACGTCATGCCGCCCCAGGTCTGGGTCTTGAGCCCGTCCTGGGTGATGGCGAAGATGATCTCGGGGGAGGTGTGGTTGTCCGCCAGGAAAATGTCCTGGTATTCATCATCCAGGCTGAACGGGCCCGCGATGACTGCCTGAAGCGCCGTGAGGGCTCCTGCATAGTTGGCGGTCCCGGCATACACGCCTGCATTCATGTACAGCTTCGCCAGCAGCATCTGCGCTGCCAGCGTAGTGGCTCGACCGTAGTTCGCGGCGCCCGCGGCAGGGAGGTCATCCGCGATGTCCTGGAGCTCGCTGACAATGAAGTCGTAGATCTCCTGTTTGGTGGCCTGCGCAGGTGGCGTCGAGCCAAGCGGGTCTTGATCGGTTACCAGGGGGATGTTCCCGAACATGTCGAGGCCGTGCCAGTAACTCAGCGCCCGGAGGAAGCGGGCC
>JBQTHV010000037.1:0-17313 GCA_052389555.1 Gemmatimonadales bacterium | reverse complement strand
TGGGCGCACGATCGCATCGGGATTCCGCTCCGCCCGGGGGCGGAATCGCTCAACGTCGCTATCGCGGCGGGAATCTTGCTCTACGAGCTCACCCGTGACTGAGCCCACCCTCGCCGCCGTCCTGGCCGGCCTCCTCGGACTCCTGATCGGCAGCTTCCTGAACGTCTGCATCGTGCGACTCCCCGCCGATCAATCGGTGGTGCGGCCCCGATCGCGGTGTCCGCGCTGCGGAACCCCCATCGCCTGGTACGACAACGTTCCGGTGGTGTCCTGGCTCTTGCTCAGGGCCAAATGCCGGCACTGCCGGGAACCGATCAGTGTCCAGTATCCGCTGGTGGAGCTCGCCGTGGGCGGGCTCTGGGCGGGCGCGGTGCTGGGGTACGGGGTGGGCTTGGAGGCGCTCCGGGCGGCGCTGTTCGGCACCCTGCTGCTCGGGATCGCGGTGACCGACGCGCGGACCTATCTCATTCCCAACGAGTTCACGGTGGGCGGGTTGGGTCTCGGCCTGCTGCTCGCGGCGCCCAGCGGGTTAGGCGAGGTGGGCCAGGCCCTGCTCGGCGCCGTGGTGGGATTCCTGCTGCTCTGGACCGTCGGAGCGGTCGGTAAGCTCGCCTTTCGGGAAGAAGCCATGGGGGGCGGCGACATGAAGATGATGGCGATGGTCGGCGCGTTCGTCGGCTGGCAGGGGGTGCTGCTCACCATCTTCCTGGGGGCGCTGGCCGGGTCCCTCGTGTTCGTGCCGCTGGCGCTCCTCCGCAAGAAGCGATTGGTTCCCTTCGGTGTGTTTCTCGCCGTCGGCGCCGCAGTCACCTGGCTGGTCGGGCCCGCCCTGCTGGCCTGGTACCGGCGGTTTCTCGGGGGAGGCGCGTGATGCCGCGCTGGGTGATCTGGTTCGGAGTGCTGGCCGCGTGCCGGGGCACGCCCCCCGGTCAGGCCCAGGGGGGAGGGAGCGAGCTCGAGCGGATCGTGGACAGCCTGCGGCCCGCGGTCGAGCGCGCTACCGGGTTAGGCTTCACCGGGCCGACCCGCTCGGCGCTCCGGACCCGCGAGGAGGTCCACGCGTATCTGCTGGAGCGATTGCGGGAGGATTTTCCGCCCGAGCGCGAGGAAGGGGTTCGCGCCGCGTATCGCCTGCTCGGGCTGATCCCCGATACCCTCGACCTCCGGAGCCTGCTGCTCGATCTCTACACCGAGCAGGTTGCCGGATTCTACGATCCGAAGACCCGCACGCTCTATGGCATCGCCGGCGCCAATCCTGCCCAGCTCCGCCTGGTGCTGGCCCACGAGCTGGTGCATGCGCTGCAACACCAGTACCTGCCGGTCGATTCCCTCATGGAACAGAAGGGCAACGCCGACCGGCAGAGCGCGGCGCAGGCCGTGTTGGAGGGACACGCCACCATTGCGTCGATCCGGGTGCTGACGCCGGGTCAGGATGTCATGGCCCGGCCCGAGTTCTGGGAGCTCTTCCGCGAGCAGATTCGCCAGCAACAGAGCTCGATGGAGGTCTTCGCGCAGGCCCCGCTCGCGATCCGGTTCGAGGTGCTCTTTCCCTATTTGTACGGCGCCGGGTTCATGCGCTGGTGGGATTCCACTCGTGGGGGCCAAGGGCTGCCCAAACTGAACGACCTGCCGGTTTCGACCGAGCACGTACTGCATCCGACGCGGTATGCCCGGGGTGATCAGCCGATCCCGCTCCGGTTCCGCGACTCGACGCCGGACGTCCTGTACGAGGATACCATGGGCGAGCTGACCGTCCAGGTGGTGAGCGCGGTGCAGCGCGGGCTCGCCGAGGTTCCGGCCGAACGCAGTGCCGGGTGGGGTGGCGATCGCTTCCGCGTCTATCGCTCGAGTGCAGGCCCGGCGCTCGTGTGGTACACGGTGTGGGACGACTCGGCGAGCGCCGGGCGGTTCGAGCGGGAGATCGGGATGCCGCTCATGGCCCTACAGCGGCCCGGTTATCGAACCGAGGTCGAGCGGGTTAGGTCAGCCGGTTCGAGTCCTGCGGTTCGCCTCGTGATCGGCCCGACCGGGTGGGAGGGCTGGGGGCCAGGCCACCCGATCCCCTGGCCAATTCACCCTGAAGCAGCGGGCCCGACTGCCAGGCCGAGTGTTGACGGCCGAGTTCCCGGCCGATAGCTTCGGAGGCGCCGAGGCTTAGCTCCATGGGTCGCCCCCACCTGCCGCTTGCGCTCCTGCTCCTGTCGGTCTGCGGGTTAGGGTATGCGCTTCGGGCTTCGCCGGCCTTTGCCCAGGCCGGGGGCTCGGGCATGCGCTATGTGGGAGTGCTTCGCATTGGCAATCGGCGCGCGCCGAGCGGGACCCGCGTCACGGTGCGGGCCTGGCGAGGGGCAACCGACACCGGCGTCTGTGGGTCCGGCACGACAGCCGGAGACGGTTCCTATTCGATTGAGGTTCCGGCGCGCGCACCAGAGTGCGTCCACCGCACGGCGCTGGACGGCCCGCTCCTGCACATGTTTGTCGTCAACGGCGAGAACGTCAGCGGTACTATTGCCGTCGGGGCTAGCCTGGACCTGCCCGGTTCGCTCGGTCGGACCACTCGCTACAACTTGCGGGCGACGGACGTTTGGGGCCTGGAGGGGTCCAGCGCCGGAGATCCCCTCCGGGCATTCAAAGAGTTCCTGCGGATTGGCCTGGAGGGGTGGAGCGCGCGAGATGAGGCGGTTGTGGTAGGCGTGCGTTACTATGGGATCCTGCGGTTAGGCAACCAGCGCGCTCCGGTGGGCACTACCGTAACGGTATGGGCGATACGCGGGAGAGGTGCGGACGTGCCGTGTGGGAGCGGCAGCGTGCGCGAGGCGACGGGTGCCTACTGGCTGGACGTGCCGGCCAACGCGCAGTGCGTGCACCAGAGCGCAGGGGACGCGTACCTGGTGCACGTCTTCTTTGTCAACGGTGAGAACGTCAGCGGTACGATCACGGTCGGAGCTAGCCTGGACCTGCCTGCGTCGCTGGGTCTCGTCGCCCGACACGAACTGCGCGCCCGGGGCGCGCCATCCCCGCGGTGAAGATTCGCCCCGGTTGGGCTGGGGCAGCGAACTCGGCTAGTCGGAGATGGCGTAGCTCAGCAGCTTGAACTGCCCACCTCGCTCGAGGATCGTGCCGAAGACCTGGCGGGTTAGAGCCCCGTTCGGCGTGGTGACGTGCACGCGACAGGCACTCCACCCGCGTACCGGTCCCTCTCCCACGAACTGGAGCGAATCCGGCTGACACCATAGCTCCCTGAATTGGAGTCCGCGACCTCCGTAGTCTCCCAGGATGCGCCCCAGGCCCTGCGCCGTGGCACGCTGAATCTGAAACCAGAACAGCGCCGGATCGAGCTCGTACGGCGGCTGCGCGGATCGGTGCGATGGAAACACCAGCCAGGCGAACTCCGCGCGGGTTATCAGCAGGGTGGCCAGCGCCCCGGTATCGCGCCGCCCAAGAGCCTCGACCGCCCGCTGTGCCAGCGCCGCTCGACTCGGGGCTCCCCCCGTGAACCCCGCCGGCTCCGCGAGCCCCGCCCGAAACCGGCGCAGGTACTCGGGCATCGGGAGAACCGAGTCAATCCGGTCACCGGGCCGCCGCCACGGCCGGGCCGAATCCAGCACGGCCGTAATCGCTGAGGCAGTCGGCCGGGACTCAGCCCGAGGCGTCGAACACGCGATCAGCAGGGTTGCGGCCGCGGGCACCACCAGAGCGCTCCTTCCGTTCACCGATCACGCTTCACGGTTCGCGCCGTTCCCTCACCTCTCACCTCTCACCTCTCAGTTTTCACTTTTCACTTTTCACTTCTAGTTCCGGCTGTAGGCCGTCCACCCGGCCCACCACTTGGGTCTGTTGGGATCCGCGGCGCCGCGGTACGGGGTGCCCGCGACGAACGTCCCCGCGCGGGTTAGGAGGTCACCGCTGAACGCAGTGAGTCCGCCGCTGCGGGCCGGCGAGTTCGCCGACAGCGACCAGTCGAAGTCCGCCACGGTCGACGGCGAGGTGCCGGACGTCGCGGGTAGCGCGAGGAAGAGCGAGGTCGCGGTGGTGGCCTGCTCGAAGATCACGGCGTTGGAAGCGAGGTCGTAGATCTGCTGTCCCGCCTGAAGCGCCAGCGGCGACTCGGCGATCAACGTATTCCGAATGCTCAGAATGCCCGCGGTCTCCCGCGCCTTGGTGTCGGCGTCGCGATACCCGATCCCCGCATTGGGCCAGCGCGCGAGGATGCCGTTGACGTAGTGGCCGGCGGTGCCGCGCCGCAGGACCGCGCCGTACCCGCCTCCCGCAGGCACCACGCCCGGCCCGGTACCGACCAGCGTGAAGTTCGCGACCACCGGGGTGGTGAAGGGAACCGAGTTGAACGCGAGGTCGCACCCGCTGCCGCTGCACCCGTCGTTCTCGATGCCTTGGGGATCGGCCGAGGTATTGCCGGCGCCCGGGCGGGGAACCAGCAGCCGGCTCTGGAACCCGATCACGAACTGGATCCGCCCGCTGTAGCCCTCCGACATGTCGAAGTGGTCGTCGCCCGACTCGTAGGACACCAGGTAGCGCGCATCGACCGCGCCGCCGAACCACTCGAACGAATCGTCGAGCCCGTTGAGCGACTGGAGGTACTCCAGGGTGGTCCCACTCCCCACCGCCGCGAAGGTGAAAGAATTGAGCTCGTTGTCTTGGGCCGGCCCGAAGCCGCCGTACTCGACCCGCACGTAGCGGAGCGTCCCGCTGTTGTCCGCATTGTTGGCCCCCCCGGAGTACGGCACCAGCGGGTTATCGGCCGACGTCCCGGTGCCCTCGATGTTCACCGTACCCGAGCGGTTGATGATCCCATTCCCGACGATGATCAACCCGCCCCAGTCGCCCGGCTGCCGGCTGCCGGGCGCCTGCGACGAGGTGAACACGATGGGTGCCTCGGCGGTTCCGATCGCCACGATCCGGGCGCCCCGGAGCACGAAGAGCGACGAGCCCACCGTCGCAAAGTCCCCTTCGATCCGGGTGCCCGCTTCGATCGTGAGCGTCGCGCCGTTCGCCACTTTGCGGAATCCGATCAGCCGATAGACGTTATCCGCGGTCCAGGTCGTGTTGGTCGTGATGTCGGTCGTGACCGTAACCTGCTGCGGCGCCTGGGTCGTCACGCTGGCCTCGGCTGAATAGCCCGACGTGCCCGAGCTCCGTACCGCGGCGAGCCGATAGCGATACGGCGTACTGGGGACGAGTCCGGTATCGTCGTAGGACGTCGCCGGTCCGTCGGGGCGGGCGATCTCCGTGAACGTCCCGGTGTCCGTCGCGCGCTCCAGGATGAACTCCTCGACGTGGTCCGCCGCGTTCCAGGTGAGGTGCACTGCGGTGGCGCTCGTGGCGGTGACGGTGACACCGGTCGGCGGACCGTTGTCGTTCCCGGTTCCGTCGTTGTTGCAACCCGTCCACCCGGCGATGCCGATACCGAGCAGGGCCAACTCGAGGCGAGGCAAGCGAACCATCGTGGCAAACTCCGAGATGAAGGGTGAAGGGTTGCGGCGCTACTGCTTCCAATTGAAGCCGATGGCGAACACCCGGCCCGACCGGTAGCCCTCGCGGATGACCGTGCCCTGGGTCAGCCGATAGGGCGCATCCAGCAGGTTCCTGGCATCGACCCGCATGCCTAACCCGCCGATCAATGGCAGGGTAACCGAAGCGTCGATCAGGTTGCGCGGCTCTTCCATCACGTCAGGAAGCGGAATCTCGCCCGCTTCGGTGATCCGCTCGCCCACTCGGTTGAACAGGACCGTGGCGGAGGCGTCGGCGGTGGGGTGCTTCCAGGTGAGGCCGGCGTTGAGCAGGTAGGGGGCCTGGCCCACCATCTTCCGCTCCGAGTTGGTGAGCGAGCCGGCGTCGGGGTCGAGCCGGATCCGCGACCGCATCAGGGTCGCGTTGGCGAAGACGGTGACCGTCCGGAGCGGCTCGCCGAGGAGGTCGAGCGCCCGGCGCGCTTCGAGCTCGACGCCCACGTTCTCGGCCCCGCGCGCGTTGATATAGGTGATGATCCGCTCCCCGGAGGTTCCCTGGTAGACCCGCTCGATCGGATCGCGGAACCACTTGGCAAACACCGCGGCGCTCAGCACCTCGCCGCTCCGGGGATACCACTCCCAGCGGAAATCGAGGTTGCGAACCAGGGCCCGTTGGAGTTCCGGGTTGCCCTTGATATGATCGCCGCCGATCACCTCGCGGAAGAGAATGGGCGAGAGCTCGCGGTACTCGGGCCGCGACAGCGTTTGGCTCGCCGAGAGCCGGACGTTCATGCTGCCGCCCGCGGCGCGATAGGTGAGCGCGAGCGAGGGCAGGACGTCGGTGTAGCGCGGCGCGGCAAGCGAAGGCTCGCCGGCGGTGGAGAGCGAGCTGACCTCGACCTGGGATCGCTCGACCCGCGCCCCACCGGTCAGCTCCAGCACCGGCGTCAGGTCGAGTGTGAGCATGGCATAGCCCGCGGCGAGGTTGTCGCTCGCGGTATAGGAACCGCCCGCGCCGAGCGGCACGATGCGCACGTTCGCGTCGGAGCCTTGGGTGAGCCGGCCGTCGAACAACTCTTCCGGCGGGAGGTGCTGGTCGGTGTCGCTCAGCGGGCGGACCAGCGCGACGGAGTAGGCTCGGTTGGTCGCGTCCCTGCTGGTCGTGCGATACAGAACACCGATCTCCCCGAATCGTGCCCGGCCGGCGCCGAGCTGGAACCGCCAGCTCGCTTTCCCCTCCAGCGACCGTTCGGCAAGATCGGCAAAGGTCCGGACCGCCGCTTCGTTGGAGAACCCGTACCAGCTCGGCTCGCCCGATGAAAGGTCGGAAACGATTTCCGAGCGGTCGGGCTCTCGCCGCGTCACCCGGGACGCGACCACCCCCGCCGTCAGAAAGTGCTGGGGCGACAGTTCCTGGAAGACCTCGAGCTGGCTGGACCCGATGCTCCGCTCGACGTAACGTAGCCGCTGGATCTCGAGCGGGAGCGCGAGATTCTCCGAGGTGCCCCGTTCCCAGCGGCCCTCGTTGTCCATGGTCCGGTTGTACGCCGTGTTCAGGATGATCTTGGTGCGGCTACCGAGCGAGCTGCTCAGGTTGGCGAGCCCGCCCCAGAGCACCGTGCTGCGGCCGGTGCTCCCGTCGTAGCGATCGAGCTCGGTGACCGGAGCACCCGGCGTCGAAGGTGGTTGGGCCAGGGCGCGCTGCTCGTCGGCCCGAATCTCCTGGGCGTAGGAATAGGTGCCAGAAAGGAGATAGCTCACCGCGGTGCCGCCGGCAGGTACCGTGCCCGCCAGCGAGGCGCCTAACCCGCCATTCGGCGATCCGGCCCGTTCCCGCGCCGACCACACGTTGCGAAGCGAGTTCACCAGCGCGTTCGACTCCGCCGGCGGGAGCTGTTGGGTGAAATCGGCCTCCGCGATCGCGCCGGGCAAGGCCCGGCGCCGGGCTCCCAGGGCCAGCCAGTCCCGGCTGGTGTTCGGGGCGAACCGCGCGGTCCGGCCGGCCACCGCGTCGTTGAACCCGGCGGAGAGCGACACCGCGAAGTGGCGGTGGCCGGGAAACTCCCGGGTCCGGATGTTCACCGCGCCGCCGGAGGCGTCTCCCGCCTGGTCCGGCGTGAAGGTCTTCGCCGTGGTGATCTCGCTGAGCAGGGCGGTGGGGAAGAGGTCGAGCGGCACGACCTTCCGCTCCGGCTCCGGCGAGGGGATGCGGGCCCCGTTGAGCGAGGCGCGGGTGTAGCGGTCGCCTAACCCGCGGAGGTTGACGTACCGGCCATCCTGGACCGCCGCCCCGCTCACCCGCTGGAGCGCGGTGGCCGCGTCGCCGTCGGGCGAGCGGCGAATTTCCTCGGCGGTTATGGCGCTCACGATCGCGGTGGCGTGCCGCTGGGTCGTCAGCGCAGCCGCCACGGTACCCTGCTCGGCCTCGGCGGTCACCGTGATCTCTTCGAGTTGGGCCGCCTGGGCGGAAAGGGTCACGTCCTGGGTGGTGACATCGCCCGGGATGACCGATACCCCGGTCACCGTCTTGGGGGCGAATCCGATCATGGCCACCCGGAGGGTTACGCTGCCGGCGGGGACCTCGTCCAGCCGGAACCGGCCGTCCACCCGGGTCGTGGCAATCAGCGTGGTGCCCACGACCACAACCCGCGCGCCGGCGAGCGGGACTCCGCCCTCCGCGGCCACCACGGTGCCCACAATCCGGCCCCTCTCCCCGGTCGTTGGCCTGCTGGTGTCTTGTGCCGAGAGCGCGGTCGGCACGACGAGGAGTCCCGCCACCGCTCCGAACCGAACTGCACGAGACATGGAGCCTCCTCCGACGCCTTGGTTCGAGTGCCTCCGAAAGTCGGGGGGAAGGATGGAATGGGGTGGCTACGAACTCGTGAGATCGTCGTAACAGGAGCGTCACGACTTGACCGACAGAATGGTTACCGATGAACCCGCCGAGTGCCGAGTGCCGAGTGCCGAGTGCCGAGTGCCGAGCGCCGAGCGCCGAGCCACCAGCCTCAGCGCCAGGTCACGATCGCATCGAGCGGTTTCCGGCTGATCCTCGGCACTCTGGCGTCGGGAGCAGGGTAACCCGCCACGACGAGCATGACGGGCCGCTCGGAAGTCGGTCGGTCTAGCAGCCGATTGAGGAAGCCCATCGGGTTGGGCGTATGGGTGAGAGTGACGAGCCCCGCGTAATGGAGCGCTGTGATCAACATGCCGGTCGCGATACCGACTGATTCCATCACGTAGTAGTGGGAGATTCGCCGCCCGTCCGGCGTGGTGGCATATCGCTCCGCGAAGACCGCGATCAAGTACGGCGCGGTCTCCAGATACGGTTTGTGCTCATCGGTGCCAAGCGGCGCGAGCGCCTCGAGCCACTCCGCCGGGGCGGTCCGGTAGAACTTCTCCTCCGCCGCTTCGGCCGCGCGGCGGATCTCCCGCTTGAGGGCGGTATCGCTCACGACCACGAAGTGCCAGGGCTGGAGATTGGCGCCGCTCGGTGCGGTGCCCGCGGCTTCCAAACAGGCTTCGATCACGCCGCGGGGAACCGGCCGGTCGCTGAATTGCCGTACCGTGCGCCGCCGCTGCAGCAAGGCCGCAAACTGGCGGCTCCGCGCCTCCATCTCATCGGGCGGATACTGCTGGTAGGTCGAGAGCGGATCGAACACGGGCTCGGTCGGCATGGTAAGCCCCGGCGCGGGTTAGGTACACCTGGAACACAAACTGGAAAGGGACCCGGCGCTCGGCCTGGAAACTCCGGATTTCAGGCAGGAGCTCCGATCTTGCGCCGCCGTTCGAGCTCCGCCGCCGATGGCTCCGGCAGCTCGAACGAGCCGTAGGCGGGCTTCCCGATCGGCCGGTAGACCTGGAATGTGACGCAGGTGGTGGAGGTTCGGGTTTCCACCAGCTCGAGGCTCGCTGGGATGGTGCCTTCCGCGAACAGGCGCTTCCCTATGCCCAGCACGAGCGGCAAGAACCAGAGCCGAAACTCGTCGACCAACTGATGCCGGAGCAGCGTCTGAATGAGGTTCCCGCTTCCGTGGACCTGAAGCTCGCCGCCCGGCTGGGCCTTGAGCGTTCTGACTTCCTGTTCCAGGTCTCCCTCGAGCAGGGTGGAATTCCTCCACCCGGCGCGGTCCAGGGAACGGGATGCCACGTACTTGGGCAGCTGGTTCAGCTTGGCCGCGATCGGATCGTCCCCGGTGACGTAGGGCCAGTGAGCCGCAAAGATCTCGTAGGTGTGCCGGCCCAGCAGCAGTCCACCGGCCCGCTCGATCCATTCCGTCATCGCGCCCATCATCATGTCATCGAAATAAGGCGCGGCCCATCCGCCGTGCTTGAACCCGCCGCTCGGGTCTTCGTCCGGGCCACCGGGTGCCTGCATGACTCCGTCGAGCGTCAGAAACGTGCCCACCACCAGCTTTCGCATGCCGGCCTCCTGGTCGGATCGGGATGTTGAGGTCCCCTGATCTAGACGAACCGGGCTGGGGCGAATCGACACCAAGGTCGCTGCCCTACCTTCGGCTGCGGCGTGGAACGGCCGTCTCCCACGCGATCCGCAGCGCGTCGCGCACCGGTCCAGTCCGCGCGCTCCGGAGCAGCACATTGGTGCAGCCGGCCTTTCCCCAAGCGCCCTTGACGGGCTGGAACGCGGCCGGGTCGGAGCGAACCAGGAACTCCTGGTCTTCGGGAGTGAGCTTCACCATCGCCCATCCCTCGCCGGGATACCCCAGCGTGGCGAAGATCTTTCCCCTCACCCGGAAGTCGGGGTGACCATGGTGCCCGGCCTCAACTGCATCGGGGATGCTCAGGGCCAACCGGCGAAACTGGGCGGCGGTCATCGCGCTCCTCCGGCAGAGATTCCCTAACCCGCTATCGCGAAGCGGGCCGCCCCGGGATCCAGCGGCGCACCCGGCGTCGATACTCCTGGTACTCCGGCCCGAACAGCCTGGTCAAGGTCGGCTCCTCGTACCCGATCACAAATAGGTGGGTGATGACCAGAAACGCCCCGGTGTAGAGCGCGAGTGCCGGAGAGCGGTAGTAGATCGCCGCGCCCGCCAGCGCGATCGCGGCGCCGATGTACATGGGATTGCGAACGTAGCGGTATGGGCCGCTGATGACCAGGCGGCGCGGTGGGTCGAACGGCGCCGGCGTGCCCTTGCCGATGAACGCGAACGCCAGCACGCACCAGAGCGCCAGGCCTCCGCCCAGCGCGGTGACGGCAATCCCGATCGCTTCGAGGATACCGATGTCCCCGGGCGGAGCAATGCCCGACCACTCGAGCACCTGTCCGGGAAGGAAAACCAGCAAGAGGGCGATGAAGAGCGTCGCGTAGGTGATCGCGCGGATCAGGACGAACATCGGGGTCGCTCCTCCCAAGCCTCAATATATAGGTCGGATTAGCTTCCTCTCTATGCGGTGGGGTACTGGAGCCCTGGGGGCCTTCCTGCTGGCGATCATCCTCTGGGATGCATTCGAGACCATCGTCCTGCCCCGCCGGGTCCACCGCCGGTTCCGTCTCACTCGCCTCTTCTATCGCGCAACCTGGCATCCCTGGCGGGCGATCGCGAAGCTGCTGCCTCGCCGTCCCCAGGACGCGTTCCTGAGCTTCTTCGGTCCTCTCTCCCTGCTCCTGCTCCTCGCCATCTGGGCCATGGGGATCGTCTTCGCCTTCGGAATGCTCCACTGGGCCGCAGGCTCCGCGCTGGTAGGCGCAGCCCCCGGGCTTGCCACCGACGTGTACCTGAGCGGCACCACGTTCTTCACGCTCGGCCTGGGGGACGTGGCTCCGGTCTCGCCGTTCTCGAAGGCGCTGGTCGTCCTGGAGGCCGGCACCGGGTTCGCTTTTTTGGCGCTCGTCATCGGCTATTTCCCGGTGCTCTATCAGGCTTTCTCCCGGCGCGAAATGGCAATCACCCTGCTCGACGCGCGCGCTGGGTCGCCGCCGACCGCCGGCGAGCTGCTGCGCCGCTATCGTTGGGACACCTCGGGCGAGGCGCTCGCCCACTTGTTACGTGACTGGGAGCGCTGGGCGGCTGACCTGCTGGAGAGCCACCTCTCCTACCCCGCGATCGCCTATTTCCGGTCGCAGCACTACAACCAGTCCTGGCTCGGCGCGCTCACGACGATCCTCGACGCGAGCGCTTTCGTGATGGTCGCCATGGAAGAGCGGCATGGACGGCAGGCGCGGCTCACCTTCGCGATGGCGCGACACGCCGCCGTTGATCTCGCGCAGGTGTTTCACACGCCGCCGAAGGGACCGGCGGAGCGCCTCGGCGAGGCCGAGGTGGCAAGGTTGCTAGCCGGTCTTTCCGACTCGGGGCTGCCGCTGCGGGAGGACGTGCGGACTTCTCGGGTAGTGCATCGTCTCGAGGAGCTGCGTCGGATGTACGAGCCTTATGTCACTGCGCTCGCCTGGCACCTCGCCATGAATCTGCCGCCCTGGGTGCGAGACGATGACAGGCCCGACAACTGGCAAACGAGCGCGTGGGAGCGACCTCCCGGGCCTCCCGGCCTTCCGCCGGGTGACGATCACTTCTAGTCCGGGGGGAGCCCTAACCCGGCATCTTTTCCCGCCGCTCCTCGACTCGCTGGGCCATCAGCCGCTCTGCAAAATCCAGCCGCTCCTGCGCTTCGCTCAACTCTTGGCGCAACTGCCCCACCTCGGCTTCGAGCCCCTGGATGGCATCGAGCGTTTCCCCCGCGGGAAGGGAGGCCCTTCTGAGCTTCTGCCGCAGGCGCTGCGCCCACAATCCGAACGCCACCGCTAAGCCTGCATGAATGGTCGCGTGCCACCACGGCTCTCCCGGCCGCGCGGCGAAGGCGACCGCAATCAGGTTCCCGACGCTCAGCACGACGGCAATCGGGAGCCAGATCGTGGGCTTGAATCGCACGCCGATGTCCTTATCCGAAGAGCCGGGGCACCGCGTAGAGCAAGAGCCCCACCAACCCGCCAACCAATGTCCCGTTGATCCGCACGAACTGCAAGTCCCGCCCCACCGCGAGCTCCATTCGCCGGGACGTCGCCTCGGCATCCCACCGCGCCACGGTTCGGGCGATGTGGTCCGCCACTTCGTGCCGGTGCCGCTCCAGCACCTCGGAGATGAGCTCAATCACGAACGCCTCCAGCTTCTCGAGCTGGGCCGGCTGCGCGAGCAAGGTGTCCCCGAACGCGGCAAGCCCCCGCGCCAGCGCACTGTCGTCGCCGCTCTGGCCCCGCTCGGCATAACCCGCGAGCGCCCGCCGAGTCGCGTCCCAGACCCAGGTCGCGAGCTCCCCGACCGCCTCCTCCGAGAGCCACTCCTCCTTGAGCGCCTCGGCCCGCGCGCCGGCCTCGGGTGAGTGCTGGAGCCGCTCCACGAAGTCGCGGATCGCCTGGTCGAACCGGCCGCGGACCGGATGATCGGGATCGGCGGTGATCTCCGCGAGGAGCGCCTCGATCGCGCTCACGATCCGCCGGTAGATCCGATCATCCACCGGCCGCGGCACCCACCAGGGACTGGCGGCCCGCACCTTGTGCCGAATCAGCTCCCGGTTCTCGGTGACGGCCTGACCCGCCAGCCTGAGGGCCTGGTTGAGCAGCTCCTGGTGCCGGTCACCTTCCACCACGAGCGCGAGCGTCTTTCCTAACACGGGGGCGACCTTGGTGGCCCGGAGCCGGTCCATCGCCCCCTGCTGAATCAGCTCGCGGATCTTCTCGTCGGGCAAGGCCTCCAGCGTGCGAGCCAGGCCGGCGGCGAGCTGGGCCGCCAGCCGCCGGCTGTTCTCGGGCTGGCTCAACCACCGGGCGATGCGCTCCACCATGCGCATCTCGTGCAGCTTGCTCTGCAGGGCCTCCCGGGCGAGGAAATGCTGCTGCACGAAGTTCCCCATGATCCGCCCGATCCGGTCTTTCTGCTTTCCGATGATCGCCGTGTGGGGAATCGGGATGCCGAGGGGATGCCGGAAGATCGCGGTCACGGCGAACCAGTCCGCCAACCCGCCCACGACCGAGGCCTCCGCAGTCGCCCGCACGTAGCCGAGCCACGGGTAGCGCGCTTCGAGGACCCTTGCGGCCACGAACACCGCCCCCGCGAGCGCGAGCAGCGCCGTCGCCCGCCGCTTCATCCGGTCGAGCTGGGCTTGCCGCTCCGCTTCGTCGGCCCTCGGCACGAACGTGGTCATTTCGCTCTCACCGCTTACCTCTCACCTCTCACGATCCCTTTCCCTTTTCACCCTTCACTTTTCACTTTTCCCTTTCACCTCTTACTCCACCGTCTTGTGGAATCGTCGTACGCTGAGTGCAATCAACACGATTGAGAAGCCGGCCAGAATCAGCGCGTCGGGCCAGAACGCCTCCCAGCCGGTTCCTCGCAGCAGAACGTCTCTCAAGACCCGCAAGAAATAGGTGAGCGGGAGCGCCGCGCCGATCCACTGGGCCGGCTCCGGCATCGCCTCGCGGGGGAACATGAATCCGGAGAGCAAGATGTTCGGCATGATGAAGAAGAAGCCGAGCTGCATGGCCTGGCCCTGGGTGCGGACCAGGGTCGAGATGAAGAGCCCGACCGCCACGCTCGCGATGATGAAGGGAAACGCGACCACATACAGGTCGACCAGGTCACCACGCACCGGCACGTGGAAGAGGAGCCGGCCGAGCAGCAGGATGACGGTGATCTGCGCGAATCCCACCAGGACGAAGGGCACCAGCTTGCCCAGCATGAGGCTGGTCTTCCCGATCGGGGTGACCACGAGCTGCTCCAGGGTACCGCGCTCCTTCTCCCGCACGATCGCGATCGCGGCGATCACCACCATGGTTATGGAGAGCAGCACGCCGATGATCCCCGGGACGATATAGACCGCGCTGCGGAGCGCCGGGTTGTACCAGGGCCTAACCCGCACATCGATCGCCGCGGTCACCCCCCGCGCCGCGGCGAGCGCCTGGGTCCGGGTAGCGCCGGCCAGCCCGGCCCCGCTGACGGCCGCCGAGGAGGCGAGCGGGTCGGCGGCATCCACCACGACCTGCACCGGCGCGGCGCGACCGCGCTTCACGTCGCGGTCGAACTCGGGCGGAATCACAATGCCCGCCCTGGCCGAGCCCCGCTCGATCATCGCCGCCATCTCCTCACGGTCCCGGACGGTCCCGGCGAGGTCGAAGTTGCCCGTGTTGATCATCGCCTGCACCAGGCGGCGGCTCTCGGGGGATTGCGCTTGGTCGAGTACGACGGTCGGGAGATGGCGGACTTCGGTCTGGATCGCCCAGCCGAACACGACCAGCTGGATCGCGGGGATCCCCATCATGATCGCGAGGGTAAGCCGGTCTCGCCCCATCTGGATGAACTCCTTCCGGAGCATCGGCCACACCGGCCAGCGGGCGATGGCGCTGAGTTTCACGCGGCGGCTCCCGCTTGGCCCTCGTCGCGCCGCTGGAGCTCGATGAACACATCCTCGACGCTCTGCTGCCCGAACCGGGCGGTGATTTCCTGCGGCGTGCCTAACCCGATCAACCGACCTCGCGAGAGAAACGCGAGCCGGTGGCACCGCTCGGCTTCATCCATGTAGTGCGTAGTGACCAGCACGGTCATGCCGTGCTTGGTATTCTGGGCGATCACTTCCCAGAATCGCCGCCGGGCCAGTGGGTCTACCCCCGCGGTGGGCTCGTCGAGGAAGACCAGCTCGGGCCGGTGGGTGCTGGCGCACGCGAGCGCAAGTCGCTGCTTCCAGCCGCCCGAGAGGGTGCCGGCCAGCTGGCGGCGGAACTCGCCGAGCCGGTGGTCCTCGAGCTGCTGCTGAACCCGCTCGCGCCGCTCGCTCCCCGCCAGCCCGTAGAGTCCCGCGTAGAAGGTGAGGTTCTCTTCCACAGTGAGGTCCTCGTAGAGGCCAAACCGCTGCGACAGGTAGCCGATCCGGCGGCGGACCGCTTCCGGTGCCCGCACCACGTCGATCCCCACGACCTCGGCGGCCCCCGCGGTGGGGGGCAGCAGCCCGGTGAGCATGCGGATGGTGGTGGTCTTGCCGCTCCCATTCGGGCCCAGCAGCCCGAAGATTTCTCCCCGCCGGACGGTGAGGTCGAGCCCCTCAACCGCCGCGATGGGGCCGAAGGTCCTCCGCAGCCCGCGGGTTATGATTGCCGCTTCCCCTCTCACCGCTCACCTCGCACTGGTCACCTCTTTCGGTACTCGCACCGTCACCCACAGCCCCGGATTCGGGGCCTCGCCGGGATTGGCAAACTCTACCTTGACTCCGAACATCAGATCGGCTCGCTCCTCTTCGGTGAGGGCAACCCGCGGGGTAAACTCCGCTTGCGGATTGATCGCCGCGACCCGGCCCGGTAAGGTGGCGTCCGGCGCGACCACGATCTCGACCGGGGTGCCGAGCTTGAGCCAGCTCACCACGTCCTGAGGGACATATACGCGCACGTAGGGTCGCGCGGTTTCGCCCACCGTGAGGACCGGGACATGTGGGCCCAGCGCCTCGCCCGGCTCGGCATTGCGGGAGAGGACAATCCCGGCGATTGGGCTGGTGAGCACGAGATCGCCAGCGCGCGCCTCGATCTGGCGCAGCGCGGCGCGCGCCGCGGCCAGCTCCGATCCCGCGGCGGCGATGTGCTCGGGCCGGGCGCCGGCCCGGGTCAGGGCGAGCGCCTCGCGGGCTTCCCTAACCCGCTGTTCCGCGACTTGATTGGCGGCCACCGCGTCGTCGTACTGCTGCCGGGAGATCGCGTTGGTGGCGACCAGCGCCCGGGCCCGCTCGAGTGCCTGGCGGGTGCGCAGCGCGTCCGCTTCGGCCGCCGCGGCCGCCGCCTCGGCCTGGCGAATCTCCTGGGGGCGCGCCCCGGCCTGGAGATCGCGCAAGGTCGCTTCGGCGGTTGCCACCCGGGCGCCGGCGGCCGCGAGCGTGGCCGGAAGTTCAGCCTGGGTCAGCACCGCGAGCGTGTCACCGGCTTGCACCAAGGTGCCCTCATCGACCCGTACCGCGACGACTCGAGCCGCGAGCGGCGCCCCAAGATCCACCTCATGGACCTCGACGGTTCCCCGCGCCTCGTAGAACGCCTCACCGCCGCCCCAGCAGCCGGTGACCGCAGCCAGCGGCACTATCCCATAGCCAATGGCCAATGGCCAATAGCCCGCCACCGACCGCCTTACCGCCGGACTGCCGGACCGCCCGGTTTGTCCCATCACTCCTCCTGTCTTGATCCCGACCGCGAGAGCGCCGCCACCGCGAACTCGCCCGCGTGTTTGGCGAATGCGCGGGCGGTTCTCGCCGACACACCATTGGTGCCTTGCCCAAAGAAGAGCCCGATCGCCGGGCGAGCCACCGCGAAGTACACGCACTGCGCCACGGTGCTGATCGCGGCAAAGCGCGGCTCGATGTCGCTCCGGAAGCGGCCTTTGCGCTGGCCGAGGCGAATGAGCCGGCACAGCCGGTCGAACAGTTTCGCGGCGACCTCGAGCAGCAAGGCTTCGGCGCGGCGGGCGTCGTGATCGATCAGCTCGCGCACCAGCAGTTTGGGCGCGTTCGGGTGATTCAACAGGAACTCGACCTGGGCGCGGGTTAGGGCCCGAATCGCGTCCGGCGGTGAGGCGGAGGCATCGAGCGCTGCCCCTCCGCGGGCCACCATCGCCGAGACGAGGCGATGGAGCACGGCGCGGTAGAGGCCCGCTTTGCTGCGGAAGTAGTAGTAGAGCAGGGCGGGGTTCTGGTGGGCGGCCGCGCCGATCTCCTTGATCGTGGTGGGGCCCAGCCCCTTGCGGGCAAAGAGCGATTCGGCCGCGTCGAGGATCTGCTCTCGGGCGCGGGCGGCCGATCGGGGCGAGGGGGGAGCCGTGGCCATGCTCTCAATTAAGCGATCAATTAAAATCGTGTCAAGAAAGCCTCA
>JBQTHV010000036.1:0-102664 GCA_052389555.1 Gemmatimonadales bacterium | reverse complement strand
AAGGCGGTCGAGCAGGGGTACCGCACCGGCATCCTCGACCTTACCGCGGGAGAAACAGGGACCCGGGGGAGCGCCGAGCTTCGGGCCAGGGAGGCGGAGCAGGCGGCTCAGATTCTCAGCGTGGCCGAGCGCCGCAACGCCGGATTACCCGACGCGCAGCTCATGAACGACAACGCAAGCCGCAAGGTCGTGGTCGAGGCGATTCGGCAATTTGCGCCCCGAGTCGTGATCCTGCCGTTCCCGGTCGGCCGGCACCCGGATCACCGGATTGCCTCGGAGCTGGGCCGCGATGCGGGTTATCTCGCGGGGCTGGCCAAGTATCCGGCCGGGGGGACTCCCCACCGGCCGTTCAAAATCCTCTTTGCCCTCTCTTATCGGGAAGATCCGATCAAGCCGAGCTTCCTGGTGGACATCAGCGACCAGTTCGAGCGCAAGCTGGCGGCGATCAAGTGTTACGCAAGTCAGTTCGACGGCGCCAGGAGCGCGGGGGAAATCTTTCCGACCGGGCAGGACTTGTATAGCCGGGTGGAGACGCAGAATGCCTACTATGGCTCGCTGATTCGGACCCGGTATGCGGAGCCGTATTTCACGCACGAAACCGTGCTGGTGGACGACGTGGTGAAGTTGGGGGTGCAGTCTATGTAGGGACCAGGGGCCAGGGGCCGGGGACCAGGGAAGGGCTCTCGTGCGGCCGCACGATTCCCCTGGCCCCCGGTCCCTGGCCCCTGGTCCCTATTCATGTCGCAGCGCCTCGACCGGATCCATTCTCGCCGCCCGGTTCGCCGGCAAGAGCCCGAACGCCAGCCCGATCCCAATCGAGACCAGGGTCGCCACCACCGCGCTCCAGAGCGGGACTCCCGACGCCATGTTGAGCGCGCTCTTGATCACCTGGCCGCTGGTAAGGCCGATCAGGATCCCGACCAGACCGCCCATCAGTGTCAGGGTCGCCGCTTCGACCAGGAATTGCCAGAGGATCTCTCGCCGGGTTGCCCCGCAGGCCATGCGGAGCCCGATCTCGTGGGTTCGGCTGGTCACCGAGACCATCATGATGGCCATGACCCCGATGCCGCCCACCAGGAGCGCCACGCTCGACACGGCTGTCATGACCAGGAAGAACATCGAGGTGAGCGAGTTCATCGTGTCCAGGATCTGATCCTGAGTGATGAAATCGAACGTGTTAGGCATCCCGGGCCGTAACCCGCGCTCCCGGCGCAAGGCTACCGTAGCCTGATCCTGGGCGTGACTCACCGGAATGCCGTGCCGGCCTAATACGACGATGAAGAGATCGTTGGTGTCGCTGTACTGGAAGGAGCGCTTGGCCACCTCGTACGGCACGACCGCACCGATCGTAAAGCCCGGTGGCTGGAAGACGTTGTCCGGCTGCTGCCACACCCCGACCACCCGGAACGGCCGGCCGCCGATCCGCACCGTTTCGCCGATCGGGCTGGTGGTCCCGAAGAGCCGGCGGGCCAGCTCGCGCTCGAGCACGGCGACCTCGGCCCCGTTCAGCTCCCCCTGCGTAAAGAAGCGGCCTTCCGCCACGCTGCCGCCTTTGATCTCCATGTAGGCATCGTCCGCCCCCAGGACCCAGACCCCCTGCGATCGCTGGTTCCGGTACTCGACCCGGACGAAGGACTGCAACCATAACCCGGCATGCCGAATGTCGTCCGCCTGGCGCACCGCGGAGGCGTCGTCTTCATCGAGCACCGGCCGGATCCGCACCTCGTAGGGCAGGTTCTGGGGGTTGAGCGGCGTCTCCGAGAAGAACCGCATCACGTAGAACGCATTGGGCGTGGCCGCGTTGAGCGCGTTGAAGACCTGGGTGCGCACGCCATCCACGAGCGAGGCCATGACCATGACGGTCGCCACGCCGATCACCACACCTAAGACGGTGAGGAACGAGCGCAGCTTGTTGCCCCGGAGGTTGTCCAGCGCCACCGCCATCCCTTCGCCGACGTTCTGAATCCGCATGCTACTCCTGCCGTAACGCCGTGATGGGATCCAGCCGGGCGGCCCGGCTGGCGGGATACACGCCGAATAGAATGCCGGTGCCGGCGCCCAGCAGCAGGGCCACCCCTACCGACCAGGGTGTTACCCTCGCGGGAAGCGGGCTGATTGCCCCGATCAGGAAGGCGAGAGCGCCGCCGCCGGTAATCCCGACCAGGCCGCCCAGGGTCGAGAGCAGGACGGCCTCCACCAGAAACTGCCGGCGAATGTCGCGGCGGCGCGCCCCCAGGGATTTGCGGATCCCGATCTCGCGAGTGCGCTCGTGCACCGACATCAGCATGATGTTCATGATCACAATCCCGCCGACCACGATCCCGATGCCGACCACGGTGGGGATCAGCGTGAAGAGCACGCCGGTGAGACTGGTCCAGAACGCTACCAGGGCATCCGCTTTGTCCAGGGAGAAATCATTGGCCTCGGCGGGATGTAACCGGTGCGCGAGCCGCATCGCCTCCTCGGCCCGCTGCATGGCCTCGGGGAACCGGCCTCCGGGTGCGAGCTTGATGGAAATCGTGGTCGTCAGGCGGCGTCCATAGATTGACTCAAACGTCGTGATCGGCATCAGCACGAATCCGTCGAACGACTGGCCGAGCACCCGGCCTTTCCGGCCGACAACGCCCTTGATCGTCATTTCGCGACCGCCGATCCGGATCTTCCTCCCGACCGCGTAGGCCGGATCGTCGAATAGCTTCTCCGCTATCTCTATCCCGACCGCCACGACCGCGCGCCGCTCGTCAATGTCGGGTTGGGTGAGCGGCTCGCCCTGGATAAAGCTGTAGTCCTGTACCAGCTGGTACTCGGGGGTCACCCCGAAGATGGTGACGCTGCCCACCATGTTGCCCCGCGCGGTGATGTCCGCCGTGGGAGTGGGCCAGCCAGACTGAAGCGAGACCGCCTCGGCATCGGGAAACGCGCTGCGCACCAGCTCGGCATCCTCCTTGGTGATGCGGGGCCGCTTGGCGATCTCCCGCATGAGGGAATCGTCGAGGTACCCGATCACCAGCGGGGTGCGCCGGATCTGGAACACATTGGTGCCGATCATCGAGTTACGCAGATTGTCGCGCACGTAGGCGTTCATGCCCTGGATGATCGCTACGATCGCGACCAGGAACCCCACCGAGACGATGATCCCGAGCAGGGTAAAGAACGAGCGAAGCTTACTGGTCCGGATGGTGTCCAGAGCCAGAAGGACTGCTTCTGTGAAGGGCATGCCTAAACCTAAGGAGATAGTAAGTAGGAGGTAGTGAGAAGGGACAAATCCTATCGCTGCTAGGTCTGCGCGGCGGTCGGTGCTGTTCCCTGCTTACTACCTCCTGCTTACTACCTCCTTCTACTCGTACCTCAGCGCCTCAACCGGATCGAGCCGGCTGGCTTTGGTGGCCGGGTACATCCCGAAGAAGACCCCGGTAATCGCGGAAACCACCAGGGCGGCGGCCACCGACCAGAGCGGAATGGCCGCTGGAACCGGCGTGAAGCTGGCGATGGCCCAGGCGATCAGCGCGCCGAGCAGCATGCCCGCCGAGCCGCCCAACAGCGTGAGCGAAGACGCTTCGACCAGGAACTGGAAGAGGATTTCCCGCCGGGTGGCGCCCAGCGCCTTCCGTACCCCGATCTCGCGGGTGCGCTCGGTGACCGAGATCATCATGATCGCGATGACCCCGACGCCACCTACCATGAGGCCCACGCTGGAGAGCGCCAGCATCACCAGGAAGAAGCCGCGGGTTATGCTGTTCCACGTGTCGAGCAGCTTGTCCTGGGAGACCACCGCAAAATTATTGTCCTGGGCCGGCTTGAGCCCGCGCTTGACCCGGAGCGCGCTGATGACCGCATCCTGCGCCTCCGCGACGGTGGCCGAATCGGTGGGCATCACGACGAAGTTCATCCAGCCCTTCTGATAGTCGGCCACCTTGGTGAAGGTGCTGTGCGGCATCACCACGAGCGGGCTCGAGCTGCCTCCGAATAGGCTCTGCGCCTCGGCGTACACCCCGGTGACTTCGAACGGCACACCGTTGATCTTGATCCGCCGCCCGATCGGGTCGAGGCCGGGGAAGAAGGTATCGGCCAGCTTGTCATTGATGACGGCGACGTTGGAGCCGGCCGCGAACTCCAGGGCGGTCCAGTTCCGCCCCTCCACGATGTTCCCGCCGGAGACGAACACCCAGTTCGTCGTCGCCCCGATGGTATTCACCGACGACAGCTTCTGATCGCCGTAGCTCACCGGTTCGCGGGCATCCTCGCGGTACCCGACGTCGCGTACCGCAGGAAGCTGCCGCAGGTATTCGGCCTCTTCGACCGAGAGCCAGGGATTCCGCCGCCAGGGCGACATCTCGTCGGAGCCGTCGCTGATCACGATCCCGCCCTGGAAGAACCGGAACACGAAGAAGGTCTTGGGCCCGAGGGTCTCGAACTCGTGGGCCACGGCTCGGTTGATGCCGGTGATCATCGAGGCCATCGCGATCACCACCATGACGCCGATCGCCACGCCGAGGATGGTGAGGGCCGCCCGGGTCTTGTTCGAGCGCACCGAGTCGAGCGCCATCCCCATGCCTTCGAGCAGGCGCGCGCCGGTGACCCCTAACCCGCTCCGCGCTTTCATTCGTGCCGCAGCGCCTCGATGGGATCGAGCCGGGCCGCCCGGCTCGCCGGGTACACGCCCGCCGTCATCCCGACCACCACACCCAGCATCACGCCCACGCCCACCGACCAGGGCGCGATCGCGGCGGGAAGTGGAGTCGTAGCGCGGACCAGGAACGCGAGCCCGATCCCGGTGAGGATGCCCAGCGCCGCGCCCACCGTCGAGAGGGTCGCGGACTCGACGATGAACTGGGCCAGGATATCCCGACGCTTCGCTCCCAACGCTTTGCGGATCCCGATCTCCCGGGTCCGCTCGGCCACCGCCATGAGCATGATGTTCATGATCACGATCCCGCCCACCACGAGCGAGATGGACACGAGAGCAGGCAACGCCGTCAACAGGAATCTCGAGATCCGATTCCAGCCCTCCAGCGCCCCCTCGGCGGTCTGCATCGCGAAGTTGTCTTCCTGGCCGGGCCGCAGCCGCCGCTGAATGCGCATCGTTTCCCGGGTTTCCTCCAGTGCCGTCTGCATCTCCCGTACGGTCCCGGTCTGGACATGAAACTCATCCATGAAACCGAGCCGGCAGACCCGGCGGTGCACCGGCGAGTCGAACGGCACCACGACGAACTTGTCCAGCGAGATGCCGAACAGGGTGCCCTGCTTCGCGACGGTCCCGACCACGCGATAGGGCAGGCCCTCGATGGTCAGCTCCTTGCCGACCGGGTCCACCCCGGCGAACAACTTGTCGGTGAGGTCCCACCCGATGACCGCGACCGGCACGCCGGCGCGGGCCTCCTGCGGCGTGAAGGCGCGTCCGCTCTCGAGGTCGAGGTTCTTGATCCGGAAGATCGCCGCATCGGTGGTCCAGATGTCGATGCTGCGGGCGATCTTGCCGCTCCAGGTGACCGTCAGTTGGTCGCTGCACCACCGGGAGTAGATCGCTGGCGTTTCCATCCGCGCTTCGACCGCTCGGGCCTCGACGTAGTTGATCCGCGGCCGCCGGACCCACTCGCGCCACTGCTCCTCGGTCGCATCGGTGAAGTTCGGCATCCGGCGGAGTTGGAAGGTGTTGAGACCGACCAGCTTGTTGGCGAAGCGGTCTTCCATGTACACGTTCATCCCCTGCACGATGGACACGACCGCGATCAGGAAGGTGACTCCGATCAGCACTCCGATCAGCGAGAAGAAGCTCTTGAGCTTCTGGGTGCGAATCGTCTCGAGCGCTTCGCCGACCGCGTCCCGGATTTGCATCAGGCCGCCTGGCGGTTGGGCCCGTCGCTCGCCACCCGGCCATCGCGGAGCACCACGATCCGAGCCGCGTGCGCCGCGACGTCGGCTTCGTGGGTCACCATGATGATCGTCTGGCCCTGGGTGTGCAGGGCAGCGAAGACGCGGAGGATCTCCTGGCTGGTGGTGCTGTCGAGGTTGCCGGTCGGCTCGTCCGCCAGGAGAATGGCGGGTCGGTTGACCAGTGCGCGCGCGATGGCGACTCGCTGCCGCTGGCCGCCCGACAGCTCGTTGGGGCGATGCTCCATCCGGTCAGCGAGCCCCACCCGCCCGAGCGCTTCGACCGCACGCCGCCGGCGCTCGCGCGCGGAGATCCCGCCATAGATCAGCGGCAGCTCGACGTTCTGGAGCGCGGTTGCCCGCGGCAGGAGGTTGAACGTCTGGAAGACGAACCCGATTTCCCGGTTCCGAATCCGGGCCAGCGCATCGTCACCCAGGCGGGAAACTTCCTGGCCGTTGAGCCAGTACTCGCCCCGGGTTGGGGTATCCAGGCACCCGATCAGATTCATGAGCGTCGACTTCCCGGACCCCGAGGGCCCCATGATCGCCACGTATTCGTTGCGGCGGAGCTCGAGGGAGACGCCGCGCAGCGCCTGCACGGTCTCCGCGCCCATGGGATAGTCGCGGGCCAGGTCGCGGATGCGGATGACCAGGTCGCTCATGGGTTCGGACGGGCTCCCGTCCCACTCCGCGGGGCGACGTCGCGCTGCTGCCTAACCCGCGTGCTGTCCTTGAGATCGCGCACCGCCTGGTAGGGTCCCGCCACCACCGTGTCGCCGGCCCTGAGCCCTTCCAGCACCTCGAAGTGTTCCTCGCCGGCAACCCCGACCCGCACCGGCTGGAAGGTCGCGATTCCGGTCCGCACCACGAATACCCCTTCCTTCTCCCGCTGCTTGCGCTCCGCCGCGGTTAGCTGGCGGGCGGGCTCGCCCACTGGAGTGCCGGGGCCCTGTTTGACCTCATTCGGTACCGGCTCGTGCTCCCGCACCGTGAGCGCAATGATGGGAATCGAAAGCGCCTGCTTCCTCGTGTCGGTCACGATCCGCGCGGTGGCGGACAGGTCGGGCCGGATCGAGACCGGCGGCTTGTCGAGTGTAATCTCCACTTCGAAATCCACTGCGCGGTCGGCCGTGGTACCGCTGGCCGCTCCGGTCTGGGAGAGCTTGGCGCTCCGGCTGATCCTGGTGACCCGCCCGGCAAAACTGGTGTCGGGGAAGGCGTCGATCGTGACCGACACCGAATCCCCCAGATGGAGCCGTACCACGTCGGTCTCATCGACCTGGACCTTGGCCAGCACCACCGACATGTCGGCGACCGTCATGAGGAGGCCGGTTTCCCGGGAGAAGGTGCCGGGCACCGCGACCTCGCCTTGCTCTACGGCGAGCCGCACCACCTGCCCGCCGATCGGTGAGACCAGCTTGGTCTTGGCCAGATTGGCCCGGGCCTCCTGGAGGGCCGCCCGCGCCTGTTCTACCCCCGCTCGGGCAGACTGGAAGTTGGCTTCGGCCACGTCGAAGGCCTGGATGGCCTGCTCCACGGTCTCCCGGGCAATGAGCTCGGCGTTAACCCGCTGGATCTCCACCGCGCGGTCCCGGCTCCGGCGCGCCTGATCGCGGTTGGCCCGGGCCTGCGCCAGGCCCGCCTCGGCCGAAGCGACCTGGCCCTCGAGGCGGCTGACGATCGAGAGGTACTGGTCCGGTTCGATCTGGAGCAGGAACTGGCCCTTCTTGACCTGGTCGCCCTCCCGCACCGCGATGTCGGTGATCCGCCCGGTGATGTCGGCGCTGATATCCACCTGGGTCTTGGCTTCGATGCGGCCGCTCGCGGTCACGGTAGCGACCAGGTCGCGGGGGGCCACCGCATCCAGCCTGACCTCGATGGCGCGCGACCCCTTCTTCGCGGCCGCGAGGGCGAACAGCCCGCCGACGACGACCACGAGGATCGTGAGCCCCAGCGTCCATTTGGCACGACGTGACATGATCGGGTCCTCTTGACTAGCGCAGGGGACGGCCGACGGCGAGCTCGAGCGCTGCCACGGCCTTGTGGTATTCGTAGATCGTGGTGACGTAATCGCCCTCGGCCCGGGTCACCGCGTTCTGGGCGTCGGACACTTCGAGCGACGATCCGGCGCCCAACCGGTAGCGGTCCTGGGCTAGCCGGAGCTGTTCTCGGGCAGCAGCCCGGTTCTGCTCCTCTACCTGGATGGCCTGATAGGCGCTCTGCACGCCGAGGTACCGTGCCGAAACGGTGGTTTCCGCCAGGAGCTCCTGGGCCCGCAGGTCCTGCGCCAGGTTGTCGCGGGTTAGGCGCGCCTGGGCTACCTGGAGGTTGCGGGAAAAACCGTCGAAGATCGGCAGGGAGATCCGCAGTGAGGCCTGGAATGGCTGCCGGGTGAACGAGAACGGGAATACGTTGTTGGTCTCCAGCAGTTGCTGCCGGAACGACTCGTTGAGTGCGTCGCCGGTCGGGGTCAGATTGGCGAACGCATTGCAATCGTCGATCAGCCCGCCATTGGGCCAGCCCTGGACGCCGCCACCCGGCAGGCTGCTGACCAGTGCGTTCTGGAACCGGCAGTTCTCGGCCACGCCCTGGGCGCTGGTCAGCCGCTGGCCCAGGAAGAGCTCCGTGTTGGTGAATTCCTGAGTGAAGGCGGAGACCGAGGCTTGGGCGCTGAGCGTGGGAAGGAACTGCGACTTGGCGGCGCGAACCCCCCAGGCAGCCGCATTCTCCTGGGCCCGGAAGCCGCGCAGCGTCGGATTCTCTTCTTTCGCGGTCCGCTGCAATTCAGCCAGATCGAAGGTCGGCTCGGAAACTTCGAATCGCTCAGGGAGCTCAATAGTCTCGGGAAGCGCGGGAATCGAGACTCCCATCCGGCGGAACAGCTCGAGCTTGGCCTCGTTCTCGGCCTGCTGGGCGCGGAGCAGCGCGACGTCCGACTGTCCCTTCTGGACTTCCGCCTGGCGAACGTCCAGCATCGTGGCCTGGCCAACCTGATACCGCGCGCGGGCCAGCGCCAGGAAGTCGGCGTTGCGCTGCACCTGCTGCCGGGCGACTTCCGTCTGCGCCACGGCCTGAAGCGCCGTGAGGTATTGGGTGGTGATCTCGTTGCGAAGCCCCTCGCCGGCGCTGGCGAGTTGGGCATCGACGGCCCGACGGTTGGCTTTCTGCTGTCCCGTGGCGGTGAGCTGCGCGCCGGAGAGCTGCCACCCGAACGAAAGGGAATAACTCGAGCTCAGGGAAGGCGACTGTTGCTGGAACGTGGTTCCGCCGAATGTCGCCTTCCCGGTTCCAGTGTAGGCCATCGAGCCGGAGACATCGAAGCTCGGAAACAAGTTGCCGTAGGCGTTGCGCACCGCCCAGGTTGCGGGGACCGCGGCATTCAGTGCCTGGCGGTAGGTGGGGCTGTTGCGACGGCCTTGTTCAATCGCGTCGCTCAACGAGAGGCGAACGGTCTGGGTAGCCCGCGGGGGCGCCGCGGGATCCTGACCCGCGAGGACACCTGCGAAGGCGAAGGAAAGGAGGAACGTGGCCGACGCCCGGCGGTCAATGGTCTTCATGCGCGCTGACTCCTGATTATTCACCCAGCTATGACGGAGGAGGTCCGTTACAAGTTTCACCTTGTGACGAACGAACGGTTAAGATAATGAGCTACGGAGACTTAACCAATTCGTGAAGATCAGCGGCCAGACTCTCGAGAATTGCGGAATAGAAACGCGCGCCCTTTTCAGGTGAGGCGGGGAGCAGGGGAGGGATTCGGGGGGCATCCACCAGGTGGGGGGCGAGGTAGAGCATGAGCGACGTGTCCACCTCACCACCGTGCCAGGGCCCTCCGCGCACTTCTCGGAGCGAAGGTAAGACCGGCAACGCGAGAATATCCACGACGCGCACTCGTCCCACGGTTCGAATGGTGGAGAGCGCCTCGAGGTGCTGGTCGGCGGCGTGGGCAGTGAGGATCAAAGTGTCGCGGACGCCTGCCACCTCCTCCCAGGCGGCGATAAGTTCGTTGATGGCTCGGTGGAGCGTCTTGCGGCTAAAGGCTGCGGTTCCCGGCATGGGCTCGTCCGCCACGGCATGCACGCCAAACTCGATCGCGGGCGTGCGGGCGATGCCAGTGGTCGCGGAGAGATCGTCGGCCAGCCGCTCGAGTATGAACGTGTCGCAGCCCAGCGGTAGGTGGGGACCGCGGGCCTCGAGGGTGCCGGCGGGGATCAGGAGCCTGGGGACGGATGCGAGGAGCCTTGCCGCCCGGGCCGGCGTCATGTCCTTCAATCGCAGCGGACCGGTCATCTGAAGGTTTCGTTTCCTCCCTGGATCATTTCTCTGGCGGCCGCCGCGTTCGCCACCGGCGAGTGGCTTCGGTCTCCTGCAACGTTGATCGCCGCCGGCGCGGTGGTTCTGCTCGGAGCGACCGCCCTTCTCGCGCGGCGGCCGCTCTGGCTGCTCCTCCCGCTTGCGGCCACCGGCGGACTCCTGGTCGGCGCCCAGTGGAATCTCAACCGCATCGAGCACGCCTGGGATGGTCCCACCGGCGAGCGCGAGAAACGCATCGCGAGCGCCTCGGGCCGCCTGAACGAGAACCTGAGCGAGGCGCGGCTCTTGGCCGACTCGCTCGCTCGGCGCGCGCTCGGCATCGCGACGCTCCCGCAGGAAGCGGGGTTTGCGGCGGCGGCGCGACTGATCCGCTCCGGTGCTTCCGAGTCGGGGGTCGTGGTCTTCGAACCGACGGGGGCGCCTCGGATTTGGGCGGGGCGGTTCCGGCTCATGCCACGGGCCGCGGGCGACTCGGTAGCCGTTCAGCTCACTCCATACTACGCAGTCATGGAGGTGCGGCGCCATGATGCCGCCAACCGGATCGCGGTCGGCACCGTGTTGCTCGCGGCGGATCCAGTGGTCCCGGATGGCGGGAATAGCATGGCCGCGCGGTTCCGCGCCCGAACCGAGGTAGGACTCCGCCTGCTCGATCCGGAGGCGGCGCCCGACATTTCCGACGTCTTCGATTACACGCTGCCGACCACCGCAGGTGATCGCGTGTTATTCAGCGCGCAGCTCGTTCCCCCGGAGCAGTGGGAAGCGCTTACCCGGGCTGGCCGGGCGGGGGCGCAGCGGGTTACCATAGCGCTGCTGCTCGCGCTGGTGGTTGCCATCGGAATCGCGCCGGGCGGCCTCTGGCGGATCGGGCTTGCGCTGGTGCCCTTCGCGCTGAGTTTGCGGGCTCCGCTCGGGGAGATCCTCGGCATTGCCGAATGGTTCGATCCGGCCGTCTTCACGAGCAGCGTGTTAGGTCCCGTCTCCCGAGCCCCCGGACCGCTTGCCCTGAGCGGGGTCGGGCTCCTGCTTACCGGACGGCTGCTCCGCGACCGGCGGATCCCCGGATGGATCGGGGGGCCGCTCGCGGCGCTCGTCCTCGGGGTCACTCCCTTCCTTCTGGCGGCACTGGGGCGCGGGGTTGCTCCGCCGCGAACCGGCTCGTCCATAGAACTGTGGCTGGTCTGGCAGATCAGTCTCTTCTTGTTTGCGGCCGGTCTCATCACGCTCGGGTTAGGACTGATTCGACGCGGCGCGCTTTTGGTGCGCTTTCGCGCCGGGCCCCTTGCGGCCATCGCCTTGGCGATTGCCGCTGCCATCGGCGGACTGGTTCTCTGGCAGCCGCTGGCAGGCTGGCCAACCTGGTACCTCGGTTTCTGGATTGCTCCGCTGATTCCGCTGGCGTGGCCGGCCGATCGTCGGGCCGAGCTCGCCGCGGTGGCGGTCATCGCCGCGAGTCTCGGCGCAGTCCTGACTTGGGGCTCGGATCATGACGGAAAGGTCCGCGCCGCCGAAGCGGACATGCTGGGGCTGGCCCGGCCTTCCGAGCCCGCGGTCGAGGCCGCCCTCGTCGAGTTCGGACGAATGGTTTTCCGGGCTCCTCCCCCCGCTTCGATGCCGGAGCTCTACGTCCTTTGGAAGGCGTCGAGGCTCGACACGCTGGGCCTCCCCGCTGCGCTAGCTACTTTCCGGTCGGACGGCCTCCGGGTGCTCGAGTTGCGGCTCGACGAGCTGGACCTTCCGGTCGATCTCGTGGGTACCGAAGTGCGGCAGATGGCCCCTCAGGATTCGGTGCTCGTGCGTCATCTCGAACGGGAGCCGGCCATCCACCATCTCCTGCTGGTTCGCCGAGACACGGCGACGATCCTGGCCGCGGGGCTGGGCCCGGCCACCGGCTTGATTCCTCCCTCCCGGTTAGGCCGGCTGCTCGGAGCCCGCGCTCAGGGACGGGCCCTCTACCGCCTCGCGATCGCGCCCGCTCCAGCGGACCGACCCCCGGGCTCAGCGATCCCGGTTTGGCGGCGAGAGGGTCGCTTGGTGATGGGCCATCGCACCGTGAGCGTGGCGGGGGTCCGACGAGCTGTCCACGCGACGGTCGATCTGGGGTCGTACGATACGCTGATCGTGCGAGGGACCCTGGTGGTGCTGCTCAATCTGGCAACGCTCGCCGGGCTCTGGATGCTGGCGGGGTTGCTGGCCGGGCAAACCCTAACCCGCCCGGCCTGGATCCCGCGGCTCCGTTCCTACGAAGTCCGGATTGGCGTCGCTCTCGCGGTGTTCTTCCTGGCGCCCACGCTGGGCTTCGCGGCATGGGGAATCGGCCGGTTGCGGGGCGAGGTCCGGGCGGGGCGGGACCGGGCGATCGAGCAGGCGCTGCGAGATGTGCTGCCCGAGCGGGCCGAGCTGCAGGCGGCCGACCCGGCGCTCTCGGAAGAGCTGCGCGCGCTGAGCGCGCGCATGGATGCGGATTTCGCCCTCTACCGGGAAGGAAGGCTCACCGGCAGCACCGGGGGCGGCTTGCTGGACCTGCTCGGTCTTCTTTCACCGCTCGTGGATCCCGGCGCATTTCATCGCATCGTGATCGACGGCGCGGCCGTCACGACTGCCGAAGGTCCCTCGCGCGCGGTGGATGTGCGGGTCGGGTATCGGGCCGTGCGGTTGGCGGACCTCGCTGCCGGGATTCTTGCCTTGCCGCAGACCGGGATCGATCCGGTGCTGGAAGAGCGCCAGCGCGATCTGGCGATGCTCTTCGCGCTGGTGACGATTCTGGGGATCGTCGCCTCGTGGCTTGCCGCGCATGCGGCGGCGCGCAGCTTGTCCCGGCCGGTTGCGGAACTGCAGCGCGCCGCGCTCGCGTTCGGGGAGGGGAGGCCGGTGGCCTTGCCCGCCGAACCGGGAACGCCGGAGTTCTCGCCGGTCTTTGCCGCGTTCGAGAAGATGACGGCCGATGTGCGCAAGACGCAGCAGGCCCAGGAGCGAGTCGCCCGGATCGTGGCCTGGGGCGAGATGGCAAACCAGGTCGCCCACGAGATCAAGAACCCGCTCACCCCGATGCGCCTCGGCGTGCAGCACCTGCGGCGAGTCCACGAGGACGGCCACACCCCGATCGGCCCGGTCCTGGAGAGCACGACGGCGCGCATTCTGGCGGAGATCGACCGGCTCGACCGAATCGCCCGATCCTTCAGCCGGTTCGGCGTCCCGGCGTCGGAGCGCGGGCCGCTGGAGACCGTCAAGCTGGCTTCGGTGGTGCGCGATGTCGCTGAACTCTATCGGCTGGGGCCGGAGGGGGCCGAAGTCGTGGTGGAGGTGGAGCACCCGGTGCCGGCGGCAGCCCGAGCCGACGAGGTCAAGGAAGCGCTGGTCAACCTGCTCGAGAATTCCCGCACCGCCGGGGCTCGCACCATCCGCGTGCGGGTTAGGGAAACCACGGTGTCGGTGGAGGACGACGGCCGCGGCATCCCCGCATCGCTCCTGCCCATGATCTTCGAGCCGCGCTTCTCCACCTCGACCAGCGGATCAGGCCTCGGCTTGCCAATCGTGAAACGACTGGTCGAAAGCTGGGGCGGCGAGGTAGATGTCGAGAGTGAGGAAGGGAAAGGAACCGTGGTCCGGTTGCGGCTTCAGCCGGCCGGGTCGTCTGGCCCGGGACCTGCCCAATCGAGCTAAGTCATTCTTCGGACCTGGTGCAATGAATGGCAATCCCGGCCCCGCGAATCTCGTGGCGGTTCACGATCTCCTCACCGAAGCGCTTGGCCAAGCCGAGGATAGCGACACGCCGTGCGGCTACGGCATCGCGATCTATCCCAGGCTCGGACGGTTCGACGCCCCGGTCTTTGGGGTGTTGACCCGTGGCGGCGAATCCACAACCCTCACCCACCGCATGCTGCGCTCCCTCATGGATCATCAGGTGCTCATCTCGGGCCAGGTGCCGGGGCAAATCTCCGATGGCACCGCGCTGACGCCGTCGAGGGTCCCGCCTCCGCCGCTGCTCGATCAGGCGGTGCTCCACCTGACGTTCCGCTGCTTCATCGGCGTTGGCGAGGGCCCGGTGCGGACCATGCCGCTCGACGCGACGGTGTTTGCGGGAGAGCTCGAGGCGCCGATCATCCTGGTGATGGAGAGGAAGCCGCTCGGCTGGCCGGCTTAGCGGCGGGTTGCGTCCTTCATGGCCGAGACGAACGGGTCCAGCCGCCCGCCCGCCGCATACCGCTGCACCAACGCCGAGCCGCAAATGACGCCGGCCGCCCCCATCGCGAGCGCCGCGCGGATCTGATCCGGATTCGAGATCCCGAACCCTAACACGGGGGGCGGCGCGTCCAGGGCGCGGAGCCGCCCGATCAGCGCCGACTGGTCCCGCCGGAGCCGCTCGTCGGCGCCGGTCACCCCCTCCCGCGAGGTCACGTAGGTGTACCCCTCGCTGGCGTCCGCAATAGCGGCGAGGCGAGCCTCATCCGCGTTGGGTGGCGCGATGAACACCGGCGCGATGGCTTGCGCCCGGGCCGCCTCCCGGAGCGGGGCGCTCTCGCTGACCGGCAGATCCGCCACCAGCACGGAATCGACGCCGGCTGCGGCGGCTTCGCCATAGAACTCGGCCGGCGGATGGTGGCATACCAGGTTGGCGTAGACCAGGAGGCCGATAGGGAGCTCGGGATTCTCCCTCCGGAGCGTCCGGATGATCTCCCAGCAGTCGGGCCGGCGCACCCCGGCCGCGAGGGCCCGGGTGGCGGCGGCCTGGATCACCGGACCGTCCGCAATCGGATCGGAGAAGGGCAGTCCAAGCTCGAGCGCGTCGGCCCCGGCCGCCGCCAACACGCGAACGATCTCTAGGCTGTCGTGCGGGTTAGGATCACCCAGCATCGCAAAGGGGATGAATGCTCCTTCCCCGGCTTCCGCGAGCCGCGCGAACAGCGCCTGGTAGCGTGCGGCTCCCATTGCTAACCGGCGGCGCGGTGCCGCAGCACCGTCTCCAGGTCCTTGTCCCCCCGGCCGGAGAGGTTGACCAGGATCACCCCGGCTGGGCCGGCCCGGGCGGCCTGGACCGCGACGGCGAGCGCATGGGCGGACTCCAGCGCCGGGAGGATACCCTCGGCTCGCGCCAGGATCTCGAAGGCGTCGAGCGCGTCGGCGTCGGTGCAGCTGGTATACGTCGCCCGTCCGGTCTCCCTGAGCCAGGCATGCTCGGGCCCGACCCCCGGATAATCCAGGCCGGCCGAGATCGAATGGCTCTCGCCAATCTGCCCCTCCTCATCCTGGAGCGCGAAGCTATAGGCGCCGTGCAGCACGCCGGGCCGCCCGCGTGCCAGCGTCGCGCCATGCCGGTCGGTGTCGAGCCCTTCGCCGCCGGCCTCCACCCCGAGCAAACGGACCCCGGAGTCCTCGAGAAACGCCGTGAAGATGCCCATCGCGTTGGAGCCGCCCCCGACCGATGCGACCACGAGGTCGGGCAGCCTGCCTTCCAACGCCAGGATCTGCTCTCGAGCCTCGTCACCGATGACCCGCTGGAAGTCGCGCACCATGGTCGGGAAGGGATGCGGTCCGGCCACGCTGCCCAGGAGATAGTGGGTGGTCTGGTAACTGGCCGACCAGTCGCGCAGGGCTTCGTTGATGGCATCCTTCAAGGTCTGCGACCCGGACGTTACCGCCACGACCTCGGCGCCGAGCAGCTGCATGCGGAAGACGTTGGATCGCTGCCGCTCGATGTCCACCGCGCCCATGTAGATCCTCGTCTCGAGACCTAACACGGCGCCGGTCAGCGCCGTCGCCACTCCGTGTTGGCCCGCGCCGGTTTCCGCGATGAGCCGGTGCTTCCCCATCCGCCGCGCCAGCAGCCCTTGCCCCAGCGCCTGATTGGTCTTGTGGGCGCCGCCGTGCAGCAGGTCCTCGCGCTTGAGGTAGAGGCGGGCGGAGTCGCCGGCGAGGAGATTGCGGCAGCGATAGAGCGGGGTCGGCCGCCCCGCATAATGGGTGAGGAGATCGGCGAGCTCGCGCTGAAAGCCGGGGTCCGCCTTGGCGTCGAGGAACGCGGCCTCGAGCTCTTCGAGCGCCGGCATGAGGATTTCCGGGACGTAGGTCCCTCCGAAGCGACCGAACCTGCCACTGAGTCTCATGAGGTGCGGTCTCCCCGGCCGGGCAATCTCCGGCGCGCCCGGAAGAAGGCACCCAGCCGCTCGCGATCCTTGTGTCCCGGGGCGGTTTCCACTCCGGAGCTCGCGTCGAGCGCCCAGGTGCCCAGCGCGGCGGCTTCGCCCACGTTGTGCTCGCCCAGCCCACCCGCCAGCACGACGTCGCGGCGCTCGGCATAACCCGCGAGTAGCGACCAGTCGAACGCGCGTCCCGTCCCGCCGCGTCCGGCCGCGCCGCTGTCCAGCAGCAGGCGGTCCGCGCCGGTCTCCCGGCGCGTGGGAATCGCACCCGGTTCCGAAACCGGGCTTGCCTTCCAGACTTCGCACTCCCGGGGAAGCCGGGCCCGGACCCGAGCGACGACATCCGTCCCCTCGCTCCCGTGGAGCTGCACCGCCCGGAGCCCCAGCTCCCGCGCGACGGTGGAAATCTCCTGAGGATCGTGATCCGCAAATACGCCCACCCACTCCAGCTCGGCCGCCGCGCGCACGGGGCGGGCCTGGGCCAGATCGAGCTGCCGGGGCGAGTGCGCCGCGAAGACCAGGCCTCCATGGGTGGCGCCGGTCTCGCGGGCAGCCACCGCATCTTCGGCGCGGGTTAGGCCGCAGATCTTGGTACGGCCGTAGATCAGCCGCCGGACGGCTCGGTCGAGGTCGTCCTCCCGCATCAGGGCGGTGCCGACCAGGACGGCATCGGCCGCGGGCCGGAGCTGCTCGACCTGGTCGCGCGACTCGATGCCCGACTCCGCCACCACCACCCGGTCCGCGGGCAAACCCGGCGCGATGCGGGTTATGACGCTGGGATCGACGCGGAGGGTCCGCAGGTTGCGGGCGTTGATTCCGATCAGCCGCGCTCCCAGGGCCACCGCCCGCCCGGCCTCCGCCGCATCGTGAACCTCGGTCAGGACCTCCATCCCAAGCTGATCGGCGAGCGCGGCGCAGGCCTGCCAGACCGCGTCGTCGATGGCGGCCAGGATCAGGAGGACCGCGTCGGCTCCATGGGCCCGCGCCACCGCCACCTGGTAGGGCTCGAGGATGAAGTCTTTGCAGAGCAGCGGCTGGTCCAGCCCGCGCCGCACCCGGGCGAGCAGGTCGGGCGAGCCGCCGAAATAGGTGCGGTCGGTCAGCACCGAGACCGCGTCGGCATGCCGCCGGTAACTCTCGAGGACGGTGGCCAGGTCGGCCGCGCTGCGGATAAGGCCGGCCGACGGGGACGCAAACTTGATCTCGAGGAGGAATCCGGGCTTGCCCTGCCGCAACGCGGTGCCCAGCCGGCGCCGGCTGGGGTCGCAGCGGGCCAGCAGCGACTCCAGCGACACCGCCTGCTTCCGCGCGGCCACCTCGGCGCGTTTGGTAGCGAGGATCTGGTCAAGCATCGCGGGACAGCTCGACCAGGCGGGTTAGACGTCTGGCGGCAGTGCCGCTACCCAGGACTTCGCGCGCGACCCGAACCGCCGCGCGCAGGGTGGGCAGCTTGCCGGTGGCCCAGGCGAGAGTTCCGGCATTCAGCGCTACCGCCTCGGCGTGCGCGCGGGAACCCTTGCCCTCGAGGACCCGAACCAGCCAGTCCGCGTTTTCCTCGGGACCGCCACCGGCCAGCGCATCGAGCGAGGCTTCCGTCACCCCGGCGTGCCCGGGTGTGATCGTGACCGACTCGACCCGGCCATCGCGAATCAGAACGCCGGTGGTCCCGCCATGCAGGGCCACCTCATCGAGCCCGCTTCCGTGCACCGCGAACGCCACTTTCCGTCCCAGCAACGCGAGCGTGCGGGCAGCCGGCTCGCATAGCGTGGGATGATAGGTCCCCATGAGCTGCCAGGTCGGGCGCGCCGCATTGGCGATGGGCCCGACCAGGTTGAACACCGTGCGAACGCCGAGCGCCTTGCGTACCGGCGCCACGTGGCGAACCCCGGCGTGATAATGGGGTGCGAAGACGAAACAGATCCCGACCTCGTCGAGGCAACGGCGGGCGCGTTCGGGCGCGAGGTCGAGGCGGACCCCAACCCGCTCGAGCACGTCGGCAGACCCGCAGCGCGACGACACCGAACGATTCCCAGCCTTGGCCATGGGGATCCCGAGCTCGGCGGCCAGGAAGGCTGCCGCGGTCGAGACGTTCACCGTGCCGGCGCCGTCGCCGCCGGTACCGCAGCAATCGGCGAAGTCGTAGTCGGGTCGGGGGAAGGGAACCGCCGCCTCGAGGAGGGCCTCGACGGCGCCGGCCATGACCTCGGGGGTTTCGCCGCGGGTCTTGAGGGCGGCGAGCACCGCCGCCATCTCGATCTCCGAGTACTCGGCCGAGAGGAAACGCCGGAACGTGGCGGTGCTCTCCTCCCGGGAGAGGTCCCGCCGGCTCAGGACGTCGAGGACCTCACCGGCGCGCATCGGCAGCCCAACGCAATACGTTGTCGATGATGCGCCCGCCTTCGGGCGTCAGGATGGACTCGGGATGGAACTGCACCCCGAGCTGGGGAGCGGTCTGGTGCTCGACGGCCATCACGACCCGGCCGGTCCCGGCCACCGGCTTGAGGCAAGCCGGCAGGGTCAGCGCGGCGAGCGAGTGATAGCGGCCCACCGGGAACGGCGAGGGGACGCCCTCGAAGAGCGGGCCGCCTTCATGCCTAACCCGCGAGGTCTTGCCATGCACGACCTCGCCGGCGGGACCCACCGTGCCGCCGAACGCCTCGACCATGGCCTGGTGGCCCAGGCAGACCCCGAAGAGCGGAATCCCGGCGTCCGCGGCCTGCCGGGCCAGATCGACGCAGCACCCGGCGTCCGCCGGCGTCCCCGGCCCGGGCGAGAGTACCAGCAGCCCCGGCCCGCCGGCCCGCGCGCGGGTGAGCAGCAGCTCGGCCGGGGTGGTATTGCGCCACACCTCGACCGAGGCGCCGCGCCGGGCGAACTCGTCCACCAGGTTCCAGGTGAACGAGTCGAAGTTGTCGACGAAGACGATCGAGAGCGAGTTGGGCCGCTCCGGGCTAGCCATGACCCGACTCCCCGCCGGCGATGGCCCGGAGCACCGCGGCGGCCTTGTAGCGGGTCTCCTGCGCTTCCGAGGCCGGATCGGAATCGAACACGATCCCGGCCCCGGCCCTAACCCGCGCCAGCCCGTCGTGGACGACACCGGCGCGAATGACGATCGCGGTGTCCATGGTGCCGTCGTGGCTCAGATATCCGACGGCGCCCCCGTAGGCGCCCCGCCGGGACGGCTCGACCTCGCGGAGCAGCTGGGCGGCCCGGATTTTCGGCGCGCCGACCAGGGTCCCCATGTTCATCGCGGCCGCATAGGCGTGCAGCGCATCGACCCCGTCCGCGAGCTCGCCTTCCACCTCCGAGACCAGGTGCATCACGTGGGCGTAGCGATCCACGGTCAGCAGGCGGGTCACCCGGCGGGTGCCCGGGCGGCTCACCCGGGCCACGTCGTTCCGGGCCAGGTCCACCAGCATCATGTGCTCCGCCGTCTCCTTCTCGTCGAGGCGGAGGGCCGCTTCCCGGCGAGCGTCGAGATCTTGATCGAGCTCGCCCGTCGAGGTGCGGCCTCGCGGAGCGGTGCCGGCGATCGGCCGGATGGTGACCCGCCGGGGCCGGCCGTGCACTTTTACCGCCGTTTCGGGCGAGGCGCCGAACACGGTCGAGGCATCCCCTCGCACGTAGAAGAGATAGGGACTCGGGTTGGCCGTCCGGAGACGCGCATAGGCGGCCAGCGGGTTAGGGCAGGGCAGCGCAAACGTCCGGGATGCCACGATCTGGAACACGTCGCCGGCCACGATGTGCCGTTTTAACCGCCTGACGAGGTCCTCGTACTCGGCATCGGACAGATCTACTCGGGAGTCGGCAGTCGGGAGTCGGGAATCGGGGGCTTCCAGTCGACTCCCGGCTCCCGATTCCCGACTCCCGATTCCCTCCAGGATCTGCATGAGATCGCCGATGGCGGTGACCGCATCGTGATAGTTCGCCTCCCCCGCATCGCCGGAACCCCCGATGGCCGTCGCGACCAGCAAGGTGCGGTTGCGGAGGTGGTCGATCACGATGAGCCGGTCGGGCACGAAGAACTCGAAGTGGGGGGTCGGTTCCGGTTCGGGCCGGCCGGGGGGAAGCGCTTCGAACAGCTCGATGAGATCGTAGGAGAACACCCCGGCGGCGAGATGGCAGGCATCGGTGGGGTGGGCCAGCAGGTCGGGGCCGAACACCACGGCCCGCAGCGCATCGAGCGGCGAGGGGAGCCGGCCCCGGCTGCTCTCGTCCCGGGGGCCCGACGGCGGCTCGGGATAGGCCACCCGCAGCGTGTTAGGCTCGGCCCGGCCCACCGTGACGCCGGCCGCATCCTCGAACCGGGTTTCCAGCCAGGGCAGCATCGCCCGGCCATTGGGAGAGCGCGCCTCGATCTCCACCTGACGACCCTGACACGCGAGTCTGAGCGCCACGCCGGCGCCGATCAGGCTCCGCTCCCCGGAGCCGGTCCCGGTCTCCGCCGACTCGAGCAGGAAGGTGCCGGGCCGCTGGCCACCCGCGCTCAGCGCCGCGTAGAGCGCCAGCGGGTCCGGACTGCCGGTCACTTCCCGCACCAGCGGCAGGACCGCGCCCCCGGAAATCGGAGCGATCACCATCACATCACCTTGCCGATCGCGGCGGCGATGGTCCTGAGCTCCCGCATCATCTGGGCGAACTGCTCGGGATACAGCGATTGCCGGCCGTCGGAGAGCGCCTGAGCAGGATCGTAGTGTACCTCGACCAGAATCCCGTCCGCCCCACACGCGAGCGCGGCCTTGGCCATCGGCGGCACCAGTTCGCGCAGTCCGGTGCCGTGGGAGGGGTCCACCAGCACCGGCAGATGACTTCGCTGCTTGATCAGCGGGACCGCATTCAGATCGAGCGTGTTACGGGTAGCGGTCTCGAACGTGGTGATGCCGCGCTCGCACAGGATCACGTTGGGATTGCCTTCGGCCAGGATGTACTCGGCGGCGAGCAGCAGGTCATCGACCTTGGCCGCCGGGCCGCGCTTCAGCACCACCGGCTTACGGCTCTTCCCGAGGGCCTGGAGCAGGCGGAAGTTCTGCATGTTGCGCGCGCCGGCCTGGAACGCGGCAGCGTATTGGTCGACCAACTCGACATCGCCCGGGTCCATGACTTCGGTCACGGTGGGGAGCCCGGTTTCCTGAGACACCTCGCGGAGGATCGCGAGGCCCTCCTTGCCGAGGCCCTGAAACGAGTACGGACTGGTGCGCGGCTTGTAGGCACCGCCTCGCAACGCGTGGGCGCCCGCGGTGTGCACCGCCTGGGCGGTGCGGCGCATCTGGTCGGCACTCTCGACCGCGCACGGCCCCGCCACGACGGTGAACCGCCCGCCGCCGACCTGGGTTCCGCCGAGGTCGATGATGGAATCGTGGGGGTGGATCTCGCGCCCGACCAGCTTGTACGGGGCCAGAATGGGTTTGACGCTCTCGACCAGAGGATCGCTGTCGAGATGGAGGCTCTCAAGCGCGCGCTCGTCGCCCAGGGCGCCCAGCACGACGCGTTCCTGCCCGGGCATGTAGAGCGGCCGGAGGCCGAGGGCCGCGATGCGCTGCATCAGCGCTTCGGCGTGCGCCCTGGTGGCGTGAGGTTTAAGGACGATGATCATGCAACAAAAAACCCACCGCTTCCGGTGGGCTCCCTGAGATTGCGCGTCCTCCTACGTGACTACGGCTTCAAGCGCACCCCGGCCCACCGCGGCGATCACCGCGCCAGGCCCACCAGCTCTGCTGAATCGAGGGTCGCATCGTCGGTCTAGTATCTCGGGTCCGATCGGTTTCGTCAAGGCCGACCATGGAGCGGACGGGAATCGAACCCGTGACCTCCTGGTTGCAAACCAGGCGCTCTCCCGGCTGAGCTACCGCCCCTGGCACGAAGGAAATATGGATGGGGACCACCCGCTGACCAAGAGACTCGGTCAGCGAGAAGCCGCGCTCCGGGCCGAGCTCGTGAGCAGCTCCCGGAGCAGAGCCGGATCGGCCGGCTTGACGCAGTGTTCGTCGAATCCGGAGCCAAGGGCTCGGCGACGCTCCTCCTCCGAGCCGAAACCGGTGAGCGCAACGAGGCGGATGGGTCCGATCGCCGGATCACCACGAATGCGGTACGCCACTTCGTAGCCGTCCATCCCCGGCATGCCAAGGTCCAGCAGAACGAGGGACGGCCGGTATTCCCGAATCGTTTGAAGTGCCGAGAGCCCGTCATACGCCACCCGCACCTCGGCGCCGAGGGTGTGAAGGACCATTGCCAGCGTATCGGCACCGTCGCGACTGTCATCGACCACGACCACGCGGATCGAGGGCGGTGCCCTGCTGGTGGATTCGTCGCCCCGCGTCGGTGCGGCCGGGCTGGTCAGGCCGGCGGGGATCGGGAGGCGCAACACGAACTCACTCCCGCAATAGAGCCCATCGCTCCGCGCCTCGAGCCGGCCGCCATGCAATTCGGCCAGCCGGCGAGCCAGGGCGAGGCCGATGCCCAGGCCCTCCTGCGCTCGCTTGAGGGTCCGATCCACCTGAGTGAAGATCTCGAAGACCCGGTCTAGCATCTCGGCCGGAATGCCTAACCCGTCGTCCCGAACCGATACGACGGCGTCCGATTCTTCGCAGCGGGCCCTGAGCCAGATCCGGCCGCCTTCCGGCGTGTACTTCGCGGCGTTGTTGAGAAGATTGGAAATGACCTGGGCCAGCCGCACCGGATCGGCCTCGAGCACGATCGGCTCGGAGGGGAGCGTGACCTCGAGGCGATGACCGGCGCCCTCGATCACCGGACGGCTGGTATCCAGCGCGCTCTCCACGACCGCCGAGAGCGAGACCGGTTCGCGCCGCAGCTCGATCTTGCCGCTGGTGATGCGGGAAACTTCGAGCAGGTCGTCGACCAGCCGCACCAGCCGGTGCAGCTGGTCCTCCATCGTCTGAAAGAGACGCTGATGGGTTCCGGCCTGATCGAGGCTCCCGGCCAGGAAGAGCGAGTTGCGGAGAGGCGCGAGGGCGTTCCGCAGCTCGTGTGACAGGGTCGCGAGGAACTCGTCCTTCCGCCGGTCGGCTTCCTGGAGCGCAGCTTCGGCCCTAACCCGCTCGGTGATGTCGATCGCGATCCCGCCCACCCGCGCGGGCCGGCCGGAAGCATCGAAGATCGGGAACTTGCTGATGATCGAGTGGCGGACCGCCCCGGTCGGGTCGGTCAGCAACTCAACCGCCTGGATCCCGGTCTCGGCGCCCAGGGCGCGGCGGTCGTTCTCCCGGAACTGGGCGGCGGTGTCGGGGGGAAACAGCTCCGCATCGGTGCGCCCAATGATCTCGGCACGGAGCCGCCCGAACGCCCGAGCGCACGGTCCGTTCACATACACATACCGGCCCTCGAGATCCTTGATCCAGGCAAGTCCGGGGAGGTGCCGGGTGAATCGGGCAAAGCGCTCCTCGCTCTCCCGGGCGCGGAGTTCGGCTTCCCGCTGGGCCTGCGCGACTGCTTGGCGGAGCTGCTCCTCCAGCTCGAGCCGCGAGCTGAGGTCGCGCAGGATCACCAGAAAACAGCGAAGGGATCCGGCCGGGTCGCGCAGCGCGGTGACCACGACGCTGGACCAGAACCGGGAGCCGTCCTTCCGATGGCGCCAACCGGCCTCGGCGTAGCGGCCCTCAGCAGCAGCAGCCTCGAGCTCGCCTGCCGCGGTCCGGCTCACCTGCCGGTAGGGCTGCTCCAGGATCTCATGAGCTGCGTACCCGGTGACCCGAGCCGCGCCCAGGTTCCAGCTCATGATCCGGCCGGCCGGGTCGAGGATGAAGATCGCGTAGTCTTCGATGGTCCAGGTGAGCCGGCCGATTTCCTCCAGGGTGAGCCCGAGGGGGGGAAGCGAAATAGGAGGGGGCGACCCAGGGTCGCTTGGGTGCGACATCGAGCTAGGGCGCCGGCTGGTTGCTGGCCCCGGCCGGGGAGACCCGAAGCCGGAACGGGGTGTAGCGTGTTAGCATCGGGTCGTCCAGCTGATCGAACCGTTCCACCCGCTTCATCCAGTTGGCCACCCGGATGCTCAGCGGCAGCGCCACGATTTCGTAGCCCAGCTTGAATCCGTACAGCACCAGCATGGTGGTGAGCAGATCGCGGCCAGCGATCACCCCCGCAAAGCCCACCGTCATGAAGATCGTCGTATCGACGGCTTCCCCCACGAGCGTGGAGGCCACGAAGCGCCAGCCCTGAGCCAGCCCGCGGCGGCCCCGCTGGGAAAACTTGAGCCGCGACAGCACGTAGCTGTTGGCGAACTCCCCGGCGAGATAGGCGGTGAAGCTCGCCAGCGCGATGCGGGGGGCCACCCCGAGGATGGTATCGTAAGCGGATTGGCTGGTCCAGAAGAAAGCGCCCGGGAGCCGCCCCACGATCCAGAAGGACCCGGCGGCGAACAGCTGGCAGGCCAGGCCGGTCCAGATGATCCGGCGGGACCGCTCGTAGCCATAGACCTCGGTCAGCACGTCGTTCAGGATGAACGCGATCGGGAAGATGATCGTTGCCCCGGGGAGCGCGAAGGGACCGATCGCGATGAACTTGGAATCGAGCGGAGGGGTGAGCACGAGCACTGCCACGAACAGGCCGGTTGCCATCGGCAGTAACCGGAACTCGCCATGGGGAAGGTTCATGTGCGCCTGAGACACCACAGCTAGCTGGAGTATGAACTCGACGAATCCGGGGGGTCAACCGCACGGCCCGGTCCGGCGAGATCGCGGGCCAGGGCGATGAACCGGGCCGCGGGAGGGGGAAGGTCACCCTGCCGCCAGATCACATGGAGCAGCAACTCGGGGGCGGGGCCGGCCAGCGGCCGGTAGACGACTCCAGCGCGAGGGGCTGCGGCCATCGCTCGCGGCAGCAAGGTCAACCCGACCCCGGCACTCACCAGGCCGGCGATGGTGTGGACCTGGCTTGCCTCCTGCACGATGCGGGGAACGAACCCTGCCTGGCGGCAGGCCGCGAGCACGAGCTCCACGTGGACGGTGCGGAGCTCACGCGGGAAGAGCACCCAGTTCTCCTCGGCCAACAGTCCGAGCGGAATGGTGGAGCGGGCCGCCAGCGGATGACCGCCCGGCAACGCGACGAGCAGCTGATCACGGGCAACCGGAAAGCCCGACAGGCCCTGGTCTCGATCGGCCATGGCAAAGAATCCCACGTCCAGATCTCCCCGAAGCAATGCCTCGCGTTGCGGCTCCCGGTGTAACTCGGTGAGGCTCACGTCGACTTCGGGGAATCGCTGGCGAAAGGTGCGAAGAATCGCGGGAAAATTGAGCCAGGTTGCCAAATCAACGTAGCCAATTCGAAGACTTCCGACCTCCCCCGCCGCAGCTCGCTGCGCAGCCCGAACCGCGACGGCAGCGGAGCTGAGAGTTCGCCGGGCCTCCGTCAGAAAGGCCCGGCCCGGCTCCGTCAAAGCGACCCGCCGCTTGGTTCGGGCAAGCAGAGTCACCCCGAGTTCTATCTCAAGTTGCCTGAGTTGCTGGCTCAGGGCAGGCTGTGCCACCCGCAGGCGGGCTGCCGCGCGACCGAAGTGAAGTTCCTCAGCGAGAGCGACGAAGTAGCGGAGATGCCGGAGCTCCATCTTAATAAGCTAGCCCTATTAATCGATATCAACAAAGTATTGGCGATGATGACTGAAGGTTGGGTAGATTGGAACCCTACCTTTTCCAGGACGGGGTGATGTCGGGCGATTCGCATATCACTCGGCGTGAAATGCTGAGCGTGCTGGGAGCCGCGGGAGCCCTGGCGCTCACGGGAAGCCAATCAGCCGCTTCCTCTCCCGGTCAACCGGCTCCGGTAAGCGGCGTGGACCTTGACGGATTGGATTGTGTCGTCACACCGGCCCAGACCGAGGGTCCCTACTTCGTGGACGAGCGGCTGCAGCGCGCCGACATCCGTCTCGATCCGACCACCAGCGCCGTCAGTGAAGGCGCGCCGCTCCGCCTCACGATCGGGGTAACCCGCGTCGATGGCAACGCTTGCGCGCCGGTTCCGGGCGCGATGGTGGATGTTTGGCAATGCGACGCGCTGGGGGTGTACTCCGACGTGCTCGATACCAACGGGTTTTTCGATACTCGAGGCCGGAAGTTTCTCCGCGGCTACCAGATGACCGATCGCGCGGGGAAGGCGGAGTTCCTGACCGTCTATCCGGGCTGGTATGCGGGCCGGACCGTGCACATTCACTTCAAGGTGCGGGTATTTGAGGGCGAGCGGCGAGCCCATGAGTTCACCTCCCAGCTCTACTTCGACGACGCCCTCTCCGATCGGGTCTTCGAGCAGTCGCCCTACCAGCCCAAGGGCCCCCGACCTACCCGCAATGCGCAAGACGGGATCTACCGTTTGCGCAATACCGGCGAAGCTCTGCTCCTGCGGGTCGTCCCCGATGGGTCAGGGTACCGCGGTGAGGTCTCGGTTGGCTTGCGGATGGGGTAAGCAGGTATGACCAGTCGCGAAGATCTCGGGAAACTCCTGCTTCGGCTCGCGCTGGGCGGGGTTCTCCTGTTCCACGGGGTGTTCAAAGTCCTCAACGGAGTAGAGTGGATCAAGCAACCGCTGGCCAGCCTTGGCCTTCCCGGCGAGCTTGCCTACGGGACGTATCTCGCGGAGATCGTCGCTCCTCTGCTGGTGATTGCGGGGTGGAAGGCCCGGGTTGCCGCGCTGGTCATCGCCGTCGACATGATCATGGCTGGCGTCCTGGTGCTTCGCCCGAGGTTGTTCGCCACGGGCCAGCAAGGCGGCGGCTGGGCAGTGGAGCTTGAGGCACTCATTCTGTTTTCGGCCCTTGCCGTGTTCTTGCTGGGATCGGGACGGTATGGGATGGGAAAGGGGAAGTGGGACTGAACCGGTGACAGGACGGCAGGCTGGCGGGACGGCCGGTGGTACAACTTGCCGCCTGGCCGTCTGGCCGTCTGGCCGTCTGGCCGTCTGGCCGTCTGGCCGTCCTGCTACCTGGTGAGCCGCTGCACCAACCCAATCAGCAACGATAGCACGATCGATACAATGATCATCGAAACGAGCGGAAAGTAGAACCGCACCCCCGGGCGTTCGATCCGGATGTCGCCGGGGAGCCGGCCGAACCAGCTGAAGGCGCCCGCCCAGACCAGCAACCCCACCACTACCAGCAGCAGGCCGGCGCCCGCGATGACCAGGCCAACCGGTATCCGCGTCAGGTTCATCGCTCGGTAAATTACCCCCCTCATGCCGGTCCGGATCCTGAGTCAGGCCGAGGTGACTGCGCTCCTCCCGATGGGCGAATGCATCGAGGCGATGGAGCGCGTCCTGCGCGGCTTGAGCCGTGGCGAGGCGCAGCTCCCGCTCCGAACCGTATTGCGGCTCGCCGAAGGGCGTGGGGCCTTCGCCGTGATGCCGGCCGAGCTCCGCCGTCCTGACGTGCTGGGTCTCAAAGCGATCACGGTGTTCCCGGGGAACGCAGGCACTCCGCTGGATTCCCATCAGGGACTGGTGGTGCTCTTCGATCCGGAGGTGGGTTCACCGCTCGCCGTCATGGACGCGAGCAGCATCACCGCGATCCGGACCGCCGCGGTTTCGGCGGTGGCCACTCGGGTCCTTGCCCGTTCCGGCGCGGGGGATCTGGCCCTGCTCGGGAGCGGGGTGCAGGCGCGCACCCATCTGGAGGCGTTGGCGCTGGTGCGCCCGCTTCGGCGGGTTAGGGTTTGGAGCCCCCATGCGGAACGCGTGCTGGGGTTCGTGCGCTGGGCCGCGGAGCAGCTTCGGATCCAGGTGGAGCCTGTCGCCGGCCCACCAGCGGCCCTCGAGGGGGCGGATCTGATCTGCACCGTGACGGCGTCGGCCGAGCCGGTCGTGCGCTCGGAGTGGATCGCCAACGGCGCCCATCTGAACGCGGTAGGGGCAAGTCTGCCGACCACTCGGGAGCTCGATACCGCCACGGTAGCTCGCGCGCGCTTGATCGTGGACCGGCTGGAATCCGCGAGGAACGAAGCAGGAGACTTCCTGATCCCTCGGGCCGAGGGAGCCATTGCCGATACGCACATCGCCGGAGAGCTGGGCGACGTGTTGCTGGGACGGATACCGGGCCGGAGCGATCCGGACCAGGTCACCGTCTTCAAGTCGCTGGGGCTCGCGGTCGAAGATCTTGCCGCGGCGGACCTGGTGTGGCGGAGGGCCGAGGCCGGACAGGCCGGGCTCCAGGCCGAGCTGGGAGGAAAGCGGCACGGGTGACCATGCGCGCGCGGGTGAATCCGTTCTTCGAGCCCGGGGTGACCCCGCAGCCGAGCCGCGAGCCGGTGCGCGAATTCCATCGGACGCTCGCGGGCTATGCGCCAACCCCGCTCAGGTCCTGTGCCGCCCTGGCGGCTGCGCTGGGGATCGGGGGATTACTGGTCAAGGACGAATCGGGGCGATTCGGGCTACAATCCTTCAAGGTGTTGGGCGCCTCGTGGGCGCTGCACCGGCTCCTCGATCGCCACCCGGCGCCGCTCACGGTCTCGACGGCGACGGAAGGGAACCATGGCCGCGCCCTTGCCTGGGCGGCGAGGCAGATGGGAATTCCCGCGGTCGTGTTCATCCCGGCGCATGCGACGCCGCCGCGCATCGAGCATATCCGCCGGGAGGGGGCCAGGGTCGAGCGGGTGGAGGGGACCTACGACGACGCGGTGCAGCGATGCGCGGCCGTGAGCGCGGCCAGGGGTTGGGAGGTCGTCGCCGATGTCGGATACGAAGGGTATCTGGACCTCCCGCACTGCATCGCCGAGGGCTACTCGACGCTCTTCGAGGAAGCGGAAGAACAACGCCGGGTCACCGGCTTGCCTAACCCGGAGGTCGTGCTGATTCAGGCCGGAGTGGGAGGGCTTGCGCAGGCTGCGGTGGAACACTTCCGGAGCCGGCGGGAGCAGCCCATGCTCGCGGCGGTGGAGCCCGTCGAAGCGGACCCGCTGATGGCCTCGGTGGATCACCCGGAGGGACAGCCGGTCCCCTCCCGAGGTCGGCAGGACTCGATCATGGCCGGCCTCAATTGCGGCCACGTCTCGCTCACCGCGTGGCCGATTGTGCGTCGCGGCGTGGAGTTGGTCCTGACCGTCGAGGACCGCTTTGCCGAGGCCGCGATGCGGCGGCTGGCCCAGCCGCTCGGGGCCGATCCGGCGATCGAAGCCGGCCCCTCAGGGGCGGCGGGCCTGGCCGGCCTCTTCGCGTTGCTCGAAGCCCCCGAGCTCCTGGCGGCGCGGCGCTTTCTCAAGCTCGGCCCTAACACGCGGGTGTTCCTGGTGAACACCGAGGGTGCGACGGACCGCCCGTGACCACCGATTACGCTCCCGACGAGGCCTGGGCCCTGACCCAGGACGAGGCCGATCCCCTCGCGTCGTACCGAACCAACTTCGAGCTCCCCGCCGAAGGGGGGAAGTCGCTGGTCTATTTCTGCGGCAACTCCCTCGGTGCCCTGCCCCGCGGGGCGATGGCTCAACTCGACCACGAGCTCGAACGCTGGGCCCGGCTGGGAGTGGACGGGTATTTCGAGGGTCCCGACCCGTGGTATACCTACAGCCAACGGCTCCGGGACCCGCTCTCCCGGCTGGTCGGGGCACTCCCCGGTGAGGTGATCGCCATGAACGCGCTGACGGTGAACCTGCACCTGCTGCTGGTCACCTTCTATCGGCCGGAGGGCGCGCGAACCCGCATCCTGATCGAACCCGCCGCGTTCCCATCGGATGCCTACGCCGTGGCGTCACATGCACAATACCGCGGGTTAGGGCCCGAGGCGGTCCTCATCGCGCGGCCCCGCCCCGGAGAACCGCTGCTTCGCACCGAAGATGTCGAGGGGCTTCTCGCGGAGCGGGGTAGCGAGATCGCCGTCGTCTGGCTCAGCGGGGTGCACTACTACACCGGACAGTTCCTCGACCTCCCGCGCATGACCGCGGCGGCGCATCGGGCCGGATGCCTGGTCGGCTTCGACCTGGCCCACGCAATCGGGAATGTGGAGCTGGAGCTGCACGCCTGGGACGTGGATTTCGCGGCATGGTGCTCTTACAAGTATTTGAACGGCGGCCCCGGCGGGATCGGGGGTTGCTTCCTGCACGAACGCCACGCCGGGGATCGCTTGCTGCCCCGGTTCGGGGGCTGGTGGGGGAACGACCCGGAGACCCGCTTCGAGATGCAGTCCGGGTCTGGCTTCGTCCCGGTGGCGGATGCCGCCGGCTGGCAGATCAGCAGTCCGCCGGTCCTCGCGATGGCGCCGTTAGCCGCGTCCTTGGCACTCTTCGACCGGGTGGGCATGCCGGTGCTGCGCCGCAAGTCGGAACGACTCACCGGGTATCTCGAGTTCCTCATCGATCGGCTTCCGGGTAAGCCGGTACGCCTCCTGACCCCGCGCGACCCGGCGGCCCGAGGCTGTCAGGTTTCCCTGCAAGTCGGAGGAGCGGAATCCCTGGTGCGGGCCCTGCGGCAACGCGGGTTCGTCACCGACTACCGCAATCCCGGCGTGATCCGGGCCGCGCCGGTACCGTTCTACAATACGTTCCATGAGGTCTGGCGGTTCGCCCACGCGCTGGGAGACCTGGTGGCGGCCTAACCCGGTCTCGGAATTGGTGGGGTACCGGTTCGCCCGTTGCACCGCTCACTTTTCACTTTTCACACTTCCCTCGTCATGCCGCTCACCTACTCTACCTACCTCCGCCTCCCCGAGCTGCTCCGGCTGCAGCAGCCGCGGTCCCTGCCTCCCGAGCACGACGAAATGCTATTCATCGTGATCCACCAGACCTACGAGCTCTGGTTCAAGCTGGTGCTCCACGAGACGCTCAAGATCGGGCGCGATTTTTCGGGGAACGATCTCTACGGTGCCATCCACACCTGGAAACGGCTCCGGACCGTGCTCAAAACGCTGGTCGGGCAGCTCGATATTCTGGAAACCATGACGCCGCTCTCGTTCGCCTCCTTCCGCGACCGGCTCGACACCGCTTCGGGCTTTCAGTCATTCCAGTTTCGGGAGATCGAATTCGCCTATGGCTACAAGCGTCCCGGAGTCGTTGCGGCGATCCCGGAGCACGAAGGGCAGCGCGCAACGGCCGAGCGCTGGCTCACCGATCCGTCGGTGATCGATCACTTCTACCGGTTCCTCCACCAACGGGGGGTGGGCGTCCCCGGGGAGCTCCTGACCCGGGACGTTACCCAGCCGACCCAGCCGAGCCCGGCTCTGCAGGAAGAGCTGCTCCGGGTCTATCACGAGCAGCCGGAGCTCGTCATTCTGTTCGAGCTGATGACCGATTTCGACGAGGGATTTCAGGAATGGCGCTACCGGCACATCAAGCTGGTCGAGCGGACCATCGGAGCCAAGCGGGGGACCGGGGGCTCGCCGGGCGTCGAGTTCCTCAAGCAGTCTCTGTGGCAGCCGCTATTCCCGGACCTCTGGGCGATCCGCCACCGGATGTAGGTCCGGCAGCCGGCCCCAGGGCCGCGTGGCATGGGGCCAGGCGAACTGCTCCGGATGAAACAGGTGGGCGAGCAGCTCGATCCCCTCGGCGACCCGCGGTCCTGGCCGCGCGAAGTACGCATTCGCATCAACCGCGATTGCCTCGGCGCCAGGCATTTCCGGGAGTCGCGCTCCCAGCTCGAGGGCGCGGTCGAGTCCGAACCCGCAGGGCGCCAGGATCACGATCTCGGGGGCAGCGGCCCGCACGGCGTCCAGCGTAACCCGCTCCGATTTGGCCCCCGGATGTCCCAGGAGCTCCCGGCCTCCCGCGTAGGAAACCATCTCGGGAACCCAGTGGCCCGCGGCAAACGGCGGATCGACCCATTCCAATACCACGACCTGCCGCACCGGAGCGCTCGACACGGCTCGTCGGACCTTGGCAATCCGTTCGCGATTCCGCTCGATCAGCGCTCGTGCCTCCGGAATTCGCCCGGTTGCTTCCCCGACCGCCAGGATGTTCTGCTCAATCTCGAACAGGTTACCCGGCGACAGCCAGACGATCTTCGGGTTGCCCGGAAGCTCGCGCACCGCGCGGCTGAGCTCGTGGCCGGAAGGGGCGCAGACCTGGCAGAGGTCCTGGGTGAGAATGATCTCGGGGGCGAGGTCACGGAGCAGGTGCTCATCGATCTCGTATAAACTCTCGCCGCTTCGGAGCCGCTCGGCCACGGCCCGATCCACCTCGTCCGGCGTCCGGCCCTCGAGCGCCAGGGCCGGCCGCGAAACTACCGGCAACCCGATCGCTTCCGGGGGATAGTCGCACTCGTGCGACCGTCCGACCAGCTCCGCGCCCGCGCCGAGCGCGTAGGCGATCTCGGTCCCGGCCGGCAGAAACGAGACGATTCGCGGCATGGTGGGAATATAGGAGCTAGTGAGTAGCGAGTTGCGAGGAGGAAGCTCCTAACTCGGATTCGCTAGGCAGCGAGCCGAGACCGCAAAACCAGGTGGTCACTGACCTGATTCAGCGCCACTCGAATCTCGTGGGCGCGTTCGGCGGCAGTCCGGAGGATCTCTTCGAGCCCAACCTGCTCGGCGAGCCGGTGCTCCGACGCTTCCGCAAAGCCGCGACCGCCCAGACTCTCGTAGTATGAAACATCGGGACCACCGCGGCGAATCCGCTGGGCGGCGATCCGCTCGGGAAAGAGGCCTGCCAGCCAGAGTGCGTAGTTGCCCAGGTGGACCGAAACCTTGAACTGTCGCGCCCCGCTCGCGGCAGCGAGATCGGCGAGGATGTCGACCAGATAGTGATGGTCGTGGTCGTCCAGGTCGTCAACCCGGTTGGCTCGCTGACGGATACCGAACTCGCGGATCACGGCCGCGAAGTAATCGGCAACCGAGGGGTCCCTCACCCCGACGTCGAGCAGGGCATGCCGGACCAGGACGTAGAAGAGCAGGGAAGGCGAGGGGCCCGGCATGGTCGCGGTAAGGAGATAGCTTGCGATCTCGCGCCGGTCGAGCACCTGATCCAGATGCGTCGGCACCGAGCGGGTGCCGAAGCAGGAACCAAGGAGCTCGAGGTCCTCGCGAGTGAGACGACTGCGGGCATCGGCCGTAATCACGCTGCTCTCCTCCCTGCGAGGATGGCACGTCGGTGCAAAGCCTGTACCGAAACTGCATGGACTCGCCTACTTTGGCTGAGGTATTCGGGAAGACCGGCCTGCACGCACTCGCTCATTGGTGATTCCGTGAATTCGACCACGTTCCAGATTACCCGGATTTCGCAGATTGCTATGGTCCTCCTCGCCGGCGCGGCGCCCGCGCTTCCCGGGCAGGTCCGTGATCCCCACCTCGTGCTCGCGAGGCAGGTCCTGCGCACAACGCCGCTGGTGGATGGGCATAACGACCTGCCGTGGCGGATCCGCGAGGACACGGCGATGAGCCGCGACGTCGAGCGGTACGATCTCCGGCGCCGGACACCCGGCCACACCGATCTGGCGCGGCTCCGGCAGGGAATGGTGGGCGCGCAGTTCTGGTCCGTCTATGTGCCCGGCGAAATCGGCGATTCGGGGTATGCCCGGGTGCAGCTCGAGCAGATCGACATTGCCCGCCGCGTCATCGCGAAGTATCCGGAATCGCTGCGATTGGTGACCACCGCCGCCGGCGTGCGGAGCGCCTTTGCCGCCGGTCGCATCGGCTCACTGCTCGGCATGGAAGGAGGCCACGCGATCGAGAACTCGCTCGGTGCGTTGCGCGCCTACTACGATCTCGGGGTCCGCTACCTGACCCTCACCCACAATGTCACGCTGGATTGGGCCGATGCTGCGCTCGGGGAACAGCGACACGGTGGCCTCACCCGGTTCGGCGAAGAGGTGGTGCGCGAGATGAACCGGCTTGGCATGTTGGTGGATCTCTCCCACGGGTCCCCGGCCACGATGAGCGATGCGCTGACCTCGGCCGAAGCGCCGGTCATCTTCTCCCACTCGGCGGCACAGGCGCTGGTGGATCATCCGCGCAACGTGCCGGATTCCATTCTGGTTCGGGTGGCCCAAAACGGGGGCGTCGTCATGGTACCCTTCGTCCCGTCGTTTATTTCGGCGGCGCGTCGCACCTGGTCCGACTCGAGCGAAGCCTGGCGCGCCGCTCACCCTCCCCCGCGGGTTACCATCGCCGATGTTGCCGACCACATCGACCACATCCGCAAGGTGGCCGGCGCTGATCATGTGGGGATCGGCGCTGACTTCGACGGGATCACCGATACGGTGGACGGGTTGGAGGATGTCTCCACCTACCCGGCGCTCTTCGCGGAGCTCGCCCGCCGTGGCTGGAAGGCCGCCGAACTCCGCCAACTGGGTGGGGAAAACGTCCTCCGCGCGCTGGCTCGCGCCGAGCAGGTCTCGCTTCGTCTCCGGCGCATCCGGCCGCCGAGCCTTCGCACGATCGGCGACCTGGACGGGTCCGCGCGTTAGCCGGTGTGCGGAGCGACCTGCCGCCCGCCGTTATATTAGGGCGCCGACCGCACCGAGGTATGGGCCATGCCGTTCTCGCTTCCTCCCCTGCCGTTCGAGTACAACGCTCTGGAGCCGCACATCGATGAGACCACGATGCGGATCCATCACGGCAAGCATCACCAGGCCTATGTGACCAATCTGAATGCCGCGTTGGAGGGCCAGGCGGCGCTTCAGAATCTGTCGCTCGAAGCCCTGCTCGCCGACCTCGGCAAAGTGCCCGAGGCGATCCGGACCAAGGTGCGTAACAACGGCGGCGGGCATCTCAACCACACGCTGTTCTGGACATGGATGACGCCGGGCGGCGCAAAGACTCCGGAAGGCGAGCTCGCCAGGACCCTTCAGTCCACGTTCGGCGCGTTCGAGAGCTTCCAAGAACAGTTTCAGAAGGCCGGCCTGGATCGGTTCGGGAGCGGGTGGGCCTGGCTGGTACGCACCCGGGACGGCAAGCTCGCCATCGAGAGCACGGCCAACCAGGACAATCCCATGATGGACGGCAAGCACCCCGTGTTAGGGTGCGATGTGTGGGAGCACGCGTACTATCTGAGATACCAGAATCGCCGGGCTGACTATCTCACGGCGTGGTGGAACGTCGTGAACTGGAGCGCCGTGGCGGAGAGCTTCACGGGCTGACCCGAGCGCATCTCACCACTCCCGAGGCGTCTCTCGATCAGGCGTTTGTCTGGGCCGCACGCCATAACCCGGCGGGAATACGGGCCGACCCGGGCTCGGGGCCGGAATGGGACGCCGATGCGCAGGCCCTGCTGCTCGAGTGGGCCAAGGGGTTCAAGCGGGTGGGGTCGGCCGCGTTGCCGGGCCCCGAAACGCTGATTCGACACGTCGTCGCAGGCCTCTTCGGGGTTCGAGCTGATGCGGCCGGGGGCCGCTACGAAATCAGGCCGTGGCTGCCCGAAGGATGGCGAGCCTTCCGACTGCGGGGCCTCCGATGCCACCGCACCGTGCTCGACCTGGATATCCGGGCCCGTGCTGACTGGGCAACGGTGCGGCTGGAACGCGAGTTCGGCCCTTCGATTCCCCTCGTGGTTGGGCTTCGAAACGTGGGGCCCATCGGGCAGGTCACCGTCGATGAGGTGCCGGTGGAGGGCGATCGCGCCGTGTTGACGCTGCTGGGCGAGCACGAGATCATGTTCTTCTTCCGAGGAGCACGGGAATGAACCGGAGCCGAGTAATACGGTGGGTCGTGCCTCGGGTGTTGGCCGCGGTGCTGGCCTTGCCGATCGTCGGCTCCGCGTGGCTCGCGCGCCAGAACTACTTCGAATGGATGTTCGCCCCGCTGACGGACCCTCGCTTTGTGCGGGCCGCCCAGGCCGAGTTCTCGTGAACCCGGACGACATGGTCCTCGCGGTCCTGATCGGCGGTGACCCCGCTGGGTATCCGGTGCGCCAGCTCGCCTATCATCACCTCGTGAACGATTCGGTCGGTGGAGTGCCCATCCTCGCGACCTATTGAACGCTTTGCCACACCGGTCTGGGGTGGGAGCGGACAGTGGACGGACAGGTGTTGAGCTTCCGGCTCGCCGGCATCAACAATCAGAACTTCATCATGGAAGATCGGGAAACCGGCTCCTGGTGGCAACAGGTGACCGGCCGCGCGATTGCCGGTCCGCTCCAGGGCAGGCCGCTGACGGCGGTCTATGTCCTCAAGGACTACTGGGCGATCTATGTCCTCAAGGACTACTGGTTCGACTGGACGACCTACCATCCCGAGACGGCGGTGTACGGGTTAGGGACGCCGCATTCCTTCTGAGCGGGACGTTCGCCGGTGCCGGTCATCGCGGGGCCCGATCGGTTAGACTACAGCGAATCGCATGAGGAACCGAGCCGGAGGCGAGGTCGGCGACACGGCATGAGCCAGAGAGAACGAGTCGCCAGCCGATGACGGAGCTCGCGGCCGGGCGGTCGGCGCTGGAGTTGATCGGTCAGATCGCCGGCGTGTTGAACGGCGGCCTGGGACCGGATGAAACGCTGCGGACCGTCGCGGTGGCTCTGCAGCATGGTCTGGGTGCGCAACGCGCCGTGATCTGGCGTCGCGAGCCGAGGTCCGCCGGATTTACCGGGGTGACCCGGCCCAGCAGGCAGTACTTCGTGGAGTCGCTCGACGCGCTGCCCCCGGCAGGGCCGGGAGTACGCCGAGTTCCGCTGATCCATGCGGGGACGCGGGTCGGCCTGCTCGAGCTCGAGTTCGTCCCGCCGGCTCAGCCGCCCGAGCGCATGGCTGCGGTACTGCCGATCGTCGGTGACTTGCTGGCGCCGTTTCTCGGCACGGTTGCGCTGTCTGAGGATCTGGCCCTCGAAGTGGCAAGCCGCTCTCGCGCGATCGAGGAGCAGCGCCGGTTCACCAGCCTCATCATCGACAGTCTCCCGGTCGGCCTCTATGTCATCGACCGGGATTACCGGATTCAGGTCTGGAACCGGAAGCGGGAGCTGGGTACCCAGGGCCTGCGAAGATCCGACGTGGTGGGGCGCCAGGTCTTCGAGGTCCTAACCCGGCAGCCTGCGGTCCAGCTCAAGGCCGAGTTCGACCGGGTGTTCCGGGCCGGCGAGCTCCAGCAACTGGATATCGAGGTCAAAGGCCAGGGAGCCGGGGACACCCGATACTACCGGATCAGCCGGATCCCGATGCGGCTCGAGGGCGATGCCATTACCCATGTGATCACGATCGGCGAGGATGTCACCGAGTCGCGTGAGGTGCAGCTTCGGATTCTCCAGAGCGAGAAACTGGCCGCCGTGGGCCAGCTCGCCGCCGGCGTGATGCACGAGATCAACAATCCGCTCGCGACGATTGGCGCCTGCGTGGCCGCGATCGAAGGGCGGATCAGCAAGACCGACGCGACCGTCCGGGAGTACCTCGAAATCATCGACAAGGAAGTGGACCGGTGCAGCCGGATCGTTGAGGGCCTGCTCGACTTCAGCCGGCCCAGGGAACCCGTCCCGAAGGGTCCGACGCCGGTCAATGAGCTGGTCGAGCAGACCCTGTTCCTGCTGAAGCATCACCAGCGGTTCAAGCGCATCACCGTGACCAGGCACCTCGGCGACGACATTCCTCCGATCCTGGCCAACGACGAGCAGATGATCCAGGTGCTGATGGCCCTCATGCTGAACGGCGTCGATTCGATGGACGAGGGCGGCGTGCTCACGGTGACGACCCGGACCAATCCGGCTCGCGGCGACGAGGTGGAGATCGAGATCGCGGATACCGGCCACGGCATTGCGGCGGCCGACCTGCCCAAGATCTTCGAGCCGTTCTACACCACCAAGCCGCCGGGTCGCGGCACCGGGTTAGGTCTTTCGATCTGCTATGGGATCGTGGAGCAGCACTACGGCCGGATCGAGGTGGATTCCGAGCCGGGCCGCGGCACCAACTTCCGGGTATTCCTGCCCGTGGCGATTGGAGCGGCCGCGTGAAGATCCTGGTCGTCGAAGACGACCGCACGGTCGGCCAGTATGTCCGCCGGGGCCTGGAAGAGGCCCAGTACCACGCCGATCTGGTCCCCGATGGCCTCGAGGCCTTGCGACTCGCGTCGGGCGGGCACTACGACTTGGTGATTCTGGACCTCCGCCTCCCCGGGATGACCGGCCTGGAGGTGCTCCGCACCCTGCGCGACCGCGGGAACGCCACCCCAATTCTGATTCTCACCGCCCAGGAGGCGGTGGGGCAGAAAGTGGAGGCGTTGCGGGCGGGCGCGGATGACTACGTCACCAAGCCGTTCTCGTTCGAGGAAGTGCTGGCCCGGGTCGAGGCCCTGGCCCGCCGCCCCAAGCAGCTCTCCCCGACCCGCCTCGTCGTTGCCGACCTCGAGCTCGACCGCAACACCCATGAGATGCGCCGCGCCGGGCAGCTCATCGAGCTCACGCCGAAGGAGTACTCGGTACTGGAGTACCTCATGCGGCACTCCCCCCGGGTCATGTCACGTACCTTGATCACCGAGTATGTGTGGGACTACCACTTCGACCCCGGCACCAACATCGTGGACGTGGTGATCAACCGGCTCCGGAAGAAGATCGATGCCCAGCACGAGAAGAAGCTGCTCCACACGGTGCGGGGAGTCGGATACGTAATCCGGCCCTGACATGCGCTCGATCCGCTGGCGGCTCAGCGCGGGTTTCGCCGTCGCACTGGCCGTAACGATGGCCGCCTTCGGCGCGCTGCTCTACTTCAGCTGGCAGCGCACCAGCCGGCGGAGCTTCGACCTTCGCCAGCAGGACCGCATTCGGCTCGAGGCCGAGCTGGCGGCCCGTTACCTGGAAGAATCCTACCGCGTGTTAGGTAGGGTGGTCACCCGGGATTCGCTTCCGGTGCTCGAGCCCGCCATCGCCTCCTACTTCGAGAGCATCCAGGACTACTTCGTGGTGGTCGATCGCCAGGGGCGGGTGCTCTTCGCCTCCGACAGCGCGGCGGCCCTGCCGGTCAGCTCGTTCGAACAGTTCCTCGCCCCAGTGCGGCCCCCCTCCCCGGCGCCCGGTAAAGGGGCCTATCGGTTCGATCCTCGAGTCGGTCCGGCCTATTACCAGGCGATGCCGGTGCGCGGCGCCGGCCTCGAAGTCGCCGCACTCCTGGTCGCGGCGCCCAGCACAGCGACCATCCTCGACGCCCAGGCGCTCCTCTCCAGCATGCTGGTGATCGCGCCCCTGATCCTCCTGGCGTCCCTGCTGCTCGGCTACTGGGTCGCGGGACGCAACCTGGTCCCCCTCGGCGCCATGGTGCGCGAGCTCGAGGCCATCACCGACGGCACCAGCTTGCATCGCCGGGTGCCGGTCGAGCGTGATGGCGACGAGGTTGCCCGGCTGGGCGCCGCCGCGAACCGGATGTTCGAGCGGTTGGAACGCAGCTTCTCGGCCCAGCACCGCTTTACTGCCGAGGCGAGTCATGAGCTCAAGACCCCGCTCATGGTGCTTCGAACCGGCGTTGAGCGTGCCCTTCGTCACCCCGGCACGCCGGCCGAAATCCTGCCCGCCCTCGACGAGTCGCTCGACCAGATCAATTGGATGAGCGAGCTGGTCGACAACCTGCTCACCCTCGCCCGGGCGGACGAGGGCCGCTTCCCGCTCGCGCTGGAGGACTGCGATCTGCGCGAGCTCGTCGCCGAAGCCGGCGAAACCGCGAGCATGCTGGCCGAGCCGGCCGGACTCACCGTGACCACTGAGCTACCGGATGCGCCGGTTCCGTTCCGCGCCGACCGCGCGCGAATCCGTCAGCTCCTCCTCAACCTGGTGACCAATGCGGTGAAGTACACTCCCGCCGGGGGCGTGACCATCACGCTGCGAGACACCGGAGAGGCCCTGGTGCTCTCAGTCGCGGATACCGGGATCGGGATTGCGGCCGGAGACCTGCCGCATATATTCGACCGTTTCTGGCGGGCGGACCCGGCCCGCTCCCGCACCGGGGAGCGCCCTGGGGCGGGGCTGGGGTTGGCCATCACCAAGTGGGTGGCCGAAGCGCACGGGGGCAGCATTACGGTCCAGAGTCGCCCCGGCCGGGGAACTCTGTTCACGGTCACGCTCCCGCGTCCCACACCGAGTGAGAGGGTTTCCTAATCGTTTTGTCATCGAATTGTCATCCGGCGGTGAAGCTCGAGCTACCCATCGGCATCTACTATTAGGAAGAAGATGAGTCTCTGGGAGGCGCCCTCGCGATGTTCGAGAACCTGGTAGAATCGAAACCCAAGAAGCAGAAGACCTTCAAGCAGGCGGTCCTGTCGGCCATCATTAACACGGCGGTGATCGCCGGGGCCGTAGTGGCGACCAAGAGTGCCGCCGAGACGATGGAGGACATTCTGTCGGACACCACGATGGTGTGGCTCAAGCCGCCGGAGCCGCCGCCGCCGCCGCCGCCGGAGACGCCGCCGCCGGAGGCCATCGTGACCGCTAACCCGCCGCCGCTCGGCTTCCAGACCGTGATGCCGCCGACCGAGATCCCGAAGGAGATTCCTCCGGTCAACCTCAACGAGCGGTTCAACGCGGCGGACTTCAGCGGAAAGGGGGTTGAAGGCGGCATCGCCACCGGTATCGCTGGTGGGACCGGACCGGTTACTGGCGAAGCGTTCCTCGCCGAGGAAGTCGATGATCCGGTGGCTCCGATCAACCAGCCCAAGCCGCGGTATCCGCCGGTGCTCCAGCAGGCCGGGGTGCAGGGATTCGTGGAAGCGCAGTACGTCGTCGATACTACCGGCCACGCTGAACCGGCCTCCTGGAAGGTGACCAAGAGCACCCATCCCCAGTTCGAGGCGCCGGCCCGCGAGGCAGCGATGAAGAGTGTGTTCAAGCCGGCCCGCATCAAGGGCCGGGCCGTCCGGCAGCTGGTGCAGCAGCGATTCGGGTTCACGATCGGCCAGTAACCTTTTTTCCCGTCCAAGGAGTCCAGCATGGGTGTAGATATTCTCCAGCTGTGGCGTGATGCCGGTCCCTTTGCCAAGGGGATCGTGATTACGCTGCTCATCATGTCCTTCTTCTCGCTCACCATCGCGCTGAATAGGCTCTGGCAGGTGCGCAAGAGCACCTTGGCCACCCGCAAGTTCGCGCCCCAGTTCTCGCGGGCCATCCAGGAAGAGCAGCTCGATCAGGCGATCACGCTCTCCGAGAAGAACCAGGGGAGCCATGTCTCCCGGGTGCTGGGTGGAGCGCTGCAGGAAGTGAAGCCGCTGCTCAGGGACCGCGCCACCATTACGGCTGCCGACATCAATTCGGCGGAGCGTGCGGTGGAACGGCAGATGTTGATCGTGCTCTCCGAGTTCAAGCGCGGGCTCGGCGTGCTGGCGACCGTAGGCGCCACGGCACCGTTCGTGGGTCTGTTGGGAACCACGATGGGTATCGTGCAGGCGTTCTCCGCGATCAACGCCGGGGGGACCTCGGGCGGCTTGGCCGGAATCTCCAAGGGTATCGCGGAAGCGCTGATCACCACGGCGCTCGGCCTCGCGGTCGCGATCCCGGCGGTGTGGTTCTACAACTACTTCACTACCAAGGTCGAGAACCTGACGGTCGAGATGACCTATACGTCGAAGGAGCTGATCGACTACCTCATCAAGAGTGTCGGCAGCGAATTCGGCCGCTCGATCTTCACCAAGGAGTTCCAGGCTCAGAAGGCGGTGAGCGGCAGTGGCCACATCAGCTGAGAAGGCCGGCCAGACGGCCGTCAAATCGGAGCCGAACGTCATTCCGATGATCGACATCATGCTGGTGCTGTTGATCATCTTCATGATCGTGACGCCCCTGCTCGCCGCCGGCTTCAAGGCCACCATGCCGATCGGCACCAACCTCGACAAGCGCCCGGAGGGCGAAAACGAGGTCGTGCTGGGGATCGATATCGGCGGGGACTATTTCCTGAACGGCAATCACATTCCGACCGAGGTGCTGGAGGACCAGTTGCGGAGCATCTACGCCACCACGCACACGGAAGACAAGATCCTGCACTTCCGCGCCCACAAGGACCTGCCGTTCGCTAAGGTCCAGGACGCGGTCGAGATCGCCCGGAAGGCGGGCGTGCGGGTTCTGCGGGCCATCACCGAGTGCCAGGACCGCTCGGCGTGTGGCCTCCCCGCGCAATAGGGAGGGCCTCGTATGGGCATGCAAGTTCAGCAGGGCGGACCGGGCGGCATCACCTCCGAGCCGAACGTGATCCCGATGATCGACATCCTGCTCGTGCTCCTGATCATCTTCATGATCTCGCTGCCGCTCAGCCGGATGGCGGTGGACGCGCAGGTGCCGCCGCCGATCCAGACGACGTCGAATGCGCCATCCACCCAGATCGTGCTCGAGATCGCGGCGGATGGCAGCTACTCGATCAACGGCCAAGCGGTACCGAAGAATCAGCTCGATACCCAGATCCGCGCGATCTTCGATCCGCGGCCCGCCAAGCTGCTGTTCGTGAAGGCAGCGGGGAACCGGGTCTACCAGGAAGTGATCGAGGCCATGGATGTGGCCCGGGGTGCCGGGATCCAGGTGATCGGGTTCACGCCCAAGACCTGAGGACCGCGGGTTCATGGACGGGACAGGGGCCTTCGGGCCCCTGTTTGTTTTGCGGTGACCTGCGGTCATCGATTTGTCATTGGAGCCACGGGACGTTGTCATCCGTCGGTCATCGGGAATCCATCCGGAGGCAGTTACTTGGTCAAGGGCCCTAACCCGGAGTTCTTGCCATGTTCGAGAGACTCATCGAATCCCGGGCCGCCGGAATTCGTCCCGGTGTATCGATCGCCTGGTCCGCCCTGCTGCATGCGCTGCTCGCTGCGGGATCCATCGTCCCGACCCACGTCATCCTCCGCTCCTTCAGCATGCCGGCATCGAAGGATTCGTCGAGGCCCAATTTGTCGTAGATACCAGCGGCCATGTTGAGCTGAATAGCTGGAAGGTGGTCGCCAGCTCCCATTCACACTTCGAGCTGCCCGCCCGCGAAGCGCTCCAGCGCAGTCGGTTCCGGCCGGCTCGAATCAACGGGCGCCCGGTTTGCCAATTGGTGCAGCAACGGTTCGTGTTTGCCATCACGCCGTAGCACGGTCCCGCCCCGCTTCGCCGGGGACCCCTCTGGGATTACACTAGAGATGGTGCCTGGTCCGCTTCCCCTTCCGCCACTTCCTCCCCCGCGGCTCGAAATGCCGCGGATGCGTGCGCGCCGCGACGGTGCCTGGCTGTCGCTGGTGATGCATCTCGCGTTGCTCCTGTCGATCGTTGAGCTGACTCAGAACTCGAATCCGTGGTCCTCGCTGACCGACCCGCCCGGCGCGCGGATCGGCGGGGGCGGCGGTCGCGGCGGGATAGTCCGCGAGATCACCATGATCAATCTTGCGCCACTCGCCGCTCCGGAGACTCCAAGGCAGGAGCGCGCTCGGGTCGCTCCTGTCGTACCGCCCCGACGGATCGTGCCGCCCCAACCCATCGCGGAACGGGCGGTTCTGCCGCCGGCGAATCCGCCGGCGGACTCCAGCGCGACAGCAGCCGCGAACGCGTCAGCCGGCAGCGGGACCGGAACCGGTGGGGGAAGCGGATCCGGCACCGGGCCGGGAACCGGATCGGGAGCGGGTCCGGGAACCGGGACGGCCGGAACCCCGGCAGATTCCGCGCGCGGCAGAGCTCGACCGCCGGAACCGACTCGGCTGATCCTGCCGCCGTTCGATTACCCGCGGACTCTGCGAGGCCAGAGCATCGACGTTAACTTTTTCGTGCTCGCCGACGGGCGGGTCGAACGAGTGGTGTTCATTCCGGATATTCCCGACCGGGCCTACGCCAGGAAGCTGGAGGACGCGATGCGGGCCTACCGCTTCCGCCCCGCCCGCAATGCGGAGGGGCAGGTGATCCCGGGTGTGGCGGTGGTGCGAGTCTCCTTCTGACTTTTCCGTCTGACACTGAGGGCAGGACCGATGCAGCTCTTCCGCCGGAAGTCTGTCGCCGAGTTCGAGTCCGACATTGCCGAGCGCGGCGGCCTCCGCCGGACCCTCACGAAGTGGCATCTCACGGCGTTAGGCATCGGAGCGACCATCGGCGCGGGAATCTTCGTCGCGACCGGCACGGCGATCGTGGGCGATCCCGCCCGGCCCGGCGCCGGTCCCGCCATCGTGCTCTCCTTCCTGATCACGGCGGTTGCCTGCGGATTTGCCGCGCTCTGCTACGCCGAGTTCGCGGCCATGGTCCCGATTTCCGGATCGGCCTACACCTATGCGTATGCTTCCCTCGGCGAGCTGATTGCCTGGATCATTGGCTGGGACCTGATCATCGAGTACGCCGTGGGAAACATCGGCGTGGCTATTGGCTGGTCCGGCTATTTCCGCGAGCTGATCGGGCACTTCGGGATCAATCTCCCCGCTTGGCTCGCGACCGACCCACGATCCGCGAGCCTGGCGGCCGCGGCGGTGGCCGGGGGCGCGACTGATCCGAGCAACCTCTACCACGCGTCCGCCCTGAGCGCGGCGCCTACCGTCTTCGGAGTGCCGCTCATCGCCAACCTGCCCGCCTTTTTCTCGGTGGCGGTCATCACGGTGATCCTGGTCATCGGGATCCGCGAGTCGGCCAATACCAACAACGCGATGGTATTGCTCAAGATCGGGATCATTCTCTTCTTCATTGCGGTCGGTGCGTTCTTCATTCGGCCGGCCAACTGGACCGATCCGGCGCAGGGCGGCTTCGCGCCGAGCGGATTCGCGGGCATCAGTGCGGCGGCAGCCATCATTTTCTTCAGTTACATCGGGTTTGACGCGGTTTCCACCGCCTCGGAAGAGGCCCGGAACCCCCAGCGTGACATGCCGTTCGGAATCATCATGAGCCTGGTGATCACCACCATTCTCTACGTTGTGATGACGGCGGTGATGACCGGCATTGCGCCGTGGCGCACCCTGGGGACCCCGGAGCCGATGATCACCGCGCTCGCGCAGGCGGACGGGCCGCCGGTGCTCATCAACGTCTCCCGATTTATCGTGGCCCTTGGTGCGGTGATCGCGATGGGCAGCGTGCTCCTGGTGTTCCAGCTGGGGCAACCCCGGATCTTCTTTTCGATGGCGCGGGACGGTCTCCTGCCGCCCGCCTTTGCCCGCGTGCATCCGCGCTACAAGACGCCGTACGTGGGCACGATTCTCACCGGGCTGTTCGTGGCGATCTTCGCGGCGTTCGCGAACGTGGCCGAAGTGGTGGACCTCACCAACATCGGAACCCTGTTCGCCTTTGTCCTGGTGTCGCTCGGCGTGATCGTGCTGCGGGTCAAGGATCCTGATCGCCCCAGACCCTTCCGGGTCCCGGGCGCGCCCTGGACCCCGCTCCTCTCGGTGGCGGCCTGCATCTACCTGATGATCGAGCTGCCGGGGATTACCTGGAAGCGGTTCGGACTCTGGCTGCTGGCCGGGCTGGTGATCTACTTCCTCTACAGCATCCGCCACAGCCGCCTGGGGCGGGCGGGGAAGAGCGCGGGTTAGGGCGCCGCGGGCTAGGAGTCGGATGGAAAGGGCTTATCCACGGATTACGCGGATTACACGGTTTAACCGCGGATGACGGTGGCTTGTCACTCATCCGGTTGAATCTGCGTAATCCGCGTAATCTGTGGATTTGCTTTTTTCTGCGTCGTCTTTGGATCCTAACCCGCAAGCTTGCGCGCGAGCGCCAGCGCCCCTTCCGCCGGCTCGAGCCGCTCGGTCCGGATCGCGAACCGGGGCCGGGCTTCCAGCACCTCGAGCACCGCGGGACGCAGCCCGCGGCCCGGATCGAGGTTTCCCCCGGCGAGGGCGAGCGGAATCGCCGGACTGTCTCCCAAGAGCGAGGCCAGCGATTCCACCAGGGCGGCCAGCTCCTCCGCCGCCGCTGCCACGATTCCCTGGGCGACCGGGTCGCCGGTGTGCGCGGCCCGAAAGACCGAGGGCGCCAGGGCCGCGATCTCGGCCGGGTCGGCGGTGGTGGTCCACCGGATCAGCCCATCGAAATCGCTCGCCGGCGAGGCCTGCAGCACGGCATCGCTGAGGGCGCTGGCAGGCCCGCGGCCATCTCGCGCGCGGGAGACGGCGGCGAGTGCCGCGCGGCCAATGGCAAATCCGCTTCCCTCGTCTCCGATCTGCCATCCGTAGCCGCCGCGCCGGTGGACTGTCCCATCCGGCGTCCGCGCAACCGCGACGCTGCCCGTCCCTGAGAGCAGGACGATGCCGGGCCCGTCGCCGAAAGCAGCCTGCAGCGCGATGTCGAGATCCCCGGTCACCACCACCCGGTCGGCGAGCCGCTCGGTGCGCAGTCCCTCGCGGAGCTCGGTGCGCTCGGGCTCCCGGCCGACGCCCGCGGCACCGACCGTCAGGACGCCGGCCTGCAGCAGACCGGCTTCCGTGAGCGCATGTCGCGCCACCGCGGCAATCCGGGTTGCCGCCTGGAACGCGCGTCCCGGCCGCACCGCACCCGCGCTGCCGGTGGCCCGGGCGATCACCTGATCTCCCCGGGCTACCAGCGTGGTGGTCCGGGTTCCTCCCGCGTCGACGCCAAGCAGGATCGTCATGAGTTTCGCCGCACCGCGCTCGAGGCAATCCCGACCAGAAGGGTCAGAGCGGTACCGAGCGGAACATACCAGGGCCAGGCCAGCGAGCCGATCGGAGCGAGCCATCCTAACCCGGGGACCTCGGTGAGCCGCCGCGCGAAGATAACCACCAGCATGACCGCCAGCGTCACGATGGTACCGGCCACCGCGTCGCGCCCTCGAGCCCGGTGCCACCGGCCGGCCAGCAGGAAGGTGCCCAGCAGCGCCCCATAGGTCACCGACGCGATCGAGAGGGCCAGCACGACCACCGGCGTGTCGGTCTCGGTGGCATAGGCGGCGAACCCGAGCGCCGCACCGACCAGCCCGACTCCCCAGACCGCCGAGAAACCGCGGCCCACCTTGAGCAGGTGCTCGGGCTCGCGCCGCCCCGTGATGCTCGCGTAGAAGTCGTGGGTCACCGAAGAGGCGAGCGCGTTGATCGACGAGCTGATCGTGCTCATGGCCGCCGCGAGAATGCCGGCGATCACCAGCCCGGCCAGTCCCGCCGGCAGACTGGTCACGATGAAGCGGGGAAAGACCTGGTCGCCCGGGACCTCGGCGGGCGCGGCACCCGCGGCCCAGATCGTGACGCCCACCAGGAGGAACAGCAGGAACTGCAGAATCACCACGACGCCCGACCCTACCAGGGCCCGGCGAGCATCGCGGAGCGATCGGGTCGCGAGCAGCCGCTGCACGATGAGATGATCAGTGCCGTGGGAGGCTGCCGAGAGCAGGGCGCCCCCCACCATCCCGCCGAGAAACGTGTATGGCGCGGAGAGCGAGAGCGAGGGATTCACGATCCGAAGCTTGTCGGCCGCCGCGGCGAGATCGAGCGCCGGCCCGAGACCGCCGGCGAGACCGGCTGCAATGGCGAGCGCGGCGAGCCCGCCGCCCAGGTATACCACGAGCTGGATCACGTCGGCCCACACCACCGCTTTGAGTCCCCCGAGGTAGGTGTAGAGCAGGGTCACCGCGCCCATGGCCAGAATGGCTCCCGGAATACTCCAGCCGGTCACCAGCGCGAGGGGAATCGCCCCCGCGAAGATTCGCACCCCGTCTCCCAGGAAGCGAGTGGCCAGAAAGCACCCCGAGATCAGCCGCCGGGTGCCGGTGCCGAACCGCGATTCCAGGCGGGCATACGCGGTCTCCTGCTGGCCGGTGAAATACCCCGGCAGCAGCCACCAGGCCACCAGGGACCGGCCGACCAGGTAGCCGAACGCGAGCTGGAGGAAGGTGAGATCGCCCCGGGCCCCTAACCCGGGAATCGAGATGACGGTGAGCGCCGAGGTCTCGGTCGCCACGATGGACAGCAGAACCGCGGAGGCGGGAAGGTCGCGGGCGCCCAGGAAATAGTCGCTCGCGGTGCGCTGCGACCGGGTGACCCAGAGCCCCACCCCGAGCGTGAGGGCGAAGTAGAGCAGGATGACGGCGAGGTCGAGAGGGCGCATCCTCGCACCTAGAAAAATGCCCGCCGGTTCACATCCGGCGGGCTGACCTTCTGAGCGTCAGAGTGCGCTCAAGCCGTGAAGCTGCTTCCGCAACCGCAGCCCCCGGTGGCGTTGGGATTGTCGAAGGTGAAGCCGGAGCCCTGCATCGAGGAGACGTAGTCGATCGTAACGCCATTCAGGTACTGGAGACTGAACCCATCAACAAACACGCGGACCCGGTCGACCGGGATGATGTGGTCGTCCTCGAGAGGCTGATCCTCGATGTTCAGGCTGTACTTGAAGCCGGAGCACCCCCCCGGCAAGACGCTCACCCTGAGACCCCCGATATCCGGTTGGACCTTTTCGAGTTCCATGAACTTCAGGACCTCCTCGACCGCTCGAGGGGTGAGGTTGACCTGAATGCCGCTGGTCTGGGTTTCCTGGCCGACTGAACTCATGCTCCTCATGTCTCGCAAAGTGTGTGCCGCGCATGCGGCGCCTTGGGAGAAACTTAGGAGAGACGGTTTTCCAGGTCAACTGACGCATTGAAACCCTGGAGTGCAGCAATCGCGTTCTGGCTAGCTAGATTGTAACGGCGAGGGACCCAGTCCGATCGCTCCTCCGGCCTTTCCCCTTCAGTGGAGGTTAGACCATGCGCAGAGTGGCGTTGCTCCTCGTGGGGCTAGCTGCGGTTCCGGTTGCGGTACAGGCTCAGATGTGCGTGGGGCAGGCCGCCTGGAGCGCGGGGGCGTTGAAAATCGGCGGAGCCCTCCAGCTCGATGGCGGCACCAGCCTGTCGGGCGGGGTCGGCGTCGGAAAAGACGGTGGTCTCTTCGGTGGGGCCGCGCTGGGGTTTACCGACTATGAGGGCGGCGGCGGTTCGCAACTCTTTGTCAGCGCGGTGGGAGGCAAGGAGATCAGCCAGAAGCTGGGAGACAAAGTCAGTCTTTGCCCAATCGTCGGCTTTCAGTACGGCTTTGAAAAGGACGGGTTCAGTTACATCCTCGCGACGGGCGGGCTTTCCGGAGGCTATCCCGTCTCGTCGGGCTCCAGCAGCCTCAACATCGTCCTCACCGGCGCGGCCCAGCTCGGCTTCCAGCGATCGACCTTCGAGGTCCTCGACGAGTCCGAGTCCGAGACCGATGTCGTACTGCTGCTCGATGCCGGAGTGGGTCTGATCTTCAGCAACCGCATTTCGGCGGTGCCCGCCATCCGATTCATCATCGGAGGCCCCGATGGGGGTGACGACGTTGCCTTCATTGCCCGGGTAAACGTGGCAATCGGAAAGTAGTCCTAACCCGCAAATCCTCCAGCAAGCTCACCACCCGGTTGGCTACCGCGATCCGGAGCGGCCCGATTCTCGGGTTGCTCCGGGTCGGGTGGACTCGGTTCGTCAGCAGGACAATCACCAAATCACGGGTCGGATCGATCCATAACGAGGTGCCGGTGAAGCCGGTATGACCAAAGCTGGTCGAGTCGAGCTCGGTGCCGGCGCTGCTTCCCGGTGATGGGGTGTCCCAGCCCAGCGCCCGCGAGGAGCCGGAAACGACGTGCTGCCTGCGGGTGAATTCGCGAGCCACAGGTGGCAGGACGGCAAGACGGCCGGACGGCAGGTGAGCCGCACCCGCTGACGATCCATCGCCTCCTGCCGTCTTGCCGTCCTGCCGTCCTGCCACCGAAAGCAGCCACTCTCCAAACGCCAACAGGTCCACCGCACTCCCGAACAGCCCCGCCTGCCCGGCTACCCCGCCGAGCCAGGCGGCGTTCTCGTCGTGCACCTCGCCGCGCACGATCCGCTTGCGCCAGGCCGTGTCGTATTCGGTCGCCGCGATGCGAGGCAGAGCTCCCGGGTTAGGCCGGAACCCCGTCGAACGCATGCCCAGCGGGCGGAAGATCCGTCGTCCAGCCAGGCGGTCGAGGCGGTCATGATAGATCTGCTCGATGACCTGGCCTAACACGATGACACCGAGGTCGGAATACACCATCCGGGTGCCGGGCGGTGTGTCGAGGGGGGTGCGGTTCACCAGCCGGAGCGCGGCCTCCCGGTCGGGAGTCTCGCGCCACAGGGGCCGGTGGGCCGGCAAGCCGCTCGAGTGGGTGAGCAGGTGACGGATGGTCACCGCCTCCTTCCCCGGTCCTGCATACGCCGGCAAGTAGCGCCCGACTGGTGTATCCAGCTCCAGCCGGCCCTCGCTCACGGCCATCATCGTGAGCGTGGTGGTCGCGATCAGCTTGGTGAGCGAGGCGAGATCGTAAATGGTGTGGCCGTCGGGCCGCCGGGGATCGTCGAGGGCGAGCCGGCCGGTGCCGTAGAGATACCGCGCCCCCCGGTAGGAGACCCCGAGCATCGCGCCCGGTGCGGCACCGGTCGCGACCGCCGAATCCAGCAGCGGGGTGATCGAGTCGAGCGCGCAGGTCGGGTTAGGACAGAGTCGGGGGGACGCGAGGGCTCCGGGCCGATTCCCCGCGCAGGCAGCCAGCAGTGCAACGCCGAGCGCCGAGCCGCCGAGCCGCCGAGCTGCCGAGCCCCCCAGGTGCCGAGTCACCTGCCGTCTTGCCATCCTGCCGCCCTGCCGCTCACCTGCCGTCCGGCCGTCCCGCCGTCCGGCCGTCCTTTGGTACGCCCCATCCCCACGGGTAGCCGGGCGGCAGGTCGATCGGCAGGCGCCCGGTGATGGCCGCGCCGGTCAGCGCCCCCGCGACGGCTTCCTCCATCACCGGGTTCCCGGTCCAGGCCAGCAGGTAGAACGGCACCTTGGGGACCTGGGCAAGCAGATAGGGAGTGCCGAACGATAGGAGACCGGTCGGGCGATCGCGCACCGATCGCTCGATCAGATCGGCCAGCCGTTCCGGCATCGCGATCGCGCCCCGCCAGGCCGCGACCCGGATGGAGGTCGCGAAGAGCGCCAGCCGGGAGTTCCCTAACACGGCAGCGGCGGAGTCGTAGGCCTCCGGCCCGCTCGTCGCCGAGAGCCGGAAGGTCCTCACCGAATAGCCGCGCTTGGTGAGTTCGGCGCTCAGCGTGCTCCCGAACGGCTGGGAGTAGGCATCGGCATAGGTCACCAGAGCGACCGGGCGGGGTCCGGTCCGCAGGCTGTCCAGGATGCCCAGCGTGTCGCGCACCACGACGATGGCCCGGCGGGACACCCCGAGGGCGGTGTCTCGATGCTCCCGCCGGCCGACCACGAAGCCGAGCTGGTCGAGGTCCACGGTGCGGCGGCGGAAAAGGCCGAGCCGGTGTTTGGCCAGCAGAATCCGGCGGAGCGAGGTGTCGATCCGCTCGCGGGTTAGGCGCCCGGTACGGATTGCCGCTTCCACCGCCTCCACCGCGCTGCGCGGATCGAGCGGCATCAGCAGAATGTCCGTGCCCGCCTCCAGCGCGCGCACCGCGGCTTCGCCGGACCCATAGCTGTTCACCAGAGCGCCCATGTTCAGGGCGTCGGTCACCACCAGGCCGGTGAACCCCAGGGAGTCGCGCAGGACCCCCGTGAGGATCGCCGGATCCAGGGTGGCCGGGGTCGTGCCCTGGGTCAGCTCGGGAAGCGCCACGTGCGCGGACATGATCACGCTGACTCCTGCCGCGATCGCGGACCGGAACGGGACCAGCTCGAGCGAATCGAGCCGGGGCCAGTCGGCCCGGATCACCGGGAGCGCGAGATGCGAATCGGTGTCGGTATCTCCGTGTCCGGGGAAGTGCTTCGCGGTCGCCAGCATGCCCCCCGTCTCGGTGCCGCGAACGGCCGCCGCAACCAGGCGGGCTACCTCGCGCGCGTCGCTGCCGAACGCACGGGTGTTGATGATCGGATTCGCCGGATTGTTGTTGACGTCGGCGACCGGCGCAAACGTGAGATGGATCCCGGCCGCGCGTCCCTCCGCGGCGGTGATCCGTCCCATCGCGAACGCATCCGACTCGCTCCCCGATGCGCCCACGCCCATATTGGTAGGGAAGGGAGTTCCGCCGTTGAACCGAATGCTGGTCCCGGCCTCGAGGTCCGAGGCGATGAGGAGCGGCAGCCGGGAGCGGCGTTGGAGAAAGTTCAGCTTGGCCGCGATGTCGAGCGGCGAGCCGATCGACACGACGATCCCACCGACGCGCACGGAATCAACCCAGGCCCGGACCTGCGCCAGGGCCGAATCGTCGAAGGCTGCATAGCTGCCCGGGATCCACGGCATCACGAGCTGGGCAATTCGATCTCTGAGCGGCAGCGTGCGAAGCAGTCGTGCCACCTCACCCGGGACCCTGACAGGCCGCTGCCGGGCGGGCGGTTGCTGGGCCAGGGTCACCGCGGGCGCGAGTGAAACAAGAAAGGCAATTACCAGGTGACGGCGAATCGACACGGGTATCTCGGCGGGAAAGAGGGTTGGATAATCGCCCTGGTTGCGGTTTCAGCGTGTGCGCCAGCCGGGGCGCCGGCGCCGGCGCCGGAACCCCGTGTGCGGCCCGGGATTGAGGTCCTCCTCCGGGACAGCGTCCACTTGGTTCGGGACCGCACGGTGGCCCTGGTATCGAACCAGGCCGGCATCGATGCCCGCGGTAGGAGCGATGTCGAGCGCCTTCTCGATGCGCGCGTCCGGCTGGTGGCGCTGATGAGCCCCGAGCACGGCTTTCGGGGGAGCGCTGCGCCGGGCCAGCCGGTAGCCTCGACGATCGACAGCGCCACCGGTCTTCCAATCTACAGCCTCTATGGGGAGCGCCGGCAGCCGAGCGATTCGATGCTCGCGGGGGTCCAGGTAATCCTGGTCGATCTCCCCGACGTAGGAGCCCGGTACTACACCTACCTCAGCACGACGATCGAGGTCATGCGCGCGGCGGTTCGGCTCGGCCGCACCGTCATCGTCCTGGACCGGCCTAACCCGATCGGCGGTGCGGTGCAGGGCAACGTGCTGGATTCGGCGTATCGGTCCTTCGTCGGCCCGCTGGCCATGCCGATGCGGCACGGCATGACATTGGCCGAACTCGCGCGCCTGGCCAATCGAGAGCTCGGCATCGGCGCCGATCTCCGCGTAGTGCCGGCGGTGGGATGGTCCCGCTCCATGCCGCTGGGCGAAACCGGTCTTCCTTTTGTCCCCCCCAGTCCGAATCTTCGCGATCTGGAGGGCCTGTTTCACTATCCGGGGCTGTGCCTGTTCGAGGGGACCGCACTCTCGGTGGGACGGGGAACCGACGCGCCGTTCCACCAGATCGGAGCACCGTGGCTCGACGTCCCCCGCGTGATGGCGGCGCTCGAGCCCGAAGCCCGGGGCGTCCGGTTCGATTCGGTGCAATTCACACCCTCCGATCCCGGTGATGGAAAGTTCGCCGGCGTGCCGGTTGTGGGTATCCGGCTCGTGCTTACCCGTCCTCACCGCTACGACCCGACGGCCGCGGCAGTGGCATTGCTGGTCGCGGTGCAGCAGGTCCACCCCGATCGCATCGGCTTTCGCGAAGCTCATTTCGACCGCCTGGCTGGAGGCCCTGCGCTGCGTCAAGCCCTGGTTGCCGGCATGCCAGCGGGGCAGATCACCGCCGGATGGAGTGCCGCACGAGCGGCCTGGGAGCTCCGGCGTGCATCCGTGCTGCTCTATCATTAGGGGTGCACCGGTTTGCCGCGCCGGACCTCTCCCGCTATCTTCACCCGCGCGCAAGCCTTGCCACTCTCGATGCTCCATCCTAGCGCCGGCAGCCTCGAAACCCGATGAAGCTGGTCCCGAAGGCAGTTGAGCGGGGCTTTCTCTCCGCGACGTTTCCCATCGCGGAGTGGCTGCATCGGCAGCACGTGCCGCCGAACACGATCACGACGATCGGCGCGGTACTCGTTGTGCTTTCGGCGATCGCGTATGGGGGAGGGTGGATCCGGCTCGGCGGGATACTGCTGATTGGCAGCGGAATCGTCGATACGTTTGACGGCCAGGTGGCGCGGCACGGCCACCGAGTCTCCAAATTCGGCGCCTTCTATGATTCCACCCTCGACCGGGTGGGCGACGGAGTCACCTTCATCGGCATCGCGGTCTTTCTGCTCCGGGAGCCCGGGGTCCCCTGGCGCATCGAAACCGTCACGCTGTGCATGATCGCGGTGCTCAGTTCCTTGCTGGTTTCGTACGCGCGGGCGCGGGCGGAAGGGCTCGGCCTCGAGTGCAAGGTCGGGTTGGTGCAGCGGGCCGAGCGGCTGCTGGCGATCGGAGTCCCGACCATTCTGGTCGGCCACGGCCCCCTCACCGTTACCGTCCTCCAGACTATCGTGGCGGTGCTGGCGGTCTTCTCCACGATCACCGTCGTGCAGCGGTTCGTCTACGTTCATCACATAACCCGCCAGGAAAGGACCTGAGATGGCTCCCGCCGAGACGAACGGCCGGCCCATCGCGCCCGCGAGCGGCAAGCTGGGTGTGCTGTGCGTCGGTCTGGGCGCGGTCGCCACGACCTTCATCGCCGGGGTGGAGCTGGTCCGGCGGGGTCGCACCAAGCCGTTCGGCTCACTCACCCAGCTCGCCACCATCCGGCTCGGCAAGCGGACCGAGGGGCGAGCGCCGTTCATCAAGGATTTCGTGCCGCTCGCGCGGCTTGCAGACCTGGTCTTCGGGGCGTGGGATCCGATTCCCGACAATGCCTATCAGGCCGCGCTCAAGGGGGGAGTGCTCGATCGCCACGAGCATGTCGAGCCGATCCGGGATTTTCTGGAATCCATTGCCCCCATGCCGGCCGTCTTCGATCAGTACTATGTGAAACGGCTGCAGGGATCCAACGTGAAGCAAGGCGCCACCAAGCGGGAGCGGGCGGAGGCGCTGCGGCAAGACATTCGCGGCTTCAAGGCGCGCACCGGATGCGAGCGGATGGTGATGGTCTGGTGCGCCTCGACCGAAATTTTCATCGCTCCGGGGCCCCCCCACGAGACCCTCGCCGCCTTCGAGCGGGCCATGGACAGCAACGACCCCGCGATTGCTCCATCCATGCTGTACGCCTGGGCTGCGCTCATGGAGGGTGTGCCGTTTGCGAATGGCGCACCGAACCTCACGGTCGATATCCCGGCGATGATCGAGTTGGCCGAGCGGCGCAAAGTCGCGATCGGAGGCAAGGACTTCAAGACCGGGCAGACGATGGTAAAGACGGTCCTCTCGCCCATGTTCAAGGCCCGCATGCTCGGCGTGTCAGGCTGGTATTCCACCAACATCCTGGGCAATCGCGACGGCGAGGTGCTGGACGATCCGGAGAGCTTCAAGACCAAGGAAGAATCCAAACTCGGCGTCCTCGAATACATCCTGCAGCCCCGGATGTACCCCGAGCTCTACGGCAACCTGTATCACAAAGTCCGCATCAACTATTACCCGCCCCGCGGCGACAACAAGGAAGGGTGGGACAACATCGACATCTTCGGCTGGTGCGGCTATCCGATGCAAATCAAGGTCGATTTCCTGTGCCGGGATTCGATCCTCGCCGCTCCGCTCGTGCTCGACCTCGCGCTGTTCTTCGATCTGGCCCAGCGAGCCGGATTCTTCGGAATTCAGGAGTGGCTCTCGTTCTATTTCAAGAGTCCCCAGGTGGCCCCGGGACTCTACCCCGAACACGACCTCTTCATTCAGCAGACCAAGCTGAAGAACACGCTCCGCTACCTGATGGGCGAAGAGCCGATCACGCACTTGGGAGTTGAGTATTACGAGTATGGAAAGGAGTAGGAGTCGTTAGTCTTCAGTCCTCAGTCCATAGTCGACTGGCGACTGATGTCGGATGACTGACGACTCACAACTATGAAATACTTCCACCGAACTACCGTCTCCCCTACCACCGTCGTCCGCCACGCGACGGAGTTTTTCGGGACCCGGCTCTCGCCGGTGGAAGAAGGAGCGCGCCGGCGACGATTTGCGGGCTCGATCGGCCAGCTCAGCATTTCGGTGCAGGCGGAAGGTGGCCACTACACCCTGGTGACCGTCGAGACCAACCAACCCGGCGAGAGCGAGCTCGACAAGCTCGCCAAGCGGTTCCTCGCGACCGTGCATACCATGGCCGAGCCGGATCATGTCCTTCGCGGGGCATACTGAGCGAACTACCCGGCGGGATCGGATCGTGCGATTTTTTCAGGGGGGTTACGTCTCCTTTCGGCGGGCCCGAAGTGGACCCGCTGACCAGTTCTGATACAGGGAGGAAACTTGTTGTTCACAAACGCGGCCAGCGCGGTGCTCGCGGCTGGCCTCATGGCGAGTGCGGCGCCGGCTCCAAAGTGGCGAGCGATTCTCGAGCCGGTCGGAAACAGCCAGGTCCGCGGCGGGGCGACTGCCGAGGCGAAGGACGGATCCACGCACTTCATCATCTCGATTCGCAATGGGGCTCCGAACTCGAGTCTTGCTTGGCACATGCACACGGGCACCTGTGCATCGTCCGGTGGGATCGAGGGCTCGGGCTACCCGAGTCTTCAGATCGGCCCCGGAGGCACCGCGCAGGCGTCCGTTACGCTCGCGGTCGCGCCACCGGAAACCGGTAGCCACATCATCCAGGTGCACGGAAGCGGGGGTGTGGTGGCGTGTGGGGAACTGAGAGCGGTTGGGGGTAGCTGATTAGGAGGTAGTAAGTAGGACGTAGTAAGAAGGGACAGAACTTGCCGATGCGAGGTCTTTGCACCGACAAGGTCTGTCCCTTCTCACTACCTCCTGCTTACTACTTACTGCAGTAAGGGAATAGGCCCCGCCGCCCAGTGGCCGGGGAGGCCGTCTGGGCGACGGTCAGGGTCGGATGCTCATACGGGTGGGATTCGAGCAATCCGGGCCTATCCTTCCTTCCTTCCTTCCTTCGAACTCCCGCCGCTCGACCTGCCTCGGCGCGATGATCACGCGCGGTCGCGAGTCCCGTCAGCAGCAAGACCACAAACCCACTTACGAATCCGAAGAAAAAGGTTCGAACCAGGCCGGCCGATGCCGCCGCGATGCCTGAGAATCCAGCCAGGCCTGCCAGGAAGGCGAGCACCAGGAATGCGAGCGCGGCGCGAAGCAGCATGAGGGTTCGAACCTCGTTCTCAGGTCGCAAACAAGAAAGGCGCCGCTCCCGAGCGAATCAGGGAGTGGCGCCTTCGACTGATGGAGCCGCGCTCCATCCGGCAAGGCGGGCGCCGACATATCCGGCGCCTGCTGAATCGTTATGCTGACCCAATGTTACGGCGCGTCGCTCCGAGCCGCAAGGGTCACGATTCCGTCTGGCTCGCCTTGCGCGACCTGCAACGCGTCACTAACATGACGAGGGAAGCGCGGTGGAACACACAGAGGCCCGGCCTGCCGGGTTCTCCTTGACGAGCGGCACTTTCGGTCCGCCCGTTGAAGGCACGAGCTTAGCCCGGACGGCTACTCGTGCCTTCGTGCGTATTGGGTAGCGCTCACCCCGAGGGCCTATGGCAGGACGGCTGTTTCAGTGGCGCGGTCCATGGCGGTCGACCGGGTGGCTGCTGGTGGTGCTCGGCGGCCTTGGCCTGATGGGATGGATCGCCGACTGGCGCTGGCTTATTCAGCCATTCCTGAGTCGGCCCCCCATCCGTCCGCTCGCCACCATCGGTCTTATCGGGCTGGGTTTGGCCGCTCTGACCCAGGAACGGGGCTGGCGCCGAATCGCGATCGCCATCGCGGCCCTGCCCGCAGTCATCGGATATCTCGCGCTGGTTCAGCTCGCCGGTTTCGAGCTCGCTCCCCTCGCCCCGTTCGCGGTGCCCGACGTCCCCACGCGGCCCGGTCTCATTAACCCGCAGCCGATTCCCCTCGCGACCGCGCTTGGGTTTGTGCTCGGCGGCGTGGCTTTGATGCTTACTGCCAGCCGGTTCCGGGACGAATCCGCGGCCACCTTCGTGGTGGGTCTCTCCGGATTGGTGATCGTGGCGGTGAGTCTGTCCATCCTGTTCACCCAGGTGTTCGGGCTCTCGCGGGAGGTGCAGTTCGGGGCGGTGGCGGGGGCCTCTCCGCAGGTCTCGGTGGGGCTCCTGGTGCTGGGATTGTGTCTTACCTCGGTGGCCTGGAATCGGGTGTGGCTTCCGTCAGCCTACCCCGCGTGGGTGCCCCCCGGAGTGGGACTGGCCAGCCTCGTGGCCGTACTGTTCCTGTGGAGGGCCCTGGTCCAGACCCAGCGCGACGATCACGCGGCGTTGGTGCGAAGCGTCGCTCGCGCCACCGAGGACCAGCTCAGCGAGGCCATGGCGCGGGTTAACCTAACTCTGGGCCGGATTGCTTTGCTGTCCACGCCCGGGGTGGTCGGGACCCGAACCTGGACCGAGTACGTGCAGGGCGTTGGCGCCGGCGAACCCGGGGTGACCCATATCGCCTGGGTTGCCCGCAGCGGACCTTCGCCGCTCATTGTGCCGCCGACCGCGGATTCACTCGTCCTCCGCGCGCAGCTGGGCTTGCAGCTGGCCTCCGCGTGGAGGTCGCAGGACGCCGACACGGTTCGCCATTTCGCGCTCAACGATTCGGCGAATTCCATCGCGGTCGCGGTGCCGCGATGTCTCCCGGGCGGGTGCGAGGGGTTCGTCGTAGGGCTGCTTCGGATTGATCAAATGCTGGGGGGTATCGCCGCAGACTCGGCCGACGGTTTCCATCGAAGTGTGATCTGGCGGGGACGGACGCTCACCGGCTCGCGCAGCCGTCCTCTTCCCGACGAGAGCTTGCTGGACCGCACGCTGCTCTCCTTCGATGACATGACCTGGGAGCTCCTGGTCTGGCCGACCCACGAACTGCGGGCGCGCCTGCCGACCGGTCTCCCCAACCTGGTGCTTGCCTTCGGCCTGGTCATGAGCGGGCTCGTCGGCCTCTCGTTGCAGCTGGGACGAACCCTCCAGGCCAACGCTCGCGCCGCTGAGGCGGCGCGCCTCCGGCTTGCCCTGGGGCGAGCGGTGGATCGCGCGTGGTCCTGGGATCTCTCCGGCCAACCTCGTCCCGGGCGGATTCGGGCCAGTGCGACAGGCCAGGAAGTGAGGGAGGGTGGCTGGACCGAGCTGGTGCATCCCGAGGACCGCCGGCAAGTCGAGGCGGTGCTGCACGCCCACTTGCAAGGGCTCACGCCGATGTACGAAGCGCGCTACCGCCGCCGCCGGGAATCCGGCGAATGGCAGTGGCTGGTGGATCGCGGGCATGTAAGCGAGCGGGCCGCGGATGGATCCCCTGCGAAGATGCTGGGCGTGAGCGGCGACATCAGCGAGCGGGAGCGGGTCGAGCAGGAGCGCGAGAGCAGTGAGCTTCGGTTCCGGGCGGTGTTCGCTAGCGCCCACCACGTCCAGGTTCTCCTCGATCGCGAAGGCCGGGTGCTGGAGGCCAATTCTGCGGCCTTGGCGCTCCTGCCCTCGGGCGATTCGCTCGGCGATCGCCGGCAGGCCGCGTTGCGGGATCTCCCCTGGTGGCCGACCGGCGAGGTGCGGGACCGGATTGCCAGCGCGCTCGATCGGGCTCGCAGTGGCGAGCTGGTAACTCTCGAAGTTGAGGCCGCCCGGCCCGGCGGGGAGGTCCTCATTCTCGACTTCTCGATCAAGCCGATCTGCGACACCCATGGCGAGGTCGTCCAGCTCCTGGCCGAGGGTCTGGACATCACCGCGCGGCGGCGCGCCGAGGCGCAGCTGCGCGAGGTGGAAACGCTGAGCACGATGGGCCGCCTGGCCGCTCGCGTGGCGCACGAGATCAATAACCCGCTGGCCGGCATCCAGAATGCCTTTCTGCTCCTGCGCGATGCGATTCCGAGCGAGCACCCGCACTTTCATTACGTCGGGGCGATGGAGCGCGAGATTGGCCGCATCGCGAGGGTGACCCGCCAGCTCTACGAGACCTACCGTCCCGAAACAAATGGGAGCGGCCAAGCTGGGGTGCGCACCCTCATCGGCGACGCGGTGGCCTTGCTGACGCAGCTCAACCGGCCGGCTCAGGTGCAGATCCACGCCGACCTGGACCGGGTTCCTTCGGAAGTAGCGATCCCGGAATCGGTCCTGCGGCAGTCGGTGTATAATCTCGTGCAGAACGCCGTCGAGGCCTCCCCGCGGGGTGGGACGGTCACCGTAACGGCCGAGGCCAGCGACGGGCAGTTCGTGCTGCGGGTGCGCGATCAAGGGCCGGGGATTCCGCCCTCGATCCGGCCCCAGCTCTTCCAACCGTTCGTCAGTACGAAAGGAAGGAGCTCGCCCACTAGCGGTATGGGGATCGGGCTTTCACTGGTCCATCGCTCGCTTCGAGCGATCGGCGGCTCGATCGAGATCCTCGATCCGCCGGATGGGGGAACCGAATTCGTGGTGCGAATGCCTATTTCCGGAACGACCTCATGAGTCACGCAACGGTTACCCCGGCGACTGCGATCCACGGCCGCATCTTGCTGGCCGACGACGAAATGACGTTTCTGACTTCGACTGCGGAACTGCTGCGGCGCGAGGGCTACGAGTGCGAGACCGTTACCGACGGAGCCCAGGCTGAAGCTCGTGCGGCCGCCGGGAGGTTCGATCTACTGATCACGGATCTGGAGATGCCGGGGAATTCCGATCTTCAGCTGGTTCGCCGCATCGCCGAGACGAGTGGCGGGTTACCCGTGATCATTCTGACCGGATACCCCTCGACTCGGTCGGCGATTGCCTGCGTCGAGCTGCCCGTTGCGGCATACCTGGTCAAACCGGTGCACTTCCCCGAGTTGCTCGGCAAGGTCGAAGCCGCGGTCCGCCGGTTTCGCTCCTATCGGGCCATCGAGAGCGCTGAGCGGCGGCTGCGCGACTGGCGCCGGGAGTTTGAGAACCTTGCCCCCATCAAGGATGGCGGTGACCTCGCCGCCCCCGCGATCGATGTGTTTCTCTCCCTCACCCTGCGCAACGTCATGGGCTCCCTGACCGACCTGGATCAGCTCGGGCGGGCCCTGTCGGGGCGTACGGTGAGCGAGCACCCTTGTCAGCTCCTCAATTGTCCCCGAGGCGCGCAACTTCACCAGGCGGTGCAGGAGACGATCGACGTTCTCGAGCAGACCAAGAACGCGTTCAAATCGAAACGGCTGGGTGAGCTGCGGAAGAAGCTGGAGCTTTTGCTGGAGCACGTGTAGAGGAGCCCGGGCCGGCGGCCCCTGGCCCCTCACCCCTATTACTTTTGTGCCGCGATTCGACCCCAACCAGGAGCCCCTGGCTGATGCCTCGTAGCGCTCGCCGTCGAGTTCTCGGTCCGTTCCTCACCCTGTTGCTGTTTCTGATTCCAACGGTCGTCCTCGCCCAGGCCCCTGCGGCTGGTGGAGAGGCGAACCTCGTGGTGCCTGACCTCGGAACCCAGCAGTTCATCGGCCTGAGCGGCCGGTCGCTCTTGCTCACCGGTCTCCTGGTGTGCGGCCTCGGCCTCCTCTTCGGGCTGGTCATCTACTCGCAGCTTCGCGGCCTCAAGGTCCACGAAGCCATGCGGGAGATGTCCGAGTTGATCTACGAGACCTGCAAGACGTATCTCGTGCAGCAGGGCAAACTCCTGGCGATCTTGTGGGTGTTCATTGGGGCGGTCACGGCCGTGTATTTCGGCACCCTCGCCGCCACCACCGATGCGGCTGGGAACCCCACCCACGGCTTCCCGCCCGGCAAGGTTGCCATCATTCTGTTCTTTAGCCTGGTGGGGATCGCCGGGAGCTACGCGGTCGCCTGGTTCGGCATTCGCATCAACACGTTCGCGAACTCCCGGACCGCCTACGCCAGCCTGCGGGGCAAGCCGTACCAGCTGCACGAGATCCCGCTGAAAGCGGGCATGAGCATTGGCATGGCGCTGATCAGCGTCGAGCTGCTGATCATGCTGGTGATCCTGCTGTTCGTCCCGGGAGAGTACGCCGGGCCCTGTTTCATCGGGTTCGCGATCGGGGAATCGCTCGGTGCGTCGGCGCTCCGGATTGCCGGGGGGATCTTCACCAAGATCGCCGACATCGGCGCCGATCTCATGAAGATCGTGTTCAAGATCAAGGAAGATGACGCCCGTAACCCGGGAGTGATCGCCGACTGCACCGGCGACAACGCCGGCGATTCGATCGGGCCGAGTGCCGACGGCTTCGAGACCTACGGGGTGACGGGCGTCGCCCTGATCTCCTTTATCCTCCTCGCGGTGCCCGATCTGGCGGTGCAGGTCCAGCTGCTGGTCTGGATCTTCAGCATGCGCGTGCTCATGGTGATCGCGAGCGGGGTCTCCTACCTGTTGAACGGTGCGATCACCCGGGCGCGGTACGGTCACGCCGACCGGATGAACTTCGAAACGCCGCTCACCAGCCTGGTGTGGCTGACGTCGTTCGTCTCGATCGCGCTGACCTATTTCGTCTCGTTCCTGCTGATCCCCGACCTCGGCGACGGCAGCCTGTGGTGGAAGCTCTCGACCGTGATCACCTGCGGGACGCTTGCCGGCGCGATCATTCCGGAATTCGTGAAAGTGTTCACCTCGACCGAGTCCCGTCACACCCGGGAGGTGGTGACCTCGTCGCGGGAGGGCGGAGCGTCCCTCAACATTCTCTCCGGGTTTGTCGCGGGGAACTTCAGCGCCTACTGGCTGGGCCTCACCATCATGGTGCTGATGGCGATCGCCTACCTGGTCAGCACCGGCATCCCGGCGGTGGACCCCGCAAATCCCGGGTTAGGCGGCATGATGCTCGCGCCGGCGGTCTTCGCGTTCGGCCTGGTCGCGTTCGGATTCCTGGGAATGGGTCCGGTCACCATTGCGGTCGATTCCTACGGCCCGGTGACCGACAACGCGCAGTCGATCTACGAGCTCTCGCTCATCGAGCAGGTGCCGGGCCTCCCGGCCCAGATCAAAGCGGAAGAGGGATACGAGGTGAATTTCGAAGCCGCCAAGCATATGCTCGAGGAGAACGACGGGGCCGGGAATACCTTCAAGGCCACCGCCAAACCGGTCCTCATCGGAACCGCCGTGGTGGGAGCGACCACCATGATCTTTGCGATCATCGTCGCCCTCACCTCGGGGCTGAGCCAGAATCTCGACAAGCTCTCGCTGCTCCACCCCCCGTTCCTGCTGGGCCTCCTCTCGGGCGGCGCGATGATCTACTGGTTCACCGGGGCCTCGACCCAGGCGGTAACCACCGGGGCGTACCGGGCCGTGGAATTCATCAAGGCCAACATCAAGCTGGAAGGCACCACCAAGGCATCGGTGGCCGACAGCAAGAAAGTAGTGGCGATCTGCACCCAGTATGCCCAAAAGGGAATGTTCAACATCTTCCTCGCGGTGTTCTTCGGAACCCTGGGCTTTGCGTTCATCGAGCCGTTCTTCTTCGTCGGCTACCTGATGTCCATCGCGCTCTTCGGCCTGTTCCAGGCGGTCTTCATGGCAAACGCGGGAGGCGCCTGGGACAACGCGAAGAAGATCGTGGAGGTCGAGCTCAAGCAGAAAGGCACTGCCCTCCACGCGGCCACCGTCGTAGGAGATACCGTGGGTGATCCGTTCAAGGACACATCCTCGGTCGCCATGAACCCGATCATCAAGTTCACCACGCTCTTCGGACTCCTGGCGGTGGAGCTGGGTGTGTCACTCACCCACCAGAATGGGCCGACCTTGAGCCGGGTGCTCGCGGCGGTGTTCCTGCTCGTGTCGATCGTCTTTGTGTATCGGTCGTTCTATAAGATGCGGATTGAGGGAGCGACCGTGTGAGGTCGCAGCGATCAGTCAGGAGCTATTAGCTGATAGCGGTTCGAGAAAGGCCATGGCCAGAGTCGATGTCGTGATGCCCCAGATGGGCGAGTCTATCGCGGAGGGCACCCTCTCCAAGTGGCTCAAGAAGGTGGGCGACCCGGTCCGACGGGACGAGCCGATCTTCGAGATCTCCACCGATAAGGTCGATGCCGAGATCCCGGCACCCGTGGCCGGAGTGCTCGCGGAAATCCTGGTGCCGGAGGGACAAACCGTCGCGGTGCAGACCGTCGTGGCGCGGCTCGAGACCGACGCCACCGCGGCGGCCAAACCCGCGAAACCTGAGCCGGCAAAGCCAGAGCCTGCGAAGCCCGAGCCCGCGAAAGCTGAAGCGGCGAAACCCGAACCTGCCAAACCCAGAGCGGCCCCGCCGCCGAGCCCCGAGCCTCGAGCGCCGAGTGCCGGGCCTCGAGCGCCGAGTGCCGAGCCGCCGAGCCTTCCAGCCGTCCAGCCGCCCAGCCGCCCAGTTCCCGAGCAACCGAGTTCCCTGGAGGAACGACTCCGAACCAAATCAACGCCGCTGGTCCGCCGGATTGCCGCGGAGCACAACATCGATATCTCCACGATTCCCGGTAGCGGGTTAGCCGGCCGGGTCACCAAGTCCGACGTGCTCTCGCACCTGGAAGCGCCGAGCCGTCCGGCCGCCGAGCCGCCTGGCCGTCCTGCTGCCGAGCCGCCTGGCCGCCCAACCGCCCAACCGCCTGACCTCACGGTCGGTGCCGGTGTTCGCGTCATCCCGGGCCCCGCCGTGGAGCCCTGGGAAGGTGATCGGGTGGAGCCGTGGTCGCGGATCCGCAAGCTCACCGCCGATCACATGGTGATGTCGCGGCGGGTGTCCGCCCACGTGCAGAGCCTGATCGAGGTGGACTACACCAGGGTTGCCGCTCTCCGGTCTCAGTGGAAAGCGGAGTTTGCCGAACGGGGCGTCAATCTCACGTACCTCGCCTTCATCGCCACGGCGGTGGCCAGGAACCTCCGGCGCCACGCGGTGCTCAACGCTTCGGTCATGGGCGAGAGCACCATATTCCGAGCCGAAATCAATCTCGGGATCGCGGTGGCGATGGACTGGGGACTCATCGTCCCGGTCGTTCGGCGAGCCGATGAGCTCAACCTGCTCGGCATCGCCCGCGCGATCAGCGATCTGGCCGAGCGAGCCCGCGCCAAGAAGCTCTCCCCCGATGAAGTGCAGAAGGGGACCTTTACCATCACGAATCCCGGCGTCTTCGGTACCTTCGTCGGCTTGCCCGTCCTCAACCAACCCCAGTCAGCGATCCTGGCGGTGGGGGCGATCGGCAAGCGGCCGGTGGTGCTGACCGGTCCCGACGGCAGCGACACGATTGCGATTCGTACCATGGGCATGCTCGCCATGTCGTACGACCATCGGATCGTGGACGGGGCGGACGCCGATCGTTTCCTGGCTGACCTTCGGGCGACGTTGGAGCAGGATCCGGAAGGGCTCGCGTAGCCATGCCTCGCCGGATCCTCGAGATTCATGGCGAACGCTGGGCGGTTGAACCGGCCGGCCGGGTCACCGTCTATGAGAAGGACGAATTCGCGGTCCGCTTTAGCCGGCTGCCAGCGGGCTCCGCTCCGGATCGCATCGCCCGGTACTCCCCGCTCGGCGCCAAGAGCCGCGAGACATCGCTGGCTCAGCTCCGCGATGCCGAGCTGATCGAGCTGTTCAAGGTCTCCCAACCGTCCTGGACTTCACCCGAGCTGGGGTATCGCTCCTGAACCGGTCCAGGCAGATCGATCTCCATCTGCATTCCACCGCGTCCGACGGCGTGTTGTCGCCGGCCGCGGTGATTCGGCGGGCCGCCGGGCTTGGCCTGGCCGCGGTCGCGCTCACCGATCATGACAGCGTCGCTGGAGTCGCGGAAGCGGTGGCCGAAGGGGAACGGCTTGGCGTGCGAGTGGTGGGCGGTTGCGAGTTCTCCACCGCGGCCCCGTGGGGCGAGATGCACGTGCTGGGGTACTTCCTCCGAGCCGAGGACCCGGTTCTGGCGGCGTTTCTCCACCGCTGTCGAGAAGACCGGATTCGGCGAGGACGGGAGATGGTGGAAGGGCTGCAAGCCTGGGGGGTTGATGTCTCGTTCGAAGACCTCGCGGCGGAAACCGGATCGGGGGCGATGGGCCGCCCCCACTTGGCTCGCGCCCTGGTGCGCCTGGGCAAAGTCGCCAGTGTCGAGGAAGCGTTCAAGCTATGGCTCGCGAAGGGGCGGCGGGCCTACGTGGAGAAACGGTTGCCCTCCTTCCGCGAGGTGGCCGACCAGGTGCATCGCGTCGGTGGCTTGGTCTCCGCCGCGCATCTCCGGGCGCATGCCACTCGCGCGATCCTCGAGACGTTCAAAGCAGAAGGGCTCGATGCGGTGGAGATCCGGCATCCTGCGCACTCGGGAGAGTTCCGAGACCGTCTCACGGGACTAGCCCAGCCGCTCGACCTGTCGCGCACCGGGGGAAGCGATTGGCACGGCGAGGACAATCCCGAAGCGAGCCACGCCATGATCGGGTCGCAGGAAGTCCCCCTGGAGTGGCTGGAGTTGTTGGATCGGCGACTGAGGACTGAAGACTGAAGACCGAAGACCGATAACCAATGGCTATATTTCAGCAATGCCCTCCGAAAACTTCGACGTCATCATCGTCGGCGCCGGACCGGCGGGTCTCTGTGCTGCACTCTACGCCGGCCGTGGTATGCTCAGGACCGTCGTGCTGGAGCGGGGGATTCCCGGCGGCGAGCTGCTCAACACCGAAAAGATCGAAGACTATCCGGGCTTCGTGAGTATCCTGGGTCCCGACTTGGCCGCGAAAATGGAGGAACACGCCAAGGCGTTTGGCGCGGACATCCGGATGGAGCACGCGGAGGGGATCCATCACCTGAGCGACGGCGCGTTCCGGGTCACCACGAGCTCGGGAACCGAATACCACGCCCCGGCGGTGATTCTGACCGCCGGCGGCACCCCCACCAAGCTGGGGGTGCCCGGCGAGCTGGAATATGCCGGGAAGGGAGTCTCCTACTGCGCGGTGTGCGACGGGGCCTTCTTCAAGGGCGAGCGCATCGCGGTGGTCGGGGGGGGCGACGCGGCGGTGGAGGAAGCCGACTACCTAACCCGCTACGCCGAACGGGTCTTCCTGGTCCATCGGCGGGATGAATTCCGCGCCTCCAAACTCCTCCAGGACCGGGTCTTCAAGAATCCCAAGATCGAGATCCTGTGGAATTCCCGGGTCACCGAGATGGTGGGCAACCAGACCGGGCTTCGCCATCTCGAGCTGGAGCATGCGGTCACCGGCGCGCGGTCCCGGCTGCCGGTGTCCGGCTGTTTCGTGTTTATCGGATTCACGCCCAATAGCTGGCTCGTCAAGGATCACGTTGCCCACGACGCGGCGGGGTATCTCCTGACCGATGATCGCATGATGACGTCGATCCCCGGCCTGTTCGCCGCCGGCGACTTACGAGTTCAGCTCACCCGCCAGGTGACCACCGCGGTCGGCGATGCCACCACGGCGGCCATCGCGGTCGAGAAGTACCTCACCGAGCGCAAGGCGAAAGTGGTGGCCGGCGCAGCCTGAGCTCGTGGCCTCGCTCGAGATTGTCCTCATTCCCAACGGCAGTTTCGCCGAGAACTGCTATCTGGTCTGCGATCCGGAGCACCCGGATACCGTTGTGGTCGATCCCGGAGAGGAGACCGCGCGTTTTCTCGCCGAAACCGCGCGGCGGAGCCGGCAGATCACCGCGATCTGGCTGACCCACGCGCACCTCGACCACATCCACGGGGTGGCTGCGATTCGCGAAGCGACCGGGGCGCCGATCTGGCTGCATCCCGCTGATCGGCCGCTCTATGACGGGGTGACCCAGCAGGCAATGTGGCTTGGAGTGCGAGTACCACCGCTGCCCCCTCCTGACCACGCCCTGAGCCATGGGGATCGACTCCGCATCGGCGGAGTCGACGTGGAGGTCCGTCATGTCCCGGGCCACACGCCCGGGCATGTCTGTTTCGTCGTGCCGGGCGCCGTGCTAGCCGGCGATGTCCTGTTCCAGGGGTCGATCGGCCGGACCGATCTGCCCGGTGGCGATCACGAGACGCTCCTGGCGAGCATCCGGCGGGAGCTGTTTTCGCTGGCGGATGATACGGTCGTCTACCCCGGCCATGGCCCCCCGACGACGATCGGGCAGGAGCGGGCTACCAACCCGTTCCTCACCTAACCCGGCGGCGGCGCCATCCCGACGAGCATCAGGGTTCGCCCGTACGCCCGTTCCACGCCGTGCGGTACCCCCACCGGCGCCCAGACCAGCGTATTGGGACCGGCGTCCACGGTGTGCTCGCCCACGATCATCCTCGCGTTCCCCGAGAGGATCAGATAGAATTTGTCCGCGCCACCATGCGTATGGACGGCTTGCGATTGCCCGTCTTCAAAGCAGTTCAGTCCGAGGAAAAGCGTTCGTCCCGCCACCAGGTCCAGCTTGACGAACCGGTCGGCCCGGTAGGTGGCACATCCCGAGAGGGAGAAGAAATGATCGGCCATCAGGGCAGGGTTCCTCGACCGTTGGGCGTGGAGTACAGCCGGGCATGAGCTTTCGGATCGAGAAGGACCCGCTTGGCGAGATGAAGGTACCCGCCGATGCCCTGTATGGCATCCAGACCCTGCGGGCGGTAGAGAACTTCCCGATCTCCGGGCTCCGGCCGCTTCCGGCATTCGTCGACGCAGTTGTCTGGATCAAGAAGGCCGCCGCCCTGACCCATCGCGACACCGGCCGGTTACCGTCGCACCTCGCCGAGGCGATTGTGCGGGCGGCCGACGAAGTTCTGGCCGGCCAGCACCGCGAGCAATTCGTCGTCGACGTCTATCAGGCCGGCGCCGGTACCAGCCACAACATGAACTGTAACGAGGTGCTGGCCAATCGGGCGAACGAATTGCTCGGCGCGGCGCGAGGGAGCTACGCGCCGGTGCATCCCAACGATCACGTCAACATGGCACAGAGCACCAACGACGTGATCCCCACCGCGATTCGGCTGGCTACGCTCGCCACCCTGCCGCAGCTGCTCGACGCCATGGAAGGTCTGGCCGGGTCGCTCCAGGCAAAAGGCGCCGAGTTCGATGACGTGGTCAAAGCCGGTCGCACCCATCTCCAGGATGCCACCCCGATCCGGCTCGGCCAGGAATTCACCGCGTATGGGCACACCGTGTCCCGCCATCGGGCCAAGCTGGGGGAGGCCGCCGAATGGCTTCGGGAGCTCAACATCGGGGGCACGGCGGTGGGGACCGGACTCAATGCCGAGCTCGCGTATCCCCAGCGGATCGTCGAGCACCTGCGGGCCCTGACGGGCATGGACCTTCGGCCCGGCATCGATCGAGTCCAGCTGATGCAGTCCATGGGCGACCTGGCCACGCTGAGCGGCGCGCTCCGCGCCTACGTCCTCGATCTCAACAAGATCGCCAACGATGTGCGCCTCCTCGCGTCGGGGCCGCGTACCGGGCTCGCCGAAATCGTGCTGCCCTCGGTGCAGCCCGGCTCGAGCATCATGCCCGGTAAGATCAATCCCTCGATCGCCGAGATGGTGAATCAGGTGTGCTTGCAGGTGCTGGGGCTGGACCAAACCGTGGCGCTGGCGTCGGAAGCCGGGCAGCTCGAGCTGAACGTGATGATGCCGGTGATCGCGCACAACCTGCTGTTCGCGCTCATCATCCTCGCCAACGCGAGCCGGGTGTTCGACGAGCGCTGCGTGCGAGGGATCGAGGCCGACCCGGCCCGGTGCGCCTGGTGGCTGGAGCAGAGTCCCGCGCTGGTCACCGCGCTGGCGCCGCGGATTGGATACGCCGAGGCGGCCCGGCTGGCCAAGGAGGCGCTGGCCCGCGGCCTCACGGTGCGGGACCTGGTGATCCAGCGGGGCCTCCTGGCCGGGCGGGACTTGGAAGAGGTCCTGGATCTCCGCGCGATGACCGAGCTCGGCGTGCCGGGCGGGAAAGGGGAACCGGGAGGCGGGTGATTCGCGCGGGTTAGGGCTGTCGTGGTGGCGGCTGGTCCGGGCCCTGCGGTCTCCGTTCCAGGAACGCGTGCTCCAGCAGGCGCCAGTATCGCACCGATGAGGTTGGGGGTCGCGAATTGTGGGTGGTGTTGCAGGTGGCCCGATATTCGTGGACCAGGGTCGGAGCGAACTGAACGTAGGTGACCGTGCACTCCGCCGATCGAAACGCGGTCCCGTTCCGCGGCAGGTTCACCAGCCTGGCATCGGAACGGAGGATGTGCATTGCCGCCGAGTCGATGATCAGCGATCCGGCCCAGTCCGGCGTCCTGACCGACGCGACCGGGCGGAAGTCGATCCGGTACCCTGGAAACCCCTCGACGCTGTCTGGCCCGGCATACCAGAAGCAGTGGTGCCGGCGGAATTCATTCCCGGCCAGGTCGGCCGGTTGGAAATACACCGCGTGCTCCCGGAGAATCGGGCGGCCCCACTCCAGCGAGCGCACGTACCGCAGCACCTTCCCCTTCTGATAGCTACTGGTTGTTTTGCTGTCGATTCTGATCGTATCGACCTGCCGGGTTAGCGCGATGTTGTTGGCATCGAGAATGACAGTCACCTGTTCCATCGAGCTCCGATACGGATAGTTCTGCTGAAGCGTCAGCAGCCGTTCCGCGTTCTTGAAGGCCTCGTCGAGAATGGTCCCGCTCTCGCCCGCACCCAGCTCGGCGTTGGGACAGCCATCCGACACGATGACATCGGGCAGCACGAATGGCTGGCGAACCAGCGAAACCGTGAGCGCTGCGGGAGCTGCCGCCTGGGTGTCGAGAACCAGACGGAGCGCCACACCCTGATACCCGATCTGCTGAACCCGCAGGGTGACCGGTCCCGAAGCGAGGCCGCTCAGCGAGAATCTTCCCGCCTCCGAAGCGAATACCCGCTGGTTGCCTCCGTCGAGCACCACCAGCGCGTACCCCACCGGCGAGCCGGAGATGCTGTCCCGGACCAGGCCGGCAAGGACGCCTCCCGGCGCCGCGATGAGTGCCTGAGCCCCGGCCTTCGCCACGGCGGCCAGCATGGCCGCCGCCAGCACGATACTGCCGCGTCTCGACATCGTCCCCATAACCTACCCCCCTACCCGCCTGCCGACCCCGGGTGCCGAGCGCCGAGAGGCCGAGCTTGTCCACCCTCTCCTTCGGCAGGATATTTCCCCCCATGCGGGTGACGACTTGGACCGAGTACAGCCTCATCCTTGCGCTCCACCTGGCCCGGCGCCGGGGGAAGGGGCCGGTGGCCGCCCGCGAGCTTTCGGAAGAAGAGCGGCTTCCCCCCGACTACGTCGAGCAGATCCTGCTGCGGCTCCGCCGGGGAGGGCTGGTGGAGAGTGTCCGGGGGGCTCGCGGTGGCTACCTGCTGGCCCGGGAACCGGCGCAGATCACCGTGCGCGACGTGATGGCAGCGTGCGAGCACCAAACCTTCGAGCCCAACTGCACCGCCCACCCGGTCGATTCCGAGCGATGCGACCCCGCCAATGGCTGCTCGATCCGGCCGGTCTGGTACGCCCTCCAGCGCCGGATCGATGATTTTCTGTCGGGCATTACGCTGGCCGACCTGGTCAAGGAACATCCCCCCGCACCGGTTTTCGTCCCGCTCACTACTGCCCCGACCCGTTAGGGCGCTTCGCCGTCCGTGCTGGGACCCGCCGAGCTGGTACGCTATGCCCGCCACCTCATTCTTCCCGAGGTGGGACCGGCCGGCCAGGAGCGGCTGGCGGCGGCCCGGGTGCTCATCGTCGGGGCTGGCGGGTTAGGATCTCCGGCGGCGCTTTACCTGGCGGCTGCGGGGGTCGGCACGCTCGGCATCGTGGACGCCGATGCCGTGGAGCTGAGCAACCTGCAGCGGCAGGTCCTCCACGGGACCGGGGCCATCGGGCGTCCCAAGACCGAGTCGGCGCGCGAGCGCCTCCTCGACCTGAACCCCCAGGTCCGGGTAGAGCTCCACCCGGTGCGTCTGGGGTCCGCCAACGCGCTCGACCTCCTGGGCCGGTACGACCTCACGATCGACGGCAGCGACAACTTTCCGACCCGCTATCTCGTCAACGACGCGTCGGTTCTTCTCGGCAAGCCGTACGTGTACGGCAGCATCTTTCGGTTCGACGGCCAGGTGTCGGTATTCGCGGCGCCGGGCCGGGCCGGGCCCTGTTACCGCTGTCTCTTCGCAGAGCCGCCGCCGCCCGATCTGGTGCCGAATTGCGCCGAAGCCGGTGTGCTCGGCGTCCTGCCCGGTGTGGTGGGCAGCCTCCAGGCCCTGGAGGCAATCAAATGGATCCTTGGGACGGGCGAGTCGCTGGTCGGCCGGCTGCTGCTGATCGACGCGCTGCGGGTTAGGTTTCGTGAGCTCGCCGTCTCCCGCGACCCGGCCTGTGCGGCGTGCGGTGACGCGCCGACGCTAACCCGCCTGATCGATTACGAGGCCTACTGCGGCGTGCCGGATTCCGCCGCCCCCGCCGGCGCCGAGATCACCGCCCTTGAGCTCGCGGCGGCCGGGGAGGGGGGGAATGGGTTGGTGGTGCTTGATGTTCGTGAGCCGTGGGAGTGGGAGATCGCCCGGATTCCGGGCAGCCGGCTGGTGCCTCTCGGTGAGCTCCCCGGCCGGCTGGCCGAGTTGAGCCCCCACGAGGAGATCGTGACGGTGTGTCACAAAGGCAAGCGCTCCCTCATGGCGCAGCAGCTCCTGCAAGGCGCGGGATTCAAGGCCCGCAGTCTGGCAGGTGGGATCGATCAGTGGGCGGCGGAGGTGGACCCTGGGATGGCGAGATACTGAGTGAAAAGGGAAAAGAGTGCCGAAGGGGGGACTCGAACCCCCACGGGCTTGCGCCCACTGCGCCCTGAACGCAGCGCGTCTACCAGTTCCACCACTTCGGCGCGCGGCCAAAGGTAGTGCCCCGTTGCATCGTGCGGCAAGCACCGCGTTGCCGGGGGTGAGGGGAAGTCCTATCTTGCGGTTCTCGCGGCACTTATGAGCGCAAACCCCAGCACGCCCACCGCCCAGAATCGCACCACCGTGGCACGAAATCCGCGGGCCTCGCACGACTACCACTTGCTCGACACCTGGGAAGCGGGGATCGTGCTGACCGGAACCGAAGTCAAGAGCCTGCGGAATGGTAAAGCCTCGATCAAGGAGGCCTATGCTCGCGTGCGGGGCGGGGAGGTGTGGCTCGAAGGGATGCACATCACCCCGTACGAGCAGGGCAACCGCTGGAATCCCGAGCCGGTTCGCCCGCGGAAACTGCTCATGCACCGCCGTGAGATCGAGCGCCTGATCGGTGGGGTCGAGCGGGAGGGGCTGACCCTGATTCCCCTCGAAGTGTATTTCCGCCGAGGTCGCGCCAAGATTGCCCTCGCCCTTGGCCGGGGGAAGAAGCTTCACGATCGCCGGGAAACCCTCCGGCGCCGGATCGCTGATCGCGAAATGGCCCGCGCGCTGAAGGGAGGCAGACGCTGATGCTCCTCGCCTTGCTGGTCCCGACCGTTGTGGTTATCCACAGCGAGCGAGGCGAGGCCCGGGTCCCCGTTCGGCTCGATCCGGTGGCTGGCCCGGTCCTCGCCGCCCCCGATCTGGTGCGCGCCCTGGAGGCGCGCCTAACCCGGGGGGACGGGTGGGCCGACGTCACCCTGAGCGGGCGAACCTTCCGCCTCTATCCCGGCGCCCCGATCCTCGCGGTGGACGGCAGGGTGGAGCCGCTGGCGGGTTCTACCTGGATTCGCCGTGATACGGTGGAGGTTCCGCTGCAGTTCCTCGCCGAGGTTTTGCCTCGGGTGCTGGGCTCGCGGTTCCGCTACGATCCGGGCCAGGCCCGGTTGCAGGATCACGGCCGGCAAGCGGTGGCTGCGGTCTCCAATGGCCCTGAGGCCGCCAAAGGAGTTGGCCGCCCGGCCAGTAATGGGGATGACCGGCTGCCGAACGGCCTTCGCACCGGGCATGTCGTGACGATTGATGCCGGTCACGGCGGTACCGACGCTGGCACTCTCGGTCGTCATTTCCCTCGCGGCGTCCACGAGAAGGACATCACGCTGGCGCTTGCCCGGTTGGTGCGAGAGGAACTGCGCCGCGAGGGTGTTCGGGTCGTCATGACCCGCGACTCGGATACCCTGATCGCCCTCCGCGATCGCGGCCCCTACTGCCGGGCCGACTGCGACCTGTTCGTGAGTATCCACGTGAACGCCATGCCGGCGCGGCCCGGCGCCGAGCGGGTACGCGGATTCGAGACCTATTTTCTGGCCGAAGCCAGGACTGAAGACGCGGCCCGAGTGGCGCGAATGGAGAACGAGGCGATCCGCTTCGAGGCAGCGGAGAGCGACGCCGAGCTCAGTCAGCTGGAATTCATTCTCAAGGACCTCCAGCTCAACGAGTATCTGCGAGAATCGGCCCGCGCCGCGGAGCTGGTGCAGTCCTACCTCATCGAAGCACATACCGGCCCCAACCTGGGTGTCAAGCAGGCGGGGTTCATGGTGCTCGCGACCGCTCGGCGGCCCGCGATCCTGATCGAAACCGGTTTCGCCACCAATGCGCAGGACGCTCGCCTCCTCTCCTCCAGGACCTCCCGGCGCAACCTCGCGGCGTCCATCGCCGACGCGATCATCGGGTACCTCCGGGAGTACGAACGCAAGATCGGGGAGGGACGGGTCACCAGCAGTCCAGGCCAGGCAGCCGGCCGCTAGTGAGCCCCGCGCCGACCGCGCCCGCTCACTCGGAACCGATCGCTCGCACCGTTTTCGGACAGTCCTTCCAGAATCCCATCCTGCTCGCCTCGGGAACCGCCGGGTTCGGACCCGAGCTGGCCGACACGGTGGCGCTCGACCGCCTGGGGGGCATTGTCACCAAGGCCGTCTCGCTGCTTCCCCGACCCGGACATCCGGCGCCCCGGGTTGCCGAATTCCCGGGCGGGATGCTCAACGCGGTCGGGCTGGCCAATCCCGGCCTGGACCGGGTGAAAGCCGACCAGCTTCCCTGGTTCGCCCGGCAGCTCTCGCGGGCGCGCATCATCGTCAACATCGTGGGGTTTACCGAAGGCGAATACGCCCGGGTGATCGCCGGGCTCGAGGCCTGCGAGGGGATTGCCGCCTACGAGCTCAACTTGTCGTGCCCTAACACGCAAGCCGGAGGCGTCGAGTTCGGCACGGTGCCGGAGCTCACCCACCGGGTCGTGGCGTCCTGCCGCAGCGTAACCCGCAGGCCCCTCATTGCCAAGCTCGCGCCCGGGCTGCCGGAGCTCGCCGCCGTGGCCCAGGCCGCCGCCGAGGCCGGCGCGGCTGGAATCACCGCCGTGAACACCTTGCCGGGATTCCTGTATGGGCCCGAGTCGCCGCGGCTGGGTTACGGGCAGGGAGGAGTGAGCGGGCCCGCGTTGCTCCCCATCGGGGTGCAAGCGGTCCGGCTCATCCGGGAGCGGCTACCCGAGGTGGGGATCATCGGGGTCGGGGGGATCCGAAGTGCCGACGACGTGCGGCAATACCTCCGGGCCGGCGCCGACCTGGTCGCGATCGGGACCGCGCAGCTCGCCCACCCACGGCTGCCCGAGCGCATCGTGCGAGACCTCGAGCGAGTTTCCAGGGGCCAGAGTAATTGAAGTTCCTTTCAGGGCCGAAAACCGCGTTCTTTCAAGTACTCGGACCCCTTGAGACGATGGCTCAGGTAATCCTGGCGCTGGACTTGCCGACCCGCGACGACGCGCTCCGGCTGCTCGACCGGTTGCCCCGCCTTCGCTGGGTCAAACTGGGCCCGATCCTCATGACGGCGGCCGACGGCGGTCCCGGGCTGGTCCGAGAGCTCGTGGGGCGTGGCCTTGCGGTGTTTCTCGATCTCAAATGGCACGACATTCCTAACACGGTGCGAGGGGCCGTGCAGGCGGCGGCAGGCCTCGGCGTTCGGATGGTGACGGTACACACCGTGGGTGGTCGCGACATGATGCAGGCCGCGGTGCGCGCGGGGGGAGCGTCCCTTGCCGTAGTGGGCGTTACGGTACTGACGTCGACCTCGAGGATATTGCCGACAGATTACCCAGATGAAATGACTATCCATCAAGAAGAATCTGTGAAATCTGTGAAATCTGTGGGTGATGCAGTGATGAACCTCGCCCGGTCCGCGATGTCAGCTGGACTCGCGGGGGTAGTGTGCAGCCCGCTCGAAATCCAAGGGGTTCGGAGCGCTATTGGCCCCGAGGCTTTAATCGTTGTCCCGGGAATCCGCCGGCGTCAGGATGACGTGAACGATCAAGCCCGGGTGGCCGGGCCTCGAGAAGCCGCCCTTGCCGGAGCGAGCCACCTCGTGGTCGGCCGGCCGATCCTTACCGCAAAAGACCCTCCGACGGCCCTGGACGACTTCCTTGCGGCGGTCTCCTAAGTAGTTGGAGCGGCGCCCCTTGCGCCCCGCCGATACCCCCAGTTAAATTGCCAAGCTGCCCGTTAACCGGATTCCGGGAGATCCGCGGTGAAGGTTCGATCGAGTGTCAAGCCGATTTGCGAGCACTGCAAGGTGATCAAGCGCCAAGGGGTGATTCGCGTCATCTGCAAGCGCAACCCCAAGCACAAGCAGCGGCAGGGTTGATATGGCGCGTATTGCAGGCGTTGATCTCCCGCGGGACAAACGCATCGAAATCGCTCTCACCTACATCTACGGCATCGGCCGGCCCATCAGCAATCGGTTGCTGGGGGATTCGGGGATCAACCCGGACACCCGGACTCGCGATCTCACGGATGCCGAAGTAGCGCGGCTCCGGCAATTGATCGAGCGGAGCGTCAAGGTGGAGGGTGCCCTGCGCACCGAGGTGGCCATGAACATCAAACGGCTGATGGATGTGGGTACCTACCGGGGCTCCCGTCACCGGAAGGGCCTGCCGGTCCGCGGCCAGCGCACTCACACGAACGCCCGCACCAAGAGGGGCCCCCGCCGGGCCATCGCGGGCAAGAAGAAGGCGACCAAGAAGTAATGACGACTCCAACCGAACCCGTTTCGCCCGAGCCGACTCCCCCGACGGGGGCTCCTTCCCCGGCGCCCGCTGCTCCGGCCAAGGCCAAGCGGGGCCGCAAGGTGGTGGAAGCCGAAGGCATCGCCCACATCTCGGCTACGTTCAACAACGTGCTCATCACCATCACTGATACGCGCGGCAATGCCATCGCATGGGGTACGGCGGGGAAGGCCGGATTCAAGGGCTCCAAGAAGAGCACGCCGTTCGCTGCGACCGTCGCCGCCGAGAATGTGGGGCGCGAGGCGATGAACCTCGGGGTTCGGCGGTTGCATGTCCTGGTTCAGGGACCGGGGAGCGGTCGCGAGTCGGCCATCCAAGCCCTGGCCTCGGTTGGACTCAAGATTCTCTCCATCAAGGATGTCACCCCGATTCCCCACAATGGGTGCCGTCCTCCCAAGCGTCGGCGGGTCTGAGCGATGGCGCGCTACACCGGACCGGTTTGCCGGCTCTGCCGGCGCGAGGGGATGAAGCTGTTCCTCAAGGGATCGCGCTGCCTCACCGAGAAGTGTGCGGTCGAGCGGCGCGCCTATGCCCCTGGGCAGCACGGACAAGCGAGCGGCGGACGGGGACGCAAGCTCTCCGAGTATGCGCGCCAGCTCCGGGAGAAGCAGAAGGTCAAGCGGATCTACGGACTTTCGGAGCGGCAGTTCCGCAACACCTTCGACCGGGCGACCCAGGAGCCTGGCGTCAAGGGCACCAACCTGCTGGTAGCGCTGGAAACCCGGCTCGACAACGTCGTGTATCGGATGAACTTCGCGACCAGCCGCAAGCAGGCGCGCCAGCTGGTGCGGCATGGCCATGTGCAGGTGAACGGTGAGCGCGTGAATATCCCATCCTACCGCGTGAAGCCGGGCCAGGAAATCCGGATCGCCCCCGAAAGCCGCGACCTGGTTCCGGTGAAGCTCGCGCTGGAGAGCGCGACCCGGGGCGCGCCGATCTCCTGGCTCAACGTGGATACCGACACGGCGTCGGGCCGGCTCACCATGGTGCCGACTCGCGACACGATTCCGCTGAATGCCCAGGAACAGCTCGTGGTCGAGCTTTACTCGAAGTGATCAGAACGGTACCCGCATGACTATCGACATGACCGGCCTGGTTCGTCCCTTCATGGTCGAAATGACCAAGCGGGACGAGAATCCCAATATCGCCGAGTTCCGGCTGCAGCCGCTGGAGCGCGGGTACGGCTACACGTTGGGCAACGCGCTCCGGCGGTTGCTGCTGTCCTCGCTCCGCGGTTCGGCGGTCTGGGCCTTCCGCATGGATGGCGTGGTTCACGAGCACCAGACCGTCCCCGGCATCCTGGAAGACGTGCACCAGATCATCCAGCGGCTCAAGGCACTGACCCTGGTCCTCGATGAGGACAAGGACGAGGCCATTCTGCGCATCCGCCGGGAAGGGAAAGCACCGGTGCACGCGCGGGATATTCAGGAGACGGCCGGCGTGCGGGTCGTGAATCCGGATCATCTCCTCTTCACCGTGCAGGATTCGCGGGACATCTCCTGCGACCTGTACGTCAACAAGGGCCGCGGCTATGTGGAGGCCGAGCTGCATCCGACCGACCGGTCGCTTCCCGTGGACGTGATCCGGATCGATGCGATCTACAATCCGGTGCGGCGGGCGAATTTCACGGTGAGCGAGACCCGGGTGGGGCAGCGCACCGACTACGACCGTCTCGCGGTGATGGTGGAGACCAACGGCACGATCAGTCCGGAGGACGCCATCGCGTACGCGGCCGCCCTGGCCACCGAGCACTTCCGGTTCTTCATCGACTTCGGCCGGGTGCCGCAGGCCCGGCCCGCGCCGGCGGAAGGCACCAAGGTAACCAGCGGGCTCCGGCTCAAGCTCGAGAAGCTGATCGACGACCTCGGATTGTCGGTCCGGACGCTCAACTCGCTCAAGAACTCCAACATCCGCACCCTGCGCGATCTGGTGGAGCTGGACGAGCGCCAGCTCGACCAGGTGAAGAACGTGGGCGAGCGGGCCATCGAGGAAATCGCCGATCTGCTCCAGCGCGAAGGGCTCCGCTTCGGGATGGCGTTCGAGGAAGTTGATGGTGACCTGGTGGTCGCCCGGCCGGACGCTCGGGCCGAGACATCGGTTGCTCCCGCGGAAGGCGAGGAGACCGCCAGGATGCCGGAGACCGGAAGCGAGGGCTGATGCGCCATCGCGCCAAGGGCCGCCAGCTTTCCCGTACCGCCAGCCACCGGAAGGCGTTGCTCCGGAACCTGGCCGCGAGCCTGTTCCGTCATGACGGCATCGTCACCACGCAGGCCAAAGCCAAAGAGCTCCGGCCGTATGCGGAGCGTTTGATCACCCTCGCCCGCCGGGGCGACCTCCACGCCCGACGCCTGGTCGAGCGACGAATCAAGGATCGCGAAGTTCTGGGCCGGCTGTTCAGGGAGATCGGCCCGCGCTTTGCGGCCCGCCCCGGCGGCTACCTGCGGATTCTCAAGCTCGGCCATCGCGCCGGCGATGGAGCCGAGCTCGCGCGAATCGAGCTCCTCACGGAATGAGAGAGCCGGCGCCGTGGCGCTCAGGCGGGGACCCGATGGGTCCCCGTTTTTTCATTCAGGAGACCGCTGCGGGAGCCTTGACGACCCGGTTGCTGCGGATGCACTGGGCACACACCCGGATGCGGCGGACCTGGCCGTTCACGAGGGTACGAACGGTCTGGAGGTTAGGATACCAGCGCCGTTTCACGCGGTTGTTCGCGTGGCTCACGTGGTTGCCCGCGGTTGGGCCTTTACCGCAGACGGCGCAGATGCGTGCCATTCGTGCTCAACTCCGAGGGTTAACTAACTTTCCGGGCAGAAACCTAACTCGATGAGCCGGTTGACTCAACTTGTAGGGCGGACAGGGCGTGCAGGGCGTACCCGGCGAACTGGGCGTCCGCGCCCGGTTATCGCGACGGCGTATTTGCGTGTCCTTGTCCGCCCTGTCCGCCCTGTCCGCCCTGTCCGCCCCGAATGCGCGCGCTAATCACCGGGATCACCGGCCAGGATGGCTCGTACCTCGCCGAGTTCCTGCTCGCGAAGGGGTACGAGGTGGTGGGGATGGTACGGCGTACCAGCCATCACTCCTTCGAGCGGATCGAGCACCTGCTCGACCGGATCGCCATCGTCACCGGTGATCTGCTCGACCAGCATTCCCTCACCATGGCGATGCAGGAGGTGCGGCCGGATGAGGTCTACAATCTTGCCGCGCAGTCCTACGTCCCCGCCTCGTGGACTCAACCGGTGCTCACCGGGGAGTTCACCGCGCTTGGGGTAACCCGCATGCTCGAGGCGATCCGGCTGGTGCATCCCCAGGCCCGGTTCTATCAGGCGAGCTCCTCCGAGATGTTCGGCAAGGTAGGGGAGTCGCCCCAGCACGAGGGGACCCCGTTCTATCCGCGCTCTCCCTACGGAGTGGCCAAGGTGTACGGCCATTGGATTACGGTGAACTATCGGGAGTCCTATGGGATGTATGCGGTGAGCGGGATCCTATTCAATCACGAGTCGCCTCGGAGAGGGATGGAATTCGTAACCCGCAAGGTGAGCGACGGCGCGGCGCGGATCCGGCTCGGCCTTGCGACCGAGCTTCGGCTCGGCAACCTCGAGGCCCGGCGCGACTGGGGCTTCGCGGGGGATTACGTTGACGCGATGTGGCGAATGCTCCAGCGCCCGGAGCCCACCGACTATGTGATCGGCACCGGGGTCACCCGTAGCGTGCGGGAGCTGGTGGAGATCGCCTTCGGCCACGTAGGCCTGGACTGGCGCAAGTATGTAGCGAGCGATGCCGCGCTGATCCGGCCCGCGGAGGTGGATCTGCTGCAAGCCGACCCGGCCAAAGCCAGGGCGGAACTCGGCTGGGCCCCAGCCCTGGGATTCACGGAGCTGGTCAAGATGATGGTGGACGCCGATCTGGCCCGGCTAGGCGAGCGGCGTCGGCACGCCGCATCGTGAGGGTCCTGGTCACCGGGGGGGACGGGTTCGTCGGGGGGTGGCTCGCCCGCCGACTCCTCAGAGATGGCCACGCGGTGGTGGCGACCTGCCGTCCGGGGAGCAAACCTTCTCCGGTACTCACGCCGGCGGAGAGTGAGCGGATCGAGTGGCGGGAAATGGAACTCCAATCTCGCCCTTCGGTCGACGCGGCGGTGCAGGGTCATTGGGACGCCGTCTTTCATCTCGCGGCGATGGCTTCGGGGAGCGAAGCGCGAAATGACCCCGGTCTCGCGTGGGAGATCAACGCGGCCGGCACTGCGAGGCTGGCGGAAGTGCTCGGCACCTGGCGGACCGGCGGGGCCGATCCCCTGCTGCTGCTGGCCTCGACCGGCGAGGTCTACGGGATGGGAGAGGGCCGGCCGCGGCACGAAACCGATCTGCCGAGGCCCTGTTCTCCCTATGCGGCGAGCAAGCTCGGTGCGGAGGTCGCGGTGCTCGAGGTGGCCTGCCGGACCGGGTTGCGCGCCATCATCGCGCGAGCGTTTCCGCACACCGGTCCGAAGCAGGACATTCGCTTCGTGGCGCCCGCGCTGGCCGGCCGGCTTACGGTTGCCAAACGGGTGGGCGCCCCGGTCGTCAAGACCGGCAACCTCGACGTCGTGCGCGACTTCCTGGACGTGCGCGATGTCGCCGCCGCGTATGTCGCGCTCGTCCTCCAAGGGACGCCGGGCGAAGTGTACAACGTGGCGTCGGGTACCGGACACGCCGTCGGTGAGCTGCTGGCGCGGATGCAGCAGCTGGTCGGGTGGAGCGTGACGGCCGAGCCGGATGCCCGGCTGCTCCGTCGCTCCGACATTCGGCACCTGGTGGGCGACCCGACCAAGCTCCGCGCCGCGACGGGGTGGACCCCGCAGATTTCTCTGGACCAGACTCTCAGGGACCTTCTGGATGCCCAAGCGGACTGATCTCTCCTCCATCCTGCTGATCGGCTCGGGGCCGATTGTGATCGGCCAGGGGGCGGAATTCGACTATTCCGGCACTCAGGCGGCCCGGGCGCTCCGGGAAGAGGGCTACCGGGTCATCCTGGTGAATTCGAATCCCGCGACCATCATGACCGATCCGGAAATGGCGGACCGGACCTATATCGAGCCGATCACGCCGGAGTGGGTCGAGAAGATCATCGCGCGGGAGCGGCCCGATGCGCTGCTTCCCACGATGGGCGGGCAGACCGCGCTGAACGTGGCGATGGCGCTGGCCCGGGCAGGTATCCTAACCCGCTACCGGGTCGAGCTCATCGGGGCCAACGAGCGGGCCATCCGGATCGCGGAGGACCGCCTGGAATTCGCCCAGGCCATGCGGCGGATCGGGCTGGCCATCCCTCAGGGCGAAACGGTGACGACCCTGGAGGAGGGGCTCGCCGGGGTGGAGCGGATTGGTTTCCCGGCGATCCTGCGTCCTTCGTACACCCTGGGCGGGACCGGCGGCGGGGTGGCCCACGATCCCCGGGAATTCGAGGAGCGGCTGCGGCACGGGCTGGCGCTCTCCCCGGTCGGATCGGTACTGGTCGAGCGAAGCGTCCTGGGCTGGAAGGAGTTCGAGCTCGAGGTCATGCGCGACGGGGCCGACAACGTGGTGATCATCTGCTCGATCGAGAATCTCGACCCGATGGGGGTCCATACCGGCGACTCGATCACCATCGCGCCGGCGATGACCTTGTCCGATCGGGAATACCAGGTCATGCGCGACGCCGCGATCCGGATCATCCGGGAGGTCGGGGTGGAGGCGGGGGGCTGCAACGTGCAGTTCGCGGTGCATCCGGACACCGGCGAGCAGCTCACCATCGAGATGAACCCGCGGGTCTCCCGTTCATCGGCGCTGGCCTCCAAGGCTACCGGCTTCCCGATCGCACGCATCGGCGCCAAGCTCGCCGTGGGATACCGGCTGGACGAGCTGCCGAACGACATAACCCGCACGACCCCGGCCTCGTTCGAGCCGGTGCTGGACTATGTCGTGGCCAAAATTCCCCGCTTCGCGTTCGAGAAGTTCCCCTCGGCCGATCCGGTCCTCACCACCCAAATGAAATCGGTCGGCGAAGTCATGGCGATCGGCCGGACCTTCAAGGAGGCGATCCAGAAAGGCTTTCGCGGGCTCGAGATCGGCCGTCCGGGCTGGACTATCGGCGAAACGCTGGTCGACGACCGGCTGACCGACGACTCGCCCGAAGCGCTGCTGGCCGCCATCTCGGTCCCGACGCCGGAGCGGCTGTTCCAGATCAAGCGTGCACTGCTCGCGGGTATCGAAATCGACGCGATCGCCGGAGCCAGCGATATCGATCCGTGGTTCATCGCGCAGCTGGGGGAGCTCGTCGAAGCCGAACGGGAGTGGGTGGCGGAACAGGTTGCAGGACGGCAGGACGGCAAGACGGCAGGATCGGTTGCGGGATGGCAAGACGGCAAGACGGCCGGTGAGTCGGGTCCGCCTGCCGTCCTGCCGTCCGGCGGCCCTGCCGCCGAAGCAGCGGCCCTTCGTAAAATGAAGCGGCTGGGCTTCAGCGACCGGCAGCTCGCCGATCTCATCGGCGTAAGCGAATCGGAAATCCGTGACCGGCGCCACGCCCTGGGCATTCGGCCAGCCTACAAGATGGTGGATACCTGCGCGGGCGAATTCCCCTCGGCGACCCCGTACCTCTATTCGTCGTACGACGAGGAGAACGAGATCGGCCCCCAGGGCAACCGTACCGTGATCATCCTGGGGAGCGGCCCGAATCGAATCGGGCAGGGCATCGAGTTCGACTACTGCTGCGTGCGGGCTGTGTTGGCCTTCCGCGAGATGGGCTACCGCACCGTGATGGTGAACTCCAACCCCGAAACGGTCTCGACCGACTTCGACATGAGCGACGCGCTCTACTTCGAGCCGCTCACCCTCGAGGACGTGCTCGAGATCGTGCAGCTCGAACGCCCGCTTGGCGTCGTGGTGCAGCTCGGCGGGCAGACCCCGCTCCGCCTGGCCAAGGGACTGGAGGCCGCCGGGGTTCCTCTCCTGGGGACACCGTCCGAGGCGATCGATGCGGCGGAGGATCGGGGCCGGTTCGAGGCGATCGCGCGAGAGCTGGGGATCGCCCAGCCGGCCAATGGGACGGCGCGCTCGCTCGCCGAAGCCCTGCGGGAGGCGGAACGGATCGGGTACCCGGTCCTCATTCGGCCATCGTACGTGTTAGGCGGCCGGGCCATGCAGATCGGGTACGATGCGGCTTCGCTCACCGCCTTCTTCGCCGAGGCCGAACGGGTGGCTCCTGGATACCCCGTCTTGATCGATCGATTCCTGGAAGAGGCTTTCGAAGCGGACGTGGATGCGATTGCGGATGGCCGGCGATGCGTGATCGGCGGCGTGATGCAGCACATCGAGGGCGCGGGGATTCATTCGGGCGACTCGGCCTGCGTCCTGCCGCCGTATCTCGTGACCGAGGCGCAGATCGACGAGATGCGGCGCTGCACTCGAGCGTTCGCCGACCGGCTTGGCGTCGTGGGGTTGCTGAACGTCCAGTACGCCATCAAGGACGGGACGGTCTATGTGCTGGAAGTGAACCCGCGCGCCTCCCGCACGGTCCCCTTCGTTTCCAAGACCACCGGGATTCCGCTGGCCACCATGGCAGCTGCGGTCATGGTCGGACAGCGGCTCGAGGATCTGGGCCTCACCGAAGAGGTGGCCCAACCCTACTATGGCGTGAAGGAAGCGGTCTTCCCGTTCCTCAAGCTGCCCGGCGTGGACTTGCTGCTCGGGCCCGAGATGCGCTCCACCGGCGAAGTCATGGGGATCGCAGAGAGTTTTTCGCTGGCGTTCGCCAAGGCCCAGGTGAGCGCGGACGGCGGGCTCCCGCTCGCCGGAACGCTCTTCGTCTCGGTGAACGACCACGACAAGCCCGCCGCGACTCCGATCGTGCGGCGGTTCCACGAGCTGGGGTTCCGGGTCGTGGCCACCGAAGGGACGGCACGACACCTCCGCGAGCGAGCGATTCCGGTCGAGCCCGTGCGCAAGGTCCACGAGGGCCAACCCAATGCGGTGGATCTGCTGCGATCGGGTCAGGTTCAGCTCCTGATCAACACCCCGCTGGGCAAGCTCACCCAGCAGGACGACAAGGTCCTGCGCCAGGCGGCGCTGCTGCACCGGGTGCCGTATACCACGACCCTTGCCGCCGCGGCCGCGGCGGGCGAGGCGATCGAAGCGATGCGCGCCGGGAGCGCTACCGTCCGTCCCTTGCAGGAATGGCACGCCCTAACCCGCAGCCTTCTCGCCGAGCAGCGGGCGTGACCGCCCGCGATCCCCGCTTCGTCGCGGCCCTGCGAAAGGCGGTTCGGGGCGAAGTCAAATCCGAGGCCCCCCTGGCCCGCTTTAGCGCGTACCGCATCGGGGGGCCGGCGACGCTGTTCCTGCCCGCCTCACCGGATGACGCCGCGACGGCGCTCCGGAAGGCGCACCGCGGCGGGGTCCCGGTGTTTCCCCTCGGTCTCGGGTCCAATGTCCTGCTGCCCGACGAGGGGCTCGACGCACTGGTGATTCGCATGGGCAAGGGCCTCGATGCGGTTCGTGACGAGGGAGATCGCTGGTGGTTCGGCGCGGGCCTCCCGGCTCCCCTCGCCGCCCGCCGGACTGCGAAGCAGGGCTGGGCCGGTTTGCACTTGATGGTGGGGGTCCCGGGAACGGTCGGCGGCGGGATCATCATGAACGCCGGGTGTCACGGCGGCCAGTGGGCCGATGTGACGGTGGCCGTGACCGTGGCAGATTTCTCCGGAGCCGTCCGGACGATTGCGGCCCGGGAGATTCCCTTCAGCTATCGTCGCAGCGGTCTTGCCAACGTGCTCGTCCTGGAAGTCGAGGTCCAGCTTCGACCCGGGGAATCCGCGGAGCTCGACGCGGAGGTCGAACGGCTCTTTGCGTGGCGGCAGCAGGGAACCCCGTTCAGTCAGCCGTGCTGCGGGAGTGTGTTCAAGAATCCCGACCTTTCGCTTCGCCCGGCGGGATACGAGCGACCCTGGACCGCGGGTTCGTTGATCGAGGCGGCGGGTCTCAAAGGAACCCAGGTCGGGGGCGCCGAGGTCTCCCAGCTTCACGCGAACTATTTTGTCAATACGGGCGGAGCAAGCGCAGCGGACGTGCGGGCGCTGATCGGAAAAGCGGGCGAGGTCGTGCAGGGGCGGTTCGGGGTTGCCCTCGAGCCGGAGGTCAAATTGATCGAGCCGGACGGGAGCGTCAAAGGTGAGAGATGAGAGGTGAGCGGTGAGCGGTGAGAGGCCAGGCGTCGCCCCTGGCGGGTTCGTCCACGAGTCTTCCTACGTGGACGAGGGAGCCCAAATCGGCGCGGGGACCAAGATCTGGCACTTCTGCCACGTGATGCCCGGTGCGGTGATCGGGGAGCGCTGCGTGCTCGGCCAGAACGTGGTCATCATGCCGGGGGTACGAATCGGGAACCACGTGAAGATCCAGAACAACGTCTCGGTGTACGAGGGCGTGGTCCTGGAGGACGAGGTGTTCTGCGGCCCGAGTTGTGTATTCACCAACGTGGTTAACCCGCGGAGCGAGATCTCGCGGAAGGAGGCGTATCAGCCCACCCTGGTCCGGCACGGGGCCACCATCGGTGCCAATGCGACCGTCGTGTGCGGCGCCACCATCGGGGAGTACGCCTTCATCGGCGCGGGCGCCGTGGTGCGGGGTGATGTTGCGCCCTATGCGCTGATGCTCGGGGTGCCCGCAAGACGGGCCGGCTGGGTGTGCCGCTGCGGGGTTCGGTTGCCTCGCGTGGGCCCGGGGGACGATCGGGTCCGGGTCTGCGAGGCGTGCGGGCGTCGGTATCGTGAGACTGACGGTCACCTGGCTTCCGGGGAGTCCGCTCGATGAGCCGGGCCCCCGCCGCCATCCAGGTCCCGCTGATCGATTTGCAGGCCCAATACGCCGCGATCCGGGAAAAGGTGATGCCCGCGGTGCAGGCGGTCATTGAGCGGCAGCAGTTCATCCTGGGCCCGGAAGTCCTCGAGCTCGAGAATGCGATCGCTCGGCTGTCCCATACTCAGCATGCGATCAGCTGCGCGAGCGGCACCGACGCTCTTCTGCTGCCACTCAGGGCGCTTGACCTCAATCCCGGCGACGAAGTGATCCTGCCCGCCTTCACGATGGGGGCGACCGCCACCGCGGTGGCCAATGCCGGCGGGACCCCGGTCTTCGTGGACATCGAGCGGAAGACCTTCAACCTGTCCCCTGCGGCGGTGGCCGCGGCAGTTTCCCCGCGCACTCGGGCCATCATCGTGGTGCATCTGTTCGGTCAGATGGCGCCCATGGAAGCGATCCTCGACCTAGCCGAGCCGCGGGGAATCCCGGTCATCGAGGATGCCGCCCAGGCCATCGGGGCACGCCGCAATTTCCGCGGCGCCTGGCGGAGGGCCGGCGAAGCCGGCTGGGTGGGAAGTCTCTCGTTCTTCCCTACCAAGAATCTCGGCGCCTGGGGCGACGGCGGAATGATGTTGACCCAGGACGATGCCCTGGCCGAGCGGCTGCGCCGATTGCGCGTGCATGGCGGGTTGCGCAAGTACTACCACGACGAAGTCGGAACCAACAGCCGGCTCGATACGATCCAGGCGGCCGTCCTGCTTGCCAAGTTGCCGTTCCTGGCCGGCTGGAGTGCCGCGCGGCGGGAGCGGGCGACCTGGTACGATGCGCGATTCGCGGGTCAGGGCGCCGTCGTCCCCCCCGCGATCGATCCCGCCAACGAGCCGATCTTTCACCAGTACACGATCCGGGTACCGCGCCGAGATGCCCTCCGGGCGCATCTCGAATCCCGCGGCATTGGATGTGCGGTCTACTACCCCCTCGCGCTCCACCTGCAGCCCTGCTTTGCCCATCTGGGCTACCGGCCGGGAAGCCTTCCCGAGGCGGAAGCGGCGACGGCCGAGGTGCTGTCCTTGCCGGTCTATCCGGAGCTTACCCCTGAGCAACAGGAGACGGTCGTGCAAGCCGTGCTGGAATTCTCCGGAGGCAGGTCCTGATGGGTGCTGCGGACCAGCTCATCGCGAAGGCGCAGTCGCGCGATGTGTTGTTCGGCGTGGTGGGCCTGGGCTACGTCGGCCTTCCGCTCGCCGTGGAGCTTGCGAACGCCGGGTACCGAGTGCTGGGGTACGACGTACAGCCGCGAGTGGTGACCGGGCTCAATGCCGGGCATTCGCACGTGAAAGACGTTTCCGACGCCGAGCTCCAGGCCATCCTGCGGGCCGGCCGGTTCGAAGCCACCACCGACGGAAGCCGGCTCAAGGAAGCGGACGCGATTTCGATCTGCGTGCCCACGCCGCTTTCCAAGTTCAAGGATCCGGACGTGAGCTACATCGTCGCCGCGACCGGGACGGTGAAGCAAGCGCTCCGGCCGGTGCAGGCGATCATCCTGGAGAGCACCACCTATCCCGGCACGACGCGGGAGATTCTCCTGCCGGCGCTGGAGTCCACGGGACTCAAGGTCGGGCAGGACTTCTTCCTTGCCTTCAGCCCGGAGCGGGTGGATCCGGGCAACCCGGTGTATCAGACCCGTAACACGCCGAAGGTGGTGGGTGGGATCACGCCCGACTGCCTCCGGGTAGTGTGCGCGCTCTATCAGCCGGCCATCGAGACCCTGGTGCCGGTCTCGACCACCGAAGCGGCCGAGCTGGTCAAGCTGCTGGAGAACACCTTTCGCAGCGTGAACATCGGCCTGGCGAACGAAATGGCCATCGTCTGCGACAAGCTTGGGGTGGATGTCTGGGAGGTGATCGACGCGGCGGCCACCAAGCCGTTCGGCTTCATGAAATTCACGCCAGGGCCGGGTCTGGGGGGGCATTGTATCCCGATTGATCCCCATTACCTGGCGTGGAAGATGCGAGGGCTCAACTACAAGACCCGCTTCATCGACCTGGCCGGCGAAGTGAATACCGAGATGCCGGCGTTCTGGGTGCGCAAGGTCGCCGACGCCTTGAACGAGGTGGGCAAAGCGGTGCGGAGGTCGCAGGTGCTGGTGCTGGGCGTCGCGTACAAGAAGGACATCGATGACCTCCGGGAAAGCCCGGCGCTCGACATCATCCAGCTGCTGGAGCAGCACGGCGCGTCGGTGCGCTATCACGATCCGTACGTCTCCGAATTCGAGGAGGATGGCCGCCGCTACGCGTCGGTCCCGCTCGACGCCGCCGCGCTCAGCCGGGCCGATTGCGTGGTGATTGTGACGGACCACTCCACCATCGATTACGAGGAGGTCCGCCGCCATGCCCGGCTGGTCGTTGATACCCGGAACGCGCTGCGGGTTAGGAGGTCCGCGTCGTGAAGGTGACGATCATCGGGAGCGGCTATGTCGGCCTCGTGGCGGGCGCCTGCCTCGCCGAGACCGGCAACGACGTCCTCTGCGCCGATGTGGATGCGGCCAAGATCCGCCGGCTGCAGCGGAATGACGTCCCCATTTACGAGCCGGGCCTGGAGCCGCTGATCGTGCGGAACCAGGCCGAGGGACGCCTCCGGTTCACCACCGATCTGGGCGACGCAGTCCGGCACGGCCGGGTCATCTTCATCGCCGTGGGGACGCCGCCCGATGGCGATGGGAACGCCGACCTCCGGCAGGTCGTCGAGGTGGCCCGCACGATCGGCGAGCTCATGAACGAGCCGAAGATCGTCGTCACCAAGTCCACCGTGCCGGTCGGTACCGCGGAGCGGGTTAGGACCGCGATCCGCTCCCAGACCCGCGAGCGCTTCGAGCTCTGCTCCAACCCCGAGTTCCTGAAGGAGGGGGCCGCGATCGAGGATTTCATGAAGCCCGACCGCGTCGTGCTGGGGGTGGACAGCCAGGAAGCCCGGGAGGTGATGAGCGCCCTCTACGCACCGTTCGTGCGGACCGGCAATCCGATCCTGTTCATGGACATCGCATCGGCCGAAGTGACCAAGTACGCCGCCAATGCGATGCTGGCCACCCGGATCTCGTTCATGAATCAGATCGCCGACTTCTGCGACCGGGTCGGCGCCGATGTGTCGCTGGTACGGCAGGGGATCGGGACGGATCGCCGCATCGGGAGCGCCTTTCTGTTCCCCGGGCCGGGCTATGGCGGGTCCTGTTTTCCCAAGGATGTCAGGGCGTTCGTCAATACCGCCCGCGAGCTCGGCATGGAGCCGACCCTGCTCGATGCGGTCGAAGCGGTGAACCACCGTCAGAAACGGGTGCTGCTCGAACGCCTCCTCGCCCGCCTGGGCTCGTCGCTCGCGGGGCGCCAGGTCGCCGTCTGGGGCCTGGCGTTCAAGGCCGAGACCGACGACATGCGGGAAAGTCCGGCAATTCCGCTCCTCGATGGAATCCTTGCGGCCGGGGGTGCGGTGCGCGCCCACGACCCCAAGGCCATCCCGGTGGCGCAGTGTCTCTATGGCGAGCGCATTCACTATGCGGCCGATCCCTACGACGCGTTGTCCGGCGCCGACGCCCTCGTGGTGGTCACGGAGTGGCTGGTGTATCGCAATCCGGATTTCCAGCGCATGCGGGGGTTGCTCCGGCATCCGGTGATCTTCGATGGCCGGAATCTCTACGATCCCGAAACCTTGCGGCAGCTCGGGTTCGAGTACTCCGGCATCGGGAGAGGGAACCGCGCTACCGCAAGCGACCGCGCGATCCGGTGAGAGGGCTCGTCCCCCCGGGCGGAGGGCGGCTCTGCGATCGGTCTCGGCGGACTGGGGGTTCCCGTCTTACCGGGTCGCCCGGGCGGGGGAGATCCCCGAGCCCCGGGGGTGGGTGCGGACGAACTCCTGGATGTAATCCATCACGTCGAGCGTAGGGCTCCAGCCCAGGTCTCGTGCCCTGGTAGGGTCGTTGAGTGATTCGGCCCGGCCGGCATAGCCATCGATGGTTTCGATGGGGCCCCCGAACGCCTGAGCGATCTGGAGTACCGAGTAGCTCTGGTTGGCCCCCAGGGCATATCCGTCACCGGCGCCCTTCTCCCCCGCCAGAATGATGCCGCGGGCTAGATCCTTCACATACGTGAAGGCGCGCTTTTGGGTACCGGGAGCCACGACGGTCAGCGGCTCGGCTCGCAGGTATTGTTGCTCGAACTTGGCGATCACGGTCGCGTACTTGGAGTCACCCCGCTCGCGCGGACCATAGGCGTTGTAGAAGTAGCAGATCGCGTAGGGCAGGCCGTACCAGCGGCCGTAATCATTGATCAGATCGACGTTCACCGCCTTGGTGAATGCGTAGGGACTCTGATGCCGGCCATCGCCTTCGATAGCGAATCGGGTACCCGACGCCGCATACACGAGCTTCGAGACCCGGCGCGAACGGCAAAACTCCACGACGGCAAAGGTGCCGACGATATTCAGGTCATACACCAGGGACACGTCTTCGAAGGAGGGAGCGATCCGGGCGTATTCCCCGAGGTGATAGACGAGGTCCGGCGTTTCCGGGAGAAGCTGCTCGATGTCTTTCGTGTGACCGCGCCGGTACTCGGCTCCGGCGATATGGTTTTCCTCCCGGCCGTTGCAGTAGTTATCGATCGAGATGACTCGGTGCTCCGGCTCCGCGACCAGCAACTCGATGACATGCGAGCCCACGTGCCCGGCTCCGCCAGTCACGACGATGGTCTTGCGCGGCATAGAGGAGAAGTGTACATGGCCGGTCGAATATGTTGAAGGTAGCATCGCGGTTATCTTTCCTCCATGCAGGTCAGCGCCGAACACTTGCTGGTCCAGGCGCGCGAACGGATTGCGGTCCAGGATTACTACGGCGCCGTACACCTTCTCGAAGCGGTGCTGGCCGACGGCCGTTCGTTCGCCGATGCCCACCAGTTGCTGGGGCTGGCGTTCGCCTTCCTGGGCCGGCATGAGCAGGCGCTCCAGGAGTTCGATCGCGCGCTCGCCCTGAATCCGCGGTATCTCGAAGCGCATCTGCATCGCGGCATTGTGCTCACCGAGCTGGGTCGAGGCGATGAGGCGGAGGCGGCGTTTCGCGCGGCCCTTGCCGAAGGGAACGGCGCCGGGGGCGGGCTCTCGCGGGCCGATGCGGCTCGGCTGGCCAATCAGCACGCCGCGCTGGGCGAAGCGTACGCTGCGGCCGGGGCGCTGCCTGAGGCCATTGAGCAGTACCGGCGCGCGCTGGACCTGGGGCCCCGCTTCCACGATCTCCGCTATCGGCTCGCGCGGCTGTTGCTCGAGGCCGGCCGGCCGCTCGAGGCGCGCGAGGAGCTGGAGACCATGGTGGCCGGGCATCCCGATTCCCGCGACGCGGTCGCCTTGCTCGGGCTGGCCCATTACCTCGCCGGCGACGCGGCCGCCGCCCGGGATCTGTGGCGTCGCGGGTTAGGCCGCTGGCCCCAGGATCCCCGCCTCGGAGCCTACCTGGCCATGGCGGAGCGATTGACGGGGTGAACGGTCGACTGGTCGTGGCGGGGATCTTCCTGGGAGCTTGCGCGTCCGCGGCAGCGGACCACGAGCGGCTGGGCGACCACGCCTATCGCGAGGGCCGGTTCCTGACCGCCGTGGCGGAGTATCGCGCCGCGCTCAAGAGCGGGGGAGGAGCGGCAGTGTGGGCCAAGCTGGGGAGCGCGGCCCTCCGGGAGCGGCATTTCGGCACGGCGATCGAGGCCTACACCGCGCTGGGCCAAGCCGATCCTTCCCGCATCGCGGAAGCCCTGGTGGGACTCGAGCGGGTGGCCCAGCTCGCCGAGCGGGGGGGGCCCGCCGAAGCGGGTTATGTGGCCGCAGCGGTCAAGGCGATTCGGACAGCCGGCCCGGGACGCCCGCTGGGGCGGTGGCTCCTCAAGCCGGGAACCGACCTGGCGCTCCCTGAGGCGCTGGCGGCGCTGCCCGCGGCGCTCGCCGCCGCCCCGGGAGGCCGGGTGGTGGATTCGCTCCTGATTCGCTATGGCGAAGCCCAGCGGGTCACCACCGCGTGTGAAGGCGCGAGCCGCACCTATCGCATCGTCCTGCGACGGACCCAGGCAGCTTCGCTCCGGGCCGCGGCGTCGGCGGGCCTGGGGGCCTGTGCGCTCCAGCTGGGCCTCGACGCCCTGGCGGCGAGCCGGGCCGAAGAGGCGGAATCCTGGTTCGAAAGCGTAACCCGCACGCTGCCGCAAAGTCCGTTGGCCTGGCGCGCCGAGCTGGGGTTCGGCGATGCGCGGTTGCTCCAGGGCGACGTATTAGGCGCCGCGCTCTCGTATCAGAGCGTGCTCTCGGCGAAGGCGGTCCCTGACAGCCTGCGGACCCTGGCGAGGGACAAGCTCAATCGGCTCGGCAATGCGTCAGTGCCGCCGGCTTCCGGGAGCGCGGGATGAAGCGCGGAATTGCCGCCGTCGTGGTCCTCGCCGGAGTTGCCGCGGCGTGCGGGCGCCAGCGGGTTAACCCCACCCCGTCGCCGCAGTCCGCCGCCGCGTCGGTGGATTCGCTCTGGCGGGAGCTCGAAACGGCGTTCTATCACGGCCGCTGGGGTCCGGCCCAGCGCTGGCTGGATTCGCTGTTCCCCCGGATTCCCGGGAACGACCCCCGCTACTACCGGCTGCACTTCATGCAGGGGGAGGTGCACTTCGCGCAGGGAAATCAGCTCCAGGCGGTGCGGGAGTTCCGCCGGGTGGCCGACGAGCAGCCGGAAGGGCCCCTCGCGGCCGATGCCCTGGTCCGGGCCGGCGATGCCAACGCGGACTTGTGGCGTCGGCCCGAGCTCGATCCGACGTATGGCGACGCCGCCAGGACGATCTACGAGGAGGTGCTGGCGCGCTATCCCGGAAGCCCGGCGGCCAAGCGGGCGGCGCTGCGTCTCACCGAGCTTGCCGAGAAATTCGCGATGAAGGACTACAAGAACGCGGTCTTCTACTTCCGGTACAAGGCCTACGACTCCGCGATTCTCATGCTGCGATCGGTGATTGCGACCTATCCTCGCGCCGCCGTGGTGCCCGATGCCCTGGAGCGGCTGGTTCGGGCCTACCAGATCCTGGGTTATCAGGAGGACGTCAAGGAGACCTGCGCCTACATCCGGCAGTACCATCCGCAGCCGGGTGGGCCGGTACGGCTCTGCCCGGAGCCGGGCCCGGGCAGCGCGCCCGGGGGGGAGCGGGAGGGATAGGGCGCGTGCGTATCGGCATCTTCGGGGGGTCGTTCGATCCGATTCATCACGGCCATCTGATCGCGGCAGTAACGCTCCGGGAGGCGCTCGAGCTCGACGAAGTCCGCTTCGTGGTGGCCCGGGAGCAGCCGCTCAAGCCGCAGGGCCACGGGGCGCCGCCCGAGCACCGGGGCCGGATGACCGAGCTCGCCGTGGAAGGAACCCGCGGGTTATGCCTGGATCGGAGCGAGCTGGATCGCCCCGGTCCCTCCTACACCGTGGATACCTTGCGGGAGCTCCAGGCCGCTCTGCCCGGTGCGGAGCTGGTACTCCTCCTGGGATCGGATGCGGCCGCCGAGCTACCCCGGTGGCGCGAGCCGGAGGTGGTGCAGTCGCTGGCACGGGTCGCGGTGTTCGGGCGGGGAGCCGGGAGCGAAGCCGTATGGGTGCCCCGCGTGGAGATCTCTTCCACCGAGATCCGGGCCCGGGCCCGCGCCGGGCGCCCCATCCGGTACTGGGTGCCCGAAGCAGTGGCCGACTATATCGCCGCGCACCGGTTGTATGGTGCGGGTTAGGACGAAGGTATGATCAAGACGTTGGTCGAAGGGGTGTTCGGAACCCGGCAGGCGCGCGAGGTGCGGCGTCTCACGCCGGTCGTGCGCCAGATCCACGAGCAGGAAGCCCGGCTCGCGAACGTCAGCGAAGCCGAGCTCCAGGGGCAGACCGCGAAGCTCCGGGAGTACATCGCGAGGCAGACTGGCGCGCTCAAGTCACGCCTCGAAGACGTGCGCCGGGCCAAGCACGAGTGCGCCGATCCCGCTGAGCGGACCCGGCTCGAGGAGCAGAGCTTCACCCTCGAGCGGGAGTACCGGCAGGCCCTGGCGCGGATCCTCGATGAGATTTTGCCCGAGGCCTTCGCGACCGTCCGGGAAGCGTGCCGCCGTCTCCTGGGCACCAAGGTGACCGTCACCGGACACGAGCTGACCTGGGACATGGTCCCCTATGACGTCCAGCTCATCGGCGGGATCGTTCTGCATCGGGGCCGGATCGCCGAGATGGCCACCGGCGAAGGCAAGACGCTGGTCGCGACCCTGCCCCTCTACCTCAACGCGCTGGCCGGGCGCGGCACCCACCTCGTCACCGTCAACAACTATCTGGCCCGCCGGGATTCCCAGTGGATGGGCCACGTCTACCAGTATCTCGGCCTGACCGTGGGATGCATTGACGAGACCGAGCCCTCCTCGCCGTCCCGGCGGGAGGCTTATCTCGCCGATATCACCTACGGCACCAACAACGAGTTCGGCTTCGACTACCTGCGCGACAACATGGTCTTCGCGCTGGAGCACCGGGTGCAGCGCGAGCACGCGTACGCGATCGTGGACGAGGTGGATTCGATCCTGATCGACGAGGCCCGCACCCCGCTCATCATCAGCGGGCCGGTGGGCACCGAGGAAGATCCGCGGTACACCCAGTACAATCGCCAGGTGGCCGAGCTGGTGCGCAAGCAGACCGCGGTGGTCAACCAGCTGATCGCCGAGGCCGAGCCGCTCCTCGAGAACGAGAAGTCCCGCTACGACGCCTCGGTCAAGCTGTTCCAGGCCCAGCTCGGCGCTCCCAAGAACAAGAAGCTACTCAAGCTGCTCAACGAGACCGGCGTCAAGCAGCTGGTGCAGCGCGCCGAGCTCGACTACATCGCCGACCGGAAGCTCCCCGCTCGGCAGCAGAAGCTGCGCGGGTTGGAGGAGGCCCTCTACTACGTGCTGGACGAGAAGGGCCACTCGGTGCACCTCACCGACCAGGGGGCCACCGCGTTGTCGCCGGACGATCCGACCCTCTTCCTGGTGCCCGATATCTCCGAGGCGGTGCACCGGATCGAGCGGGACACCACGCTGAGCCCGCACGACAAGCGCGAACAGCGGCAGGTGGTGGAAGCCGAATACGCGGCGAAGAGCGAGAAACTGCACATCATCCACAAGCTGTTGCAGGCCCACTCGCTCTACGAGAAGGACGTGGACTATCTGGTCCAGGACAACCAAGTCCTCATCGTGGATGAGTTCACCGGGCGAATCCTGCCGGGCCGGCGGTGGGCGGACGGCCTGCACCAGGCGGTCGAGGCGAAGGAAGGGGTGCAGATCAAGGGCGAAACCCAGACGCTCGCCACCATCACCATCCAGAACTACTTCCGGATGTACGACAAGCTGTCCGGGATGACCGGCACCGCCGAAACCGAGGAGGCGGAGTTCTACTCGATCTACGGGATCGATGTCGCGGTCATTCCCACCAACCAGCCGGTGATTCGCCGCGACCTTGCCGACCGGATCTACAAGACCCGCCGCGAGAAATACAACGCCGTCGTCGAGGAAGCCGAGCGGTTGCATAACCTCGGCCTGCCGATCCTGGTCGGGACGACCTCGGTGGAAGTGTCCGAGACCCTCTCGAAGATGCTCCGGCGCCGCGGGTTACGGCACGAGGTCCTGAACGCCAAGTATCACGAGCGCGAGGCGGAGATCGTGGCCGGGGCGGGGCAGGAGGGCGCGATCACCATCGCGACCAACATGGCCGGCCGCGGCACCGACATCAAACTGGGTCCCGCCGTTACTGAAACCCGCCCGTGGAAGCGGAGCGAAGACGGCAACGAGGTCGAAGGGGAGGAATTCGGCGGCCTGCACATCGTGGGCACCGAGCGACACGAATCGCGGCGGATCGACCGGCAGCTCCGGGGCCGTTCCGGCCGTCAAGGGGATCCCGGCTCGTCGCTCTTCTTCCTCTCCCTCGAAGACGACCTCATGCGGCTCTTCGGCTCGGACCGGATCGCGCGCTACATGGACCGCACCGGCGCCGAAGAAGGTGAGGTGATCACCGGCAAGCTGGTCTCGCGCGCCATCGAATCGGCCCAGAAGCGGGTCGAGCTGCAGAACTTCCAGCAGCGGAAACGGCTGCTGGAGTACGACGACGTCATGAACCAGCAGCGCGAGGTCGTCTATTCCCTGCGGCTCTTCGCGCTGGAGCGGGGCGAAGAGCTCAAGGCGGAAGCGCGCCAGATGATTCGCACCGCGCTGGACCATGCGGTGCACAAGTTCCTGGAGGACGCCGACGGGCCGGAGGACTATGACCGGCAGGGCCTGCGCGACGCGCTCACGATGCAGTTCCTGGTCTCGCCCGACCCGATCACCGATGCCGCGACCACGAAGGCGCTGGAGGACGTCGTGCAGGCGACCTTGGCCGAGGGCGAGGCCGCCTTTCAGCGAAAGGTCGAATACCTCCAGGACTTTGGGCGAAGGCTGGGGATTCCGGCGGTCGATCAGCAGGTGCTGTCGCAGGTGATGCTCGCCGTGATCGACGAGAAGTGGAAGGACCATCTCTACGATCTCGATCAACTGCGGAACGCGATCCAGTACCGCGCCTACGGCCAAAAAGATCCGCTGGTCGAGTACAAGAAGGAAGCCTACGAGATGTTCGAGGACCTGATGCGGGACATCCAGGCGACCTTCACCGAGCGCTATCTCAAGATTCAGGTGACTGCGGAACCCCCGCGGCAGGCAGCCCCGCCGCCACTGCCGCCGACGCCGGCGTGGGGCGCGGACGATCTCTTTGCCGGTCCCGCTCGCACAACGACCGTGCCGATGGGCGGAATTCCGCCCGGGCGAGCGGCGCCGCCCAAGGTGACGACGCCCATCGGCGCCATCGGAGATGGCCGGAGTGTGCCCGTGGTCGGACGGAACGATCCCTGCCCGTGCGGGTCAGGGAAGAAGTACAAGAAATGCCACGGGGCGGTCGCGTAAAGAAGGCGATCATCCCCTCAGGCGCTTTTTCACCTCCTCGACCTGCCGGCGCTGGGCCGGGTCGGCATCGGCCCAGAGCCGGACGAATCGCTCGTAGCGGGTTCGGGCCGCGGTTCGATTCCCCAGCGACTCCTCCAGCTCACCCAGCATTCGGCTGACCGGCGCGTGATAGGCGAATTCGTTGGGCGCTCCCTGGAAACCGGTGGCGAGCCAGCGGCGGGCATCGTCGCGGCGGCGTTCCGCCACGAGCGCCGCCGCGAGCAAGTACCGGGCATGCTCCTGCCCATAGGGGCGCGCGGTCGCATAGGCAGGCGTGCTGATCAGCTCGAGCGGGACCTCTGCTGCCGCGACCTCCAGCAGCTCAATCACCTCCCGGGCACGACCGCTCTGCCACGCTACATCGGCCCGCAGGGTTCTCGCTAACCCGCGCAGCACCGCCTCACCGCCGGGCGGAGGTCCTGCCTGCTCCAACGCAGCCGCCTGGCGCAGCGCCTCATTCCGCTCCCCCAGCCGGGAACTCAACAGCCCGAGCAGGTAGGTCCTGAGGTGGGGGCGCAGCGCCGTCGCCAGCTCGGAGCGTTCCGGCGGGTCTGCTTCCGGGCGCCAGGCAGCGAGCCGGTAGTGGATTTCCCGGAGATCCGAGGGAGGGACCGAGAGGAAGGGCAGGGCCGCCGCCAATGCGGCCTCCACCTTCGCGCCGGGTGCTCCTTCCGGCTCCGCCTGCCGGAAGGCCACCAACGCGGCACTCCAGCGCCCTCGTCCCGTCTCCAGCCATGCCTTCATAACCCGGGATCCCTGGCGGACGGCAGGACGCTGCCGCCATTCGAGCTCCAGGGCCAGGAGGGAATCGGCCAGCGCAAACTCGTCGCGGTAGACCATCAGGTTTCGCGCGGCGATTTGCATCTGGCGATTCTCGGAGCCCCGGGCTGCGTCGAGCAATGCAGCCAGGTCGCCCGGATTCCCCTGCGCACGGGCCAGATATGCCCGGAAGCTCCACGGCACTTCGCCCCGATAGCGCTGGAGCATGCTCTGGGCGCTGACCAGATCGTCCTCGCGCACGGCGAGGTGCCACATGGGTCAGGTGGGTCAGAGAAAGCCCGGATCGTAGTCCAGGACCTGGTCGAAGGGCTCCCGGGCTTCGGTGATCGGGCGGCCCCGCATCGGATTGTACTGGTACAGGACATCAGCGAGCTGGAACAACGCTTCCAGATCGTCCGGGTAATCGCGCAGGATGGCGCGATAGGCCCCCTCCGCCTCGTTGGCCTGGCCGCCGCGGAACGCCGCATAGGCCTCGAGCAGCCGGCGATCGCGCCCGGCAAGCCGATCGCTGGTCGCCAGCGCGCGTGTCAGGGATGGGCCGGCAAGATGCTGGCGATCGGTTGTGCCGGGGACCGACGGTGACCAGCCTGCCGCCACGGACAGGCGATAGAACGCCAATGCGAAGCCGCTGTCGATGGCGATGGCCCGCTGGTACCCGGCAATCGCCGAGTCCACGCTGCCGTTCCGGAGGGTGGCCTCAGCGTTCAGATATTCCTTGAGCGCGGGCAGTGATTGCGTGGTCAGGGCCGCGGTCCCCGCCAGGCGATTGGGATCTCCCTGTCGCGCGCCCACGATCAGCTCGGCTGCGAGCCGGTCCACCAGGGCGAACACTTCGCTGGTATCTCCGCGTACGGAGGCCTGCACCACCGGATCCGGCGCGGTTCGGTCGAAGAGCTGTGCCCGGATCTGAAGCTGGCCCGCCACCGAGTGGACCGTGCCCAGGACGAAGAGCCCGGCCCCCAGCCGGCGCGCCATCGAGCGGCCGCGTTCCAGATCGATGACGTCGGCGGCATCGCTGCCGGCGATGTTGAGCACGGTACCCGGCTCCACCGTTCGCAGGCCCGCCATGCCGTCGAGGTCCCGGCTCAGAAGATCTACGACGCCCTCCCCCAGGTATTGATGCGGGCCGGCCGATCGAACCGCAAAGGGGAACACCGCCAGGCGCGAGGGCGAGACCGGCTCGGCGGAAGTCCTCGGGGATCGGAGGACGACCACCCCCAGCACTCCCAGAACGAGAACCCCGATGGCTGCGGGAAGACTCCCCCGTGGTAACCGCCTCGGGAAAGCGGCTGGTTTGCCCATCGCAGGCACCAAAGGGACCGTTGCCGACTCGAGCGCGTGGGCAAACTCCAGGGTTGTGGGGAAGCGGTCAGCCGGGACGCGCGCAAGCGCGCGGCTGATCGCTGTGTCCACCGGCACCGGAATGCCCGGGCGAATGGTGCGAAGGGAAGGGGCCGGCTCGGTCAACTTGCGGGTCACCGCTCCCGCGGGGGTCGATGCCGGATGCGGCGGAAGGCCGGCCAGCATTTCGTAGAGGACGCACCCTAGCGAGTAGATGTCGCTTCGCGCATCAACCGGCTCTCCCACAGCCTGCTCCGGGCTCATGTACGCAGGAGTCCCCACCGCCAGCCCGGTGCTGGTGATCCGTTCGCCGCCGGCGCGGTCAATCGCCCGGGCAATCCCGAAATCGCAGAGCACCGCATGCCCGGCTTCGAACATGATGTTCTCCGGCTTGATGTCCCGATGTACCACGCCGTGCTGGTGGGCAAAGCCGAGCGCTTCCCCGATTTCTTGGGTAACCCGCAGCGCTTCCTCAAGCGGCAGCTGACGCTCGCGATCGATGCGTTCGCGGAGGGATGCCTGGGTAACCCACGGCATCACGTAGTAGAGGAGTCCTTCGGCTTCGCCGGAATCGTAGAGCGGGACGATGTTGGGGTGGCGGAGGGCCGCGACCGTCTGAATCTCCTGGAGGAAGCGCTCCGGGCCCAGCATGGCGGCGAGCTCGGGCTCCAGCACTTTGACGGCTACGTTCCGATTGTGACGGTGATCCCGGGCCAGATAGACCGTGGCCATTCCGCCCCGGCCCAGCTCCCGCTCAATGGTATAACGATCCCCCAGGACTCGTCCTTCCAGCGAGGGCTTGCTCATCCCGTGGCTTTGGCTCCGGTGGGGGCTTGCCTAAGATGGCAAGCCGCCCCGCCAAGATCAATCGACGCGTGAGCCAGGGTTTTGCACCGTCCCGCGTTTTTCTGACCCCAATGATTCGGCATGGGCTTCCTATCGTGCGGCATGGGATCGCCTGCGCCACGTCACCGGGACTTTCCCAGTCCTGAACGCCTGACCGCCAGACCGCCTGACCGCCCGGTTCGCCCTGTTCGCCCTGTTCGCCCCGACCGCCCCGAGCGGCCCCGGGAACGGCTCTGGGCTCACGGGGCGCAAGCATTGACCGTTTCTGAGCTTTTGGCCATTCTCCTAGGTACGGGGGGAAGCGGTCGGAGCGCTCTTGAACTCGCCAAGAGCCTGCTCGAGCCCGCTGACGGCTCGCTGCGCCGGTTGGCAGCGCGTCCGCCGGGGGAGTTGTTACGCCTCCCAGGGGTGGGGCCGGCCAAGGGGGCCCGGCTCCTCGCGGCGGTTGAGTTCGGGGTTCGGCTCGCGGCCGAAACGCGGCCGGCGCCGCCCCGAGTCCGGTCTCCCGAAGATGTCGTGCGGATCGCAGGGCGGCGGCTCCGCGACCTGCCGGTGGAGGAGTTTCACGTGTTGGCGCTCGACAGCCAGAGCCAGGTTACCCGCGACGTGCTGATCACTCGCGGGCTGCTGAACAGCTCGCTGGTGCATCCTCGCGAGGTGTTTCGGGCCGCCATCGCCGAGGCTGCCGCCGGGATCATTCTGGTGCACAACCATCCGAGCGGCGACCCGACGCCCTCGGCTGACGATCAGGCCGTGACGCGCCAGCTCGTGGCCGCCGGCGAGTTGCTCGATATGCCGGTCTATGACCACGTGATCGTGGCGGGAGACCGCTTCATGAGCTTCGCGACTCAGGGGCTGCTGTGAGCGAAACGGTTCTGGAAACCGCTCCGGAGTTCCGCGCGGCGCTGGAACGCCATGCCGACCGGCTCGATCTCGATCTGATCGACCGGGCGCTTCGCTTCAGCGCCGGGGCCCATCGCGGCCAGAAGCGCATGAGCGGGGAGGAGTTCATCTCCCACAGCATCGCGGTTGCCACCATCCTGATCGGCCAGTTCCTCGATTCCACCTCCATTGCTGCGGCACTGCTCCATGACGTCGTGGAGGACGCCGACGTCCGGATCGAGGATGTTGCGCAGGAGTTCGGGCCCGAGATCGCGGGTTTGGTCGAAGGGCTCACCAAGATCGCCCACCTGACCTTCCGGTCCACCGCCGAGGAGCAGGTGGAGAACTATCGCAAGCTCCTGCTCTCGATCGCGAAGGATGCGCGGGTCATCATCATCAAGCTGGCCGACCGACTCCACAACATGCGGACGCTCGAGCACCTGCCGGCGGAGAAACGGGCCCGCATCGCGACCGAGACACGCGAGATCTACGCGCCGCTGGCCCACCGGTTCGGCATGGCTGGGGTCAAGGCCGAGCTCGAAGATCTCGCCTTCAAGTTCCTGGAGCCCGAGGAGTACGCTTCCCTGGCCCGGCAGGTCGCCTCAAAGCGCACCGAGCGCGAGGCGATGGTGCAGGCCCTCAAGGAGCCGCTCGAGCAGGAGCTCCGCCGCGCGGGGATTACCGAGTTCGAGGTAAGCGGGCGGCCCAAGCATCTCTGGTCCATTTACCAGAAGATGCGAAAACGGCATACCACCTTCGATGCCATCTATGACATGATGGCGCTCCGGGTGACCGTTCATACGGTGCCTGACTGTTACCACGTGTTAGGCATCATCCACCACAACTGGCCGCCGCTCCAGGAGCGCTTCAAGGACTACATCGCCAATCCCAAATCGAACGGCTACCAGTCGCTGCACACCACCATCTTCGGACCCAACGGGCAGCTCTACGAGGTGCAGATCCGGACCCAGGAGATGCACCGGACCGCCGAGTACGGCATCGCAGCCCACTGGCTCTACAAGACGGAGAAGCGGCGCCCCGACGAGCTGGATCGGCATTTCGGCTGGTTCCGCCAGCTGCTCGAGATGCAGCAGGAGACCCACAGCCCCGAGGAATTCCTCGAGTTCCTGAAGGTGGATCTCTACCAGGACGAGATCTTCGTCTTCACCCCCCAGGGTGACGTGAAGCGACTGCCCAAGGGCGCCACCGCGATCGACTTCGCGTTCCACGTGCACACCGAGGTTGGCCTCCACTGCCAGGGGGCCAAGATTAGCGGGCGGATTGCGCCGCTCCACCGCGAGCTCAAGAACGGCGA
>JBQTHV010000035.1:0-7166 GCA_052389555.1 Gemmatimonadales bacterium | reverse complement strand
CGATGGGAGCGCCCATCGAGGCGCCCGCCAACGGGCGGGTGATCGACACGGGCTGGGAGGCGGGCTACGGCAACATGGTCGTGATCGACCACGGCTACGGGGTCGTGACCCGATTCGCCCACGCGTCGCGGATCCTGGTACGCGTGGGCCAGCGGGTTAGGCGCGGCGACCGGATCGCGCTGGTGGGCAACACCGGCCTCTCGACCGGCCCGCACCTCCACTACGAGGTGCTCGTCAACGGCCGGGCGGTCGATCCGAGACGGTATATCCTCCCCGACGTAATCACCGACTAGACTGCGGCGCTCCCCCATGCAGACCGAGGGCCCGCCTTAGGTCACTCAAAGACTTATATCCCGCTCGCGCAGCGATAGCATCGCCACGAGGAGGTTGCGGCATAACCTCTGCGAATGTTGTGAGGATAGAGGCACATCCATCGCACAGCGAGGGCAGTTCCTTCAGGATGAGGCCGATCAAACGCTGGTCTCGAGAAGGCGGACCTTCCATCTGACGGGCGGTAAGGATCACCTTGTCCAGATCATGATCGCGCAGTAGCTACTACCAACGAACTCGGCCTGCCCTCTTGCAGGGCCGGTGTATACTTCGATCATTTCGATCTGAAGGGGATGGATCCGCTCGAGCATACTCCCGACTCGTAATGACTGCCTCCGAAGTCCAGGATCAGGTCGAAGTTCCCAGCCATCTATCCATACGCTGATCATGTCGCGACACCGGGTGCTGCTGACCTCGTTTGGAGATAGCCCAGGGGATCCAACTAACCGAACTTGCAGTCCTGGAACGCCGAGGAGAAGCTCCGTTGTCTCGCTCGCGCTCTTTTGGTCGATGTCTTTGCGGCTAATATAGTATCCCAGTCCTACTGCCTTTCGTCGGAAGAAATCGTCATACTTCGTCGTCCAAGCATACTCGATGGGTTTCAGCGCACGCTCGGTCACCTCCACCTCGGGAAGCTGGTAGGCCCCTGGTGAGAGGGTTATCAGCACATCCTTCCGTTCGCCAGCAGCCAAGGTTGCAGCAAAGTATTGGGGGAGAAACCCGATCCGGCGTATGCGGATAACGTGCTCACCGGGTGGAATACCCTGAAGCACGAATCTACCGCCCGAATCGGTGCCGACGGAAAGAGAGTCACGGAGTACTGCTATTTCGGCTCCGGGCAGTGGTACTTGGGTTCTGCTAACGACTCGACCGCGGATCTCTGCGGTCGGCACGACCTGTGCAGCGATAGGATTAATCCCAACTGAGAGGAGCAAAACCGAGAGAGCACCAGCAAAAGGCCGCGAGCGATGGTTAGCCAGAGCGAACGTCCGTAGCCACTGGCAAGAGTTGCCCTTGCCATGTCTTTCAAGCAAGTACGCCTTGGGCAGCGGTACTACGTGAAACCATCGGATGTTTCTAGTCGGCTGCCGCGCCATGGTCCGGCCCCCCAATCCGCATTCACACAACTCAGTAACTTACCTCATCACAAAGACTCCAAGCCGAAGTTGTTTTTGAACCCCCGGGATAGGTCGAGCCCTGAATCATTCGTGAAAGTTGCTTCGGGTGAGCATACCCCGGGTTAGGTACCTGAATTCCCTGGTTGCCAACGCCAGTAGGACACTACATTGGACTAACAGTATCGCAAGACCATTGCGCGATCACCTCTGGTATCGATGCCGACGGCAGATGCTCTTAGCGCTGCTTGCCGACCGATGCGTGTTTTTAGGCCTGGCTCGCGCCTTGAAATCGTAGCCGGACATACTATAGACTCAGGACCCGAGACCGGGAACTGCCAGAGTTAGCAGGAAATCCGGATCGACCGCTAGCTTTCGTAATTGTCAGGTAAAGCCCTGGCTCCCTAGCTCCCTAGCTCCCTAGAACCTGACCTTCGGCACCTCCCCCGCCTCCGGCGAGGTCAGCTCGAAATACTCCCGCGGTTTGCTCCGCCCGATAATCTTGGCCGTGATGTTGTAGGGGAACCGCCGGAGGTAGGCGTTGAAGTCCTCCACCGTCCGATTGTAATCCTGCCGCGCCACCGAGATCCGGTTCTCGGTCCCCTCGAGCTGGTCCTGGAGCTGGAGGAAATTCTGGTTGGACTTGAGCTCGGGATAGTTCTCCACCAACGCCAGGAGTCTCCCTAGCGGCGCATTGAGCGCGGCGTTGGCCTGGGCCATTTGCTGGAGGTCGCCGGTCTGCACCGCGCCCGCCAGCCGGCTCCGCGCCTCCGCGACCCGGAGGAACACGGTGGTCTCCTGTGCCGCAAAGCCCCGCACCGTCTCGACCAGGTTAGGCACCAGGTCGGCCCGCCGCTGGAGCTGGGTCTTGATCTGGGCCGCCGCGGCGTTGACCGCCTCGTCCCTGGTCTGGATCGTATTGTAGCCGCAGCCGGTCGCGCTCAGTCCCAGCGCCAGCACCAGCAGGCTCCACCGCTTCGCCATCACTGTCCTCCTCGAGTGAATTGATCCATCACCCGCACCGCGGCATTTACCGCAGCGAGATAACCTGCAAAGGACTGGGCTCTTCCGGCCGACTCGTCCCGGCGCCGGCGCTGCCACAGGTCGTACACCGACCCGGTATCGATCCCCATCGCGGCACCGGCCGCCGCGAGACAACTCTGGGTCTCCGTCGGCAGCTCCGGCTGGTACAGCCGGAGCGCCACCCGGAAGAGCGACGCTACCGAGCTCACCGTTGCCACGGCGACCGCCTCGAGAGCCCGCGGCTCGCCGGCGTAGACCGCATAGGCCTGCCGGAGGCGGAGGAGCTTGCCTCGAAACTCCCGCTCCAGGCCGGCCCGGAGCTCCTCCGGCCTAACCCGCAGGGCCGTCACGGGATCGCTCCCTCGCAGGATCTCGTGGGCGACCTGCATGTCGGTGATTTCGATCGGGAACACGTCGGCGGCCCGGCTCCACTCGGCCGGTTCCATGAGGAGCGGCGGCGCCTCCTGGCGATGCGCCAGCGCCGCCAGCGTACCGCTCAGCCGCCGCAGCAGGGCCGGCTCGAGGGAATCGCAGAGGATCAGGAGGTTGACGTCGGACACGCCCTCGACAAACTCGCCCCGGGCGGCCGAGCCGTAGAGCACCGCGGCATAACCCGCGCCGAGCTCGCGATCCAGGCCCTCGAGGAGCGGATCAAGGTGTCGCCGCGCCGAGTCCTGCATCAGAACCGTCCTCCCGCGCCGCCGCCGCTGAAGCCGCCGCCGCCACCGAATCCGCCAAACCCCCCGCCCCCGAATCCCCCGCCGCCGAATCCACCCCAGCTGCCGCCACCACTCCGGCCCCCGCCACCTCCGAAGCCACCCCAGAAAACCCCGGGCCAATCGCCCCGGCGACGCCGGCGGCGGCGGCCGGGGCCGTACCTAACCCGCTGAGCGCGTTGCGCTATCGCCGCGATCACCAGCAGGGTGAAGAACACCGCGAGCAGCATGAACACCACCGAGCCCCTGCCGCCGCCCTCGCGCGCTTGCCGGGCGCCTCGGGTGAGTGCGGTGTCGGCGACGCCCATCCCTTGCGCCACCAGGGCGGACAGCTCGCGCACGCCCGCTTCCAGGCCGGCGGCGTAGTCACCGTCCCGGAAATACGGAATCATGAGGTCGCGAACCCGGCCCGCCTGCAGGTCGGTCACATACCCCTCGACCCCCTGCCCCGTCGCAATGAAGACGTGCCCCGAGTTCGGATCGTCCGCGCGGCGGGGTACCAGCAGCACGACGATCCCCGTGTTGCGGCGCGGATCGCCGACCGCAGCCTGGGCGCCGACCCCCCAGGCGCGGCCGATGGCCACCGCGACATCGACCGGTGCCCGATCCCCGATCGTGGGCAGCACCACCACCGCGATCTCGGCGCCGGTCGCGGAGCGAAGCCGTTCGATCAGACCGCTGATTCCCTCGACCGAGGCGGTATCCAGCACTCGCGCGACGTCGGTCACATAACCCGATGGTCTCGCCGGGAAAAGCTGTTCGACCGGCGGCGTCGCTTGGAGCACCGCGGCGAGCAGGATAAGTTTGGCCAATGTCACGCCGAGCATCACGCGTTCTCTTGCTCCTCGCACTCGCGACCTGCGGCGGCAACCGTACGATCGCGGTCCAGATCCTGGTTCCCGATCTCAATGGCGTCGAGACGCCGCTGCCCGGCGCGGTCATTACCGCGCTGCCGTACGACCGGGACAGCGTGCTCGCCGCGATGGAACGGCGGGCATCGACGCCGCGCCCCCATACGAGCGCGCTGGACAGTCTGTTTCATGCGTTTCGCGGCCCGTTTACGACGTTCGCGCTCCTCGCCTGGAAAGCCGGCCTGTGGCGAAGGCTCCGGGACAGTCTCGCCGGGGAACGCGCTCGAGCCGCGAGCCCGGCCGGGCAAGGCGAAATCGGCGCCCAAATGCGAACCATCGAAACCTGGCTGCGCGACCTCGAGCCTGACATGGCGCGAGCAAGGACGGCCCTCAACGCCGCTCGCGACACGCTGTGGCCCCGGATCGAGGGCCTTAAAGCCCTTGTCGAGCGCTGGGAACTTAGCACCTTCGCCGGTTATGATTCGATCGTGCAGACCCTCACGCGTGACCGGCTCCGGGCCGGACTCGCCGATACCACCAACGCCCGCGGATGGGTGCACCTGGTGCTCACACCGGGACGCTGGTGGATCTATGCCCGTTCGCCGGACCCCCAGGATCCGAATGCACAGTGGTACTGGAACTTGCCGGCCGAGGCGGGGCTCGATACGCTCCGCTTGAGCCGGGCCAACGCCCGGCACCTACCCCGGTACTGAGTGATGCGAATCGTTGCCCTCGGGCTGCTCCCCTGGTTGCTGCTCGCCCAACCGAGTAATCCCCTCGCGTCTCGCACCAAGGGATCCGCGAACGCGCCGGTCACCGTCTATGAAATGTCGGACTTTCAGTGCCCATACTGCCGGCAGCACGCGCACGAAGCGTTTCCGATGATCGAAAGGGAGTACATCGCGACCGGCAAGGTCCGCTGGATCTTCATCAACTTCCCACTCCCGATTCACAAGAACGCGCCGCCCGCCGCTGAATTCGCGATGTGCGCCGCCAAACAGAGCAGCTTCTGGCCCGCGCACGATCTCTTGTTTCGCTACCAGAACCAGTGGGCGTCACTCGAGAGTCCTTCCCGGTACTTCCTCGGCCTGGCCGATTCCTTGCGGCTCAGCCGCGAGCGCCTGCAGACCTGTTTGCAGAACGGGGAGAGCCGCAAGGAGATCGAGGACGACGCCGCCGGCGCCATGAAGGCCGGGGCCAACAGCACCCCGACATTTTATGTCGAGGGCGGCATGCTCGCCGGCGCCTGGCCGCCGACGATCTGGCGGCCGATCCTCGACTCGGTCTATCGCGCCAAGACCGGGAAGCCGTCCAGGCCATAGACGGGTTCTGCCGAGCTCCCCTGATTCTTCAGTCCGCCGCTCCCGCACCGGCCCGTTCTATCAAACGCTGATCCGGCTCGGCATCGCGCTCGCTCCGCTGGCCAGCGCCCGCCGACCCAAAATTCGGGAGGGACTCGCCGGCCGGGAGGGCCTGCTCGAGCGGCTCTCGGGATGGGCCCGGACCCGCCGCGACCTAACCCGCCGACTCCTCTGGCTCCACGCCACCTCGGTCGGCGAAGGGCGCCAGGCGGAAGCGGTGCTGCGGGTGCTCCGCTCCGCGCATCCCGACTGGCAAGTAGCCTTCACCTTCTTCAGTCCCTCGGCGGCCGGGCTGGCCGGCGAGCTGGGCGCCGAGGTCGCCGACTATCTGCCGTGGGACCGCCGGCGGGACGTCGAGGCGGCCCTCGATCTGCTCCGGCCCACCGCGCTCGTCTTCGCCAAGCTCGACCTCTGGCCCGAGCTGGCCACCCGCGCAGCGGCCCGCGGGGTCGCCGTCGGACTCATCGCCGCGACCGTCAGTCCCCGAGCCCGGCGGCTCCGGTGGCCGGCGCGGGCGTTGCTCGCCCCCGGATACCGCGCGGTCCGGTTGGCGGGAGCCATCACCCGCGGGGATGCACTCCGCCTAACCCGGCTTGGCGTATTGGCACATCGGATTGAGGTGGTCGGCGATCCCCGCTACGACAGCGTGCTCGACCGGGCCCGAGCGATCGCGCCGGACGACCCGCTGCGCCGCTACGGTCGGGGAGGGCCGACCCTGGTGGCCGGCTCGACCTGGCCGGAGGACGAGGCGGTGCTCCTCCCCGCCTACGCCTCGGTGCGCCGGATCTGGCCGGTCGCGCGCCTCATCGTGGTCCCCCACGAGCCGACCCCGCGGCACCTCGTCCGGCTGGACCAGGCCGCCCAGCAGGCCGGCCTTCCTAACCCGCAGCGCCTCAGCGCCGCGCCGCCGCCGGGAGAAACACCGTTCCTGGTCGTGGATCGCGTCGGCGTGCTACCCGCCTGCTATGCCGATGCCGCTATCGCCTACGTGGGAGGAGGATTCGGCACCGGAGGGCTGCATTCGGTGCTCGAACCGGCTGGGGCCGGCCATCCGGTGCTCTTCGGCCCGGCGTGGCAGGGGAGTCCGGATGCCGGCGTGCTGCTCGAGGCCCGCGCGGCCGCGGTGGTGGGCACCGCTTTCCCCGACTGGCTGGACCTCGACACCGGAGCAACCCTCGTCGATGCGCATCCGCTCGCGGCCCTGTGGCTTGCCCTTCTGCGCCACCCCGGACCCGCCCGGGAAGCGGGCCGGCGGGGACGTGCGGTGGTCGTCGCCGGAGCAGGCGCCGCGGCGAGAAACGCGGTGATCGTCGAACGGCTGATGCTCGGCGCTGGCGAGTAGCTATCTCTCGATAACCACCCCCTGGTAGGTCACCGTCCGCGGAACGACTAACCCGGCGGTGAAGATGGTGAGCAGAACATCGGCGAAGCGGCTCCGGCTCTTGATGCTGAGCTGGCGGATCTCGTCGCCCCCGATGAGCTGGCGGGCCAGCGCCTTGCGCAAGTTGGGCCGGGAAACCGTGATCAGCCCCCAGAATGCGTGAACGGTATGGGTATTGGCCTGGAAGGGAGTCCCCGGCACCGTCTCGCCCGCGGCTTCCCCCATGGAAACCGGCACCCCAAGCGTGGTCGCGTCGAAGGTCTGAGCACATCCACCCGCCGCGAGCAGCGCGGCAAGCACCAGCCCCCGGGCGGACCACCTCACGTGCCCACCCGGAAGCCGAGCCCCAGGCTGAGGACGGAAGGGTTCCCGCCGTCGCCGGCAAAGAC
>JBQTHV010000034.1:0-26104 GCA_052389555.1 Gemmatimonadales bacterium | reverse complement strand
GTATCGAGCAGCGCCTTCTTGACCTCGGGCCCGTTGGCCAGGCTGTGCACCACGATGTCCAGTGCCGGGGCGCCGAAGTCCTGCCGGATCCGCTCGGCCATCCCCCGGATCGAGAAGTCGCCCCGGTCCTTGTAGCGCTTGTTCTCCTTGAGCTCGGCGGGCGCGTCGTCCAGCGTATCGAAGGCCGCGTCGAGCGGGTAGATCCGCTCGAACTCCATCTTGCGGCCAGTCGAGAGCTGCAGCGAGGGATCGAGCTTGCCCCGCTCCAGCAGGTTCAGAAAGATGTTGAGGGCGGGCGGCCAGGTCCCCACACAGATGCTCACTCCGGCCTCGGCGAGCGACTTGGCAATGGCGAAGCCGTAGCCTGCAGCGTCCGCCACTCCAGCCACCAGGGCGCGCTTGCCCGTCAAGTCAATCGCCAGCATCGGCGCCTCCGACGAGTTCACTCATCGGCATTCATCCGAACGGCGGCCCGGAGATGACTCGAGCAGAATGGCATCAGACTGGTAAGATACTCCGGGGAGACGAATCGGTCGCTTCTCGGATTTCGGAATTCATCGATAATCGTCCCATCCTGCGAAGGCGCAGCTCGCTACTCCTCCCTCAAGACCGCCAGCGGCGTCCGCTTGAGTACCTCGCCGCTGTTCCACAGCCCCAGTCCGAGGGTGAGCCCGATCAACAGGGCGGTGAGCCCCCCCAGCTCGAGAACCGGGAGTCGAAACGAGCTCTCGAAGACGAAGCGGAACAGGGCCCAGCCTGCCGCGCTCGCCAGCCCGATCGACACCACCGTCGCTAACCCGCCGAGCGCCAGGTATTCCGCGATCAGAATGCGGAGCACCTGCCGGCGGGTGGCCCCCAGCGTCTTGAGTAGCACGGCCTCCCGGATGCGGGCCACCTGGGTGGCGGCGATCGAGCCCACCAGCACGACCGCGCCGGTCACCAGGCTGAAGAAGGCGAGGAATCGTACGATCAGTGCGCCCCGGTCGAGGATCCGTTCCAGCGCTTCCTGGATCTGGGAGAGATCCAGGATGGTGACATTGGGAAACCGTTCCGCGGTCGTCCGCATGAGGCGCGCGCGGGTCGCTGTGCTGTCGGCCCGGAGCACCGTGGCCAGCATCTGGGGGAGTGAGTCGAGCACGCCGGACTGAAAGACTACGAAGAAATTGGGCTCGAACCGGCGCCATTCCACCTCGCGGAGATTGGCCACCCGCGTCGGCACGGCACGGCCCTGGACCTCCCAGGTGATCGTATCGCCCACGTTCACAGTGAGCTCGCGGGCCACCTCTTCTTCCAGCGAGATCAGCGCCACCAAGTCGCCGGAGTGATAGGAACCCGGTAACCACCACTCTCCGGCCACGATGCGCTCACCGCCCGTGAGGGTATCGCGGTAGGTTGACCGATACTCTCGTCGCAGCGCCCAGGCCGCCGGTCTACTTGCCGCTTGCGACCGGTCCCGTTCGCCCGGTTTGCCCGGTTCGCCCTGACTGGTGTCCGGCGGCATCAGCGCGTTCACCGGGATCCCGCGGAGCATCGTGATCCGCATCGGCACGATCGGCAGCAGCGGGCGCGGCTCGAGCCCCTGTTCCCGGATCAAGGCCGCGACTGCGGTCGCCTGGCTCGGCTGGATGTCGAACATGAGGAGGTTGGGGCGGCTATGCCCGGGCCCGGGCCGGAACTCCCGGAGCAGATTGTGTTGCGCGACAAAGAGGGTGGTCAGGATCGAGGTCCCGAAGCCGAGCGCGAGCACGACGAGGACCGTCTGGTTGGCGGGCCGATACAGGTTGGCGAGTCCCTGGCGCCAGAGATAGGGAAGCCCGGACGGGAACCAGCGGCGGATCCCGGCGATGAGGCCCCGGGCCGCGAGCCAGAGGAAGAGCAAGGACAGCCCTGCCGCGGCCGCGAAGGCGGCGCCTTCCGGAAGGCTGCCGACCTGGATGGCCGCCAGGCCGACCACGCTCATCCCGAGCAGGAGCTTGGCGGTGCGGGTTAGGTAATCGCCGCCCGCCACCGGATCGACGTCCCGGCGCAGCGCCCGGAGCGGCGGCACCCGCCGCACCCCGAGCAGCGGCAGGGCGGCAAACCCGGCCGCTGCCCACAGTCCTAACCCGGTCCCCAGCAGGATCGAGCCGGCCGACGGTCTCACCCGCACGTCCAGCGGCAGGAGCCCCTCGAAGAGTCCCGGCAGGACTTGCTGGACCGCCACGCCGATGCCGGCGCCCAGGATACTTCCCATGCCGGCGACGGCCACCGCGAGCAGGAGGTAGACCAGGGTGACCTGGCGCCCCCCGGCGCCGAGACAGCGCAAGACCGCAATGGTGTCCAGCTTGTGTCGGATGAGCACGTGGACCGCGCTTCCCACTCCTAACCCGCCAAGCAGGAGCGCGATCAGCGCCACCAGCCCGAGGTAGTTGCCCAGCCGGGTGAGGGCTTCGGTGAGGTCCTCCTGATCTTCCTCCACGGTCCGGATCCCCACCCGCTGCTCCCGCAGCCACGGCCGGTACTTGCGAGCAATGGCCCGGGCCTCGCGCCCGGCCGGCAGCCGGATGAACACCTGGTACTCGGCCCGGGATCCGAAGCCTAGCAAACCCGTTTCCGCGAGCCGGCTCGCGGGGATGAACACCCGGGCCCCGAAGACCGTGGCGATCGGGACCTCACCCGGTACGTTGAGGACCGTGCCCACGATGGGAAATCGCGCCTCGCCCACCGCCAGGGTATCACCAATCGATGCGTCGAGCGCCGGGAGGAGCACCGGATCGACCAGCACACCCCCGGATTCCGAGAGCGTGCTCCAGCGGCCGGACGGTTCGGTCCGAATTTCGCCGTAATAGGGGTAGCCTGGTTCCACTGCCCGAACCTGAATGAGCCGCACGCCCTGGGTACGGGGCACATAGCCCATCGCAATGAAGCTGATAACCTGAGCCCGTTCGCCGAGTGCCGAGCGCCGAGTGCCGAGTGCCGAGCCCCGACCGCCGAGCGCCGAGTCCCGAGCGTCGAGCGCCGAGTCCCGTCCAATGAGCGAATCAATCATGGCCTCGACTGTCGCGGGCATTGGACGGGTACTGCGTACCACGAGGTCAGCCCCGAGGAGCGCCCGCGCCTGCTCGGCGACCGAGACCCGGAGGTTCTGGGTGAACGAGTTGATGGCCACGAGCGCCGCGACCCCGGCAATCACCGCTCCGCTCACCAGGGCCAGCCGGCGCACACCCTCGCCCCGGGCTTCGCGCCAGGCCATCTGGAGCACGAACCGCGGGTTGCTCATGAGCCGGTGTCTTCTACGATGCGGCCGTCGAGCAGCCGGATGGTGCGCCGGGCCCGCGAGGCCAGCGCGGTGTCGTGCGTCACCATCACCAGGGTGGTTCCCTGCTCCTGGTTCATGGAGACCATGAGATCGATGATCACTGCGCCGGTCGCGGCGTCGAGGTTTCCGGTAGGCTCATCGGCAAAGAGAATCTGAGGCCGGATGCTGAATGCCCGTGCCAGCGCGACGCGCTGTTGCTCGCCGCCGGAAAGCTGGGCCGGATAGTGCTGCATGCGGTCGCCGAGTCCGACTCGATCGAGTAGCTCCTCCGCCCTCGCCTGAGGCCCTTCGCCCCGAAGCTCGAGCGGCACCTGGACGTTTTCTTTCGCGGTGAGCGTGGGGATCAACTGAAACGACTGGAAGACGAAGCCTACCTTCTCGGCCCGGAGCCGGGCCCGTTGATCTTCGGTAAGCGAACCGAGGTCCTGGCCCGCGAGCTGGATCCGGCCCGCAGTGGGCCGGTCAAGGCCGGCCAGCAGGCCCAGCAGAGTCGTCTTGCCGCTTCCACTCGGCCCGAGAATGGCGAGGAAGCCGCCGGCGTCGAGGGAAAAGCTGATATCGTTCAATACCGTGAGCGGACGCCCGCCCGAGAGATAGGTCTGAGTCAGTGATTCGCAACGCAGCATGAGTAAACCCATGGGAGGGTAGGACGGCGAATGATAGCGAGGTACCTGCTGGCGGCGGTGGTCGTTTCAGCGGCCTGCGGGAATCGGGAGTCGGGAATCGGGAATCGGGACTCTATCGCGATCCCCGACTCCCGACTCCCAACTCCCGATTCCCGTCCCGTGATTCTGTTTCTGGGTACCAGCCTGACTGCCGGTCAAGGCCTCGGCAGTCCGGGTACCCAAGCCTATCCCGCGCTGATCCAGCAGAAGCTCGATTCGGCGGGCCGGCACTATCGGGTAGTGAATGCCGGGGTGAGCGGCGAGAGTTCGGCCGGCGCGCTCACTCGGGTCGATTGGTTGCTCGCGAGAGATTCGGTGGCAATGCTCGTCGTCGAGACCGGCGCCAACGATGCCCTCCGGGGACAGAACCCGGACTCGGTCAAAGCCCGGCTCCAGGCGATTCTCGATCGCGCGAAGCAAACCCAGCCGTCGCCCCGGCTGGCCGTGGTCGGCATGGAAGCGCTTCCCAATCTGGGCCGCGAATACGGCAGGCGCTTCCGCGCGATCTTTCCCGCCGTCGCTCGCGCCAATGGCGCCGCGCTGGTGCCGTTTCTTCTGGCCGGCGTCGGTGGGGTCGATTCACTGAATCAGGTGGACGGCATTCACCCCACCGCGGCGGGCCATCGCATCATGGCGGAGAATGTCTGGAAGGTGTTGGAACCGATAACCCGCTGAGCTACCTTTCCGCCCCATGCCGTTCCTGGAGAGCGACAAGCAGCGGGCCGCCCTGCTGATCGCGCTGCTCGCGGCCGCCGTATTCGTAGCGCTGCTTCCCTACGCCACCGGGCTGCTCGGTGCGCCGGTGCTGTTCGTGCTCTTCGCCCCGCTGCACCGCAAAATCGCGCCGAGGATCGGGCGAACCGCCGCAGCTATCCTCGTCATCGTCATCGCCTTCCTGCTGATCGTCCTGCCGGGAGTCTGGCTGATCGGCATGCTGGTCACTCAGGGGCAGGCTATCGCCACGAACTTGGTCAACAGCCCGGTCCTGGCGCGGCTCGCGATGCTGCGGATCGGGCAGTTCCAGCTGGGTCCCGAGCTCGCCGGAATCGGGCGCTCCCTGATCACCTGGCTGGGCACCAGCGCGCTCGGTTTCATCGGTACCGCGACCCACTTCACCCTCAATCTCCTCCTCTCGTTCTTCGGTCTGTTCTATATGCTGGTGGGCAGCGGTAGAGGCTGGGAGAGCCTGCGCCATTACGTTCCCTTCTCGGAGGCAAACGTCGAGGCGTTGCGGGATCGCTTCCGCGCGGTGACCCTGGCGACGGTGGTCGGCACCGGGGTCACCGCCCTCATCAGCGGAGTGCTGATCGGGTTCGGCTTCTGGGTCACCGGGCTCAGCAATCCGTTGTTCTGGAGCGTCATCACCGTGATTTTCGCGATTCTCCCCCTCCTGGGATCAGGGATCGTCTGGATTCCCGGTGCCATTTCGCTGGCGCTGGACGGGCGGTTCGGCGGAGTCATCGTCCTGACCGTCATCGGCGTCGTTGCGGGTTATGTCGGCACTCCGATCCATAGCTGGGTGGTGAAGCAGTACACTCGGATTCACCCGATGATTACGCTGGTGGGCGCCATCGCGGGAATCAGCTACTTCGGCCTGCTCGGCCTCCTCATCGGTCCCCTGGCACTGTCCTATTTCTTCGAGCTGATCCGGATGTACCGCGAGGAGTATGTGACCGCTTGAGGTCCTCGGACCTCGCCCCTCGCAGCTCGCAGCTGGTGTTCTGGGCATTCGCCGCGATCTACATCCTGTGGGGCTCTACTTACCTCGCCATTCGGGTCGTGGTGCTCGAGGCACCCCCACTCCTGGCGGCGGGAAGCCGCTTCCTCGTCGCGGGGGCCATCCTCTATGGATGGGCGCGCCGGAGCGGCACCCCGGCGCCCGGTGTCAGGGTTTGGGCGTACGGGCTCGGCCTCGGTGCACTGTTCTTCCTGTTTGGGAATGGCGGGGTCTCGTGGGCCGAGACCAGGATACCGTCGGGGCTGACGGCTTTGCTCGCCGCGACTTCTCCCCTGTTCACCGCGGTGTTCGAAAGCGCTCGAGTGGGGTGGAAGCGGCCGCCCCTGCGGGTCGGAGCCGGCATCCTGCTCGGTCTCCTGGGGGTAGCGCTGCTCGTGGCGCCCGGCGAATTCATCGGTGGCCGGCACGCCGATCTGCTCGGCGCCGCGGCCCTTACCGCTGCGGCATTGGCCTGGGCGGGAGGGTCGGTCGCTTCCCACGCGGTACCGCTCCATGAGTCGGCCCCCATGGCCACCGGCATGACGATGCTCGGCGGTGGCACTTTGCTGGTTCTGGCGGGGTTGCTCGCGGGCGAAGGGAGCCGGCTCGGCCCGGCGATCTTCGCACCGAAAGTCGTCATCGCGTGGCTCTACCTGATCGTCTTCGGTAGCCTGGTGGGCTTTAGCGCCTTCGTCTATCTCCTGCGGGTGTCCACGCCACAGAAGGTGTCGACCTCGGCGTTCGTTAACCCGCTGGTGGCGATCCTGCTGGGCTGGCTGCTGCTTGGGGAGGCGGTGACGCCGCGCATTCTCCTCGCCGGAGCTTCGATTCTCACCGGCGTGGTGCTCATCAGAAGGAGGTAGTAAGCCGGAGCTAGTAAGAAGGGACCAACCCTGACGGTGTAACCTGCCCAACACCGCCAGGGTTTGTCCCTACTCACTAGCTCCGGCTTACTACCTCCTACTCGCTACCGCCACAGCGTCACGGACGCCGCTCCCGGCCTGCTTCGGTGCACATCGCACTGGCCTCGCCGGGCGGCGTGTTGCCGAACTCGCGGATCTCGACTCGGCGGTTGGCAGCACGGCCGGCGGCAGTCCGGTTTGGCTGGACCGGCTGGCATTCGCCGAAACTCCGGAGCACGATCGTCATGCGCGCAATCGGGGCGCCCTGCCGGGCGAGATAATCGCGCACTGACTCAGCCCGCCGCATGGCGAGACCCTCATTGTACTTCACCGTCCCGTCCGCGTCGGCGTGCCCGTCAATCACCAGCTTGATCTCGGGGTGCTCGATCAAGGTCCGGGCCAGCTCGTTGAGCCGCTCCTGATCCGCGGTCCGGTATACGATGGTCTTGTCGAACTGGAAGAAGGCGGAGTCGCTTACCGTGATCATGATCGGCTGAGCGACCTCGACCGTGACCGAGGCGATGGCCGGGCAGTTCTCCGCTCGCGCCGTGACCGTCTTGGTTCCTCCGGTGCTCCAGCTGACGCTGGCGCCCGCCACCGCCCCACCCGGCGATTCGAGCGTAAAGCCCGCCACTGCCTCGCGTCGCCCATCGCTGTAGACGCGGGTCAGGGTGTAGGTGACCTGCTGATCGATTCGCACCGAGGCCGTGGCCGGGGTGAGCTCGCACGCGGTGACGGTGACCGGTGGAGGCGGCGGGGTCACGGTAACCGCCGCATTCGCGCAAATGCGGTTCTTGCGCCCGCAGGCGGTGACCGTGGCCGTGCCTGCGGTGGTCGAGGTGTAGCGGCCCAGATTGTCGATCGAGCCGGGCCCACTCACCGAGAAGGCCACTTCATCCGGCCGGCCGCAGTGAGTGGCGGTTGCCGAGAAGCTGGCCGTCTCGCCGGTTCGAATGCTCGCCGAGGTCGGCGAGATGGTGGTACCATCGGCAGACTTGTTGCAGACGCCCAGCAAAAGCGAGAGCCCTGCCTGGGCGGCGAGATTCAGGTTGTTGTCCGCAGGGTCCCCATTAATCCCATTGAACTGGGCCACGAGATCGGCGTCCCCGTTGTTGGGGTTGGGGATGTAGTCGATGGTGCCATCGACCCGGAGGGCAAGCCAGTCGAACAAGTGCCACCGGAAGCCGGTTATTCCCGAGACGGCCCAATCGGACCCGAAACCGTCCCCTTTGAATCCGGGAACGCCTTCGATTTCCTTGCCGTAGCGGTTGTAGGCGCCGCCCGCTCCAATGAACCAGGAAATCGGGCCGTCATCGCCAAACCGCTTATTGAACAGCACGCGGAGATGGAACGGCATGTAGACGAGCCCGACACTCTCGAACCCAACGAAGAAATCCTTGACATCGCTCCAGGTGATGGAGCCGTCCGCCTCGATGAGGAAGTTCCTCGAGAGGAAGAACCCGAGCCTTCCGCCGACCCCGTAGGCATTGGCGCTCTGCCGCGAGATCTCGTAGCTATCGTCGAACTCGGTGTAGCGGCCGAACCCGCCGATCTCCCAGCTCCCCCGCTGTTGCGCCGCGGCTTGGGAAGCGGCTCCGGAGGCCGCGATGAGGCCGGCGAGGCCGGCCACGATGAGATGGTTACGCATAGCGTCCCCTCCTAGACATACGATCAACCTGTCGCGTCTGCCTGATCCCCTGTTTCAACGCGACCCAAGCATAACCCTGCCGCCGTAACCCGCAAGCACCCTGGCTCGGGGCGTTGCGGAGCTAGTGTCCTGACGTTTGAGCCCCGGGCGGGAGGCACACTACGGGGCGAACAGGGCGTTCAGGGCGTTCAGGGCGTACAGGGCGTACGCCCTGTTCGCCCCGCCCCAATTGACACCATCCCCGCGAAGGCGTTTGTTCCGGGCGCCTTCATCCAACGAGGTTGCTCATGCGCCAGGTTGTCCCCCTCGCCATCGCGCTATCAGCGGTCGGTTCCGTCGCGCTGGCCCAGGACCGCCCACCCCAAGTTCGCTATATCGCACCCACCGGCGCGGCCGCGAACCTGCCGTTCTCTCCCGCGGTGCGGGTTGGTAACATGCTCTACCTGTCGGGCCAGATCGGCACCGACAGCGCCGGTCGACTGGTGGCCGGCGGGATCGAGGCGGAAACTCGCCAGGTTCTCACCAACATCAAGCGCCTCCTGGAAGCCAACGGTTCGTCGATGGATCGGGTCGTCAAGTGCCTGGTGATGCTCGCCGACATCGGGGAGTGGGCTCGGATGAACAGCGTCTACGTCACCTTCTTCCCCGGCAACAAGCCGGCCCGGAGCGCATTCGGCGCGAGCGGCCTTGCGCTGGGCGCCCGCACCGAGATCGAGTGCATCGCCGCCGTCCCCTGAGGTGAGCGAGGCGCTCCCCCCAGAGCGGAGCAAGCTCTTTCGGCGCCGCCCCGGCCTGGTAAGCTGGCTGATCGCTTCCGCTGTCCAGGCCGGAGTGTCGGCGCTCGTGGCCGTTGTGCCGGTGGGGGAGGGGCTGGCCGGACCCTTCTTCCGATTGGCCCCTCCGCTGCTCGGCGGCTTTCTGTTCGGGCGATGGATCCCTCGCCCCGAGTGGTTTCGCCGACTCGTCGGCGGGGCCCTGGTGGGTGGCTTGAGCACCCTGGCCGGGAGCCTGGTCGCCCTTCCGCTTGGCGGTCTTGGCCTCGGCGCGGAGGTGGTGGTGGTGAGCGCCGCGGGCGCCGGCCTGGTTGCCGGTCTGATCGGCGCGGGTCTGGGGGGCCTGATTCCCGGAGGGAGGCAGTAGGAGGCCCCCCCCTTGCGGTCTCTCCGGGAAGATCGCATAATTATGCATTATGCAGAATCCGGTGGCCTTGGCCTTCTCGGGCGGCCTGGATACCTCCTACTGCGTGCCCCGGCTGGCCGAGCTGGGCTATGCGGTTCATACCGTCCACGTCAACACCGGCGGGAGCACCGATCCCGAGCGGGCCGCCATCCGGCGACAGGCCGAGGCGCTCGGCGCGGTCCGCCATCACGAGATCGATGCCCGCCGTGACGTCTTCGACCGGTTCATCCGGTTCCTCATTCAGGGCAACGTGCTCCGCGGCGAGGTGTATCCCCTCTCGGTGGCCGCCGAGCGGACCCAGCAGGCCATCGCGACCGTAGGGGTGGCTCGCGCCATCGGCGCCCGGGCGGTCGCGCACGGCTCCACCGGCGCCGGCAACGACCAGGTTCGGTTCGATATCGCGCTCCGGGTGCTGGCGCCCGAGCTGGACATCCTCACCCCGATCCGGGACGAGGGCCTAACCCGCGAGAGGGCGATCGCGTACCTCGAGGCCCGCGGGCTTCCGGTTCCGGCCCGGGCTTCCGCGTACAGTGTGAATGCCGGCCTGTGGGGCACCACCTGGGGCGGCGGCTGGACCCACGACTCCTGGGCCGGGCCCCCGGCCGAGCTGACGGACCTGCCGGCCGATGTTCCGGCGCCGGTGGAGTGCGTGATCGAATGGACGGAAGGGGTTCCGGTGGGTCTCGATGGAGCCCGGCTCGAGGGCCCCGAGCTGGTGACGAGGCTCAGCGCCCGTACCACGGCCTGCGGCATCGGCCGCAACATCCATCTCGGCGAGACCGCCCTCGGCATCAAAGGCCGGATCGGCTTCGAAGCCGGGGCGGCTCTGGTCCTGATTGCCGCACACCGGGAGCTCGAGAAGCTGGTCCTCACCAAGTGGCAGCAGTTCTGGAAGGACCAGCTCGGCCGGTTTTACGGAGACCGGCTGCACGAGGGGCACTACTTCGACCCTGCCCTCCGGGATATCGAGGCCCTGTTCGCCGCCTCGCAACGGCGGGTCGGCGGAGAGACGCGGGTTAGGCTTGCGCCGGGCCGATTCCTGGTGACCGGCATCCGGAGTCCCCATTCCCTGATGGACCCGGCCGTGGCGACGTACGGGGAGGAGCACCGGCTGTGGACCGGCGCCGAGGCGCGGTCCTTCGCGCGGATCGGCGCGATTCCGGAGCTCCTGGCCGCCCGCGCCGCGAACGCGGGGACGGGCGGTGGGGCCGAGTGCCGAGTGCCGAGTCCCAGGTCCTGAGTCCCGAGCCCCGTCCGTAAATGGTTCGCACGACTCGCCTGCGTCTGGACCGGGTTGCTTCCTCGACCCGGAATGCCCGGCTCGCACCGGACGTGATGGTGGGCGACGAGATCGTGGCGCGGGAAGGCTACGTCCTCGCCGTCCGCATTCTCGACGACAAGTCGATCTACAATACGGTCGAAGACCTGTCGGGGCGGATGGTTTCGCTCCGGGCGGGCGACGTCCTTGCCGGGACTCTGGGCTCCCGCCGCGCGCTCCGCGGTTACGCCGGCGAGGTACCCGACCGCCTTGCGGTGGGGGACCTGATCAACGTACTCAACCTGGGCGGGATCCTCGGGCGTTGCACCTCGTCCAACCCGGACATCGGCCCGCCGTTCCGCGCCGAAGTCCTGGGCGCCGTGCTGACCTTTCCCGAGCTGGGTGACCGGGTCGGGCGGCCCGCCTCGATCACGGAGGGGGCGGTGCCGGCGGCCGATAGCCTGGACTGCGCCCTGCCGGTGATCTACGTCGCCGGCACCTGCATGAACGCGGGAAAGACGGTGGCCGCGACCGAGCTGGTGCGAGGCCTAACCCGCTCGGGGCTCCGGGTTGCGGCCTGCAAGCTCACCGGAGTCTCCCTCATGCGCGACACGCTCTCGATGCAGGATGCCGGGGCGGTGGCGGCGTTGACCTTCACCGACGCGGGAATCGCCAGCACCCACCCGGGCTCGACGGTGCCCGTCGCGCGGGGCTTGCTCAACCGGCTCGCTCGCACGGCCGGCGGCGGAATCGGCCATCATCCCGACGTCATCGTCGCCGAGCTGGGCGACGGCATTCTCGGCGAATACGGCGTCCAGGACATTCTCGAGGACGGAGGACTGATGAGGCTCGCCGCGTCGCACCTCATGGCGGCGCCGGACCCGGTGGCGTGCTGGGGGGCGCATCAGCTTTACACTGCTCGATTCCACCTGCCGATCACCTGCTTCACCGGCCCCTCGACCGACAACCAGGTCGGTCGCCACTACATCACCGGCTCGCTCGGCTTGCCGGCACATAACGCGCTGAGAGATGCCGCCGGCCTGGTGGAGACGGTAGCCCGCATGCTGGACGGCTGGGCGGCTGGACGGCTCAGCGGCTCGGCGGCGGGCGGAGCACTCGGGAGGCCGCCGTCCGGGTCTGACCAGCCGTCCAGCCGTCTAGCCGTCCAGCCGCCGCGATGAGAGTCGCCCTGATCGGTGCTGCGGGTTATGTGGGTGGAGAGCTCCTGCGGCTCCTGCTCCAGCACCCCGAGGTCCGCGATTGCATTGCGGTCAGCCGGAGCCAGGCCGGGCGTCCGTTCGCGGAGCTCCATCCGGCCCTCGCGCTGGTGACCGACGCGCGCTTTGCCGGGCTCGCCCCCGCCGAGGCGGCCCGGGACGCCGATGTGATCTTCCTGGCCCTCGAGCACGGCCAGTCTTCCGCGGTGATGGGTGAGGTGGTGGATGCGGGGCCCGGCCTGGTCGTCGATCTCGCGGCGGACTTCCGTATCCGGGACGGGCGGCTGCACGAGCGGTACTACGGTCCCCATCCGGCACCGGCGTTGGTTCACCGGTTCCGGTACGCGCTGGCCGACGTCGCGGGGTGCGGGTTACGGGGAGCGACCGGCCTTGCCGTGCCCGGCTGTTTTGCTACCGCCGCGGCCCTGGCGCTCTATCCGCTCGCCAGGCTTCCGCTGGTCGGCCGTCCGGCCGTCTTCGCGGTGACCGGCTCGAGCGGGGCGGGCGTCCATCCCAAACCGACGACCCACCACCCGATGCGGGCCCACAATCTCTTCGCCTATTCGGTCATGGGGCACCGCCACGAGGGTGAGGTCCTGGAGCAGTGGCGCGCCTGGACCGAAGAGCCGGGCGCAACCGCCCGCCTCATGACCCATTCGGGCCCCTTCGTGCGCGGAATCTACGCGACCCTGCACGCGACCCTCGCGGAACCGCTGGAGCCGGCCGGTCTCGGGGAGCGCTACGCCAAGGCCTACCACGGGCGTCCCTTCGTGCACATCGTTCCTAACCCGCCCGAGCTGACCCACGCGGTGGGGACCAATCTGGCCCTGATCGCCTGCGCCAGCTCGCCCGATGGGCGCGAGGTGCAGGTGATGGTGGCGATCGACAACCTGATCAAGGGAGCCGGCGGCCAGGCGGTCCAGGCCATGAACCTGGCGCTGGGAATCGAGGAGACCGCGGGTCTGCGTTTGACCGGAATGGTGCCGGTATGAGCCAGCTCGTCTCGGTGTGGCTTCCGGTGTACGCCCAGATGCCGCTCACCGCGGTCTCGGCGCATGGCTCCTGGGTCGTGGATGCCGAGGGCAACGAGTGGCTCGATGCCTACGGGGGCCACGCGGTGGTCTCCACCGGCCATTGCCATCCCGAGGTGGTCCGCGCGATCCAGGAGCAGGCCGCGAAACTGATCTTCTACTCGACCGCGGTACCGCACCGGTTGCGGGAGGAGCTGGCCGAACGGATCGCCGAGCGGTGTCCCGGCGACCTAACCCGCGTCTTCTTCTGCAATTCGGGCGCCGAGGCCAACGAGAATGCGCTGGGCCTGGCGCGGAAGGTCACCGGCCGGCAACCGGTGGTTTCGGTGGAGGGCGGCTGGCATGGGCGGACGGCGGCGTGCCTCGCGGTGACCGATGGGGCGAGGTACGAAGCCGGGGCGCGCCGGGCCGGCCTCTCGCTCTCGGTGAAGGTCCCCTTCAACGATGTGACGGCCCTGGCCCGGGCGGTGGATCGAACCGTGGCCGCGGTGATCGTCGAGCCGGTGCAGGGCATGGCTGGCGCTCGAGACTGCTCGGTCGAGTTCCTCCAGGCCGCCCGCGAAGCCTGCGACCGCGCCGGGGCCGCCCTCATCTTCGACGAGATCCAGTGCGGGGTGGGCCGCTCCGGCAGCTTCACCGCCGCCGAGGTCTACGGGGTGACCCCCGACCTCCTCACGCTCGCCAAGGGGCTCGCGAGCGGGATTCCCATCGGCGCGATGGTGGCGACCAGCGCGATGAGCAGCGAGCTCAAGGTCGGTGATCTGGGCAGCACCTTCGGCGGCGGGCCGGTCGCCTGTGCCGCCGGGCTGGCGACCCTCGAGGTGATCGACCGGGAGCGGCTCTACGACAACGTGCGCGCCGTGAGCGCCGGGATGCGCGCCTGGGCGGACGAGCGCGGGTTAGGCTCGCAGGGCCTGGGGTTCCTGCTCGGCCTTCGTCTGCCCCGGCCGGCGGCGGAAGTCCAGCGGGAGCTCTTCGCCCATCGGGTGCTCACCGGGACCGCCGCCGATCCGGCGATCCTGCGATTGCTGCCCCCGCTCACCTTCTCCCCCCCGGAAGCCGGGTTGCTCCTCGACCGACTCGACAAGGTACTGGGATGAAACGGGATTTCCTCGATACTGCGGCCTGGCCGCCGGAAGCGATCGATCGCGTGCTCGATCTCGCCGTGCGGGTGAAGCGGGGCGGTGTGAAGGGAGGACTCGAAGGCAAGGTGCTCGCGATGATCTTCATGGACCCGTCGCTCCGCACCCGGGCCAGCTTCGAGACCGCCATGTTTCTCCACGGCGGCTACGGCTTCGTGCTGGAGCCGGGGCGGGGAAGCTGGGCCCTCGAGATCGACGTCGGCGCCGTGATGGAGGGGATCGGCGTGGAGCACGTGATCGACGCCGCCCGCGTGTTAGGGCGATACGCCGACGCGGTGGCGGTGCGGAGCTTCCCCCGGGGGATCGACTGGGCAACCGAGCGGGAAGACCGGGTGGTCCACAACTTCGCCCGCTACTGCGAGAAACCGGTGATCAACCTCGAGTCGGTCCGGCGGCATCCCTGCCAGGGCCTGGCCGATGCATTCACCCTCCGGGAGCGGCTGGGCGATCCCCGGGGGAAGAAGTTCGTGCTCCAGTGGGCGTGGCATCCCAAGGCGCTGCCGACGGCGGTCCCCGCCAGCGCACTGCTCGCGGCGGCCCACCTGGGGATGGCGGTCACCGTGGCTCATCCGGAGGGATTCGACCTGGACCCGGACGATCTCGCCGCGGCGCGGGCCCTGGCCGAGCGGCGGGGCGGCTCGCTCGCCGTTTCTCACGACCGGGACGCAGCGCTCCGGGATGCCGATGCGGTCTATGTGAAGGCGTGGGGCTCGCTGGCGCACCATACCCGGCCCGACCAGGAACGCCAGCTGCGGCTGCCGCACCGCGCCTGGAAGATGACCGAAGCAACGGCGCGCCTAACCCGCAACGCCCGAGGGATCGTGCTGCATTGCCTGCCGGTCCGGCGCAACGTGGAGATCGACGATGCGGTCCTCGACGGCCCGCTCAGCGCGGTCTACGACCAGGCGGAGAACCGGTTGCATGTGCAGCGGGCGTTGCTGCTCGAGCTCCTCCAGTGACCATCGACTCTACCCAAGGTATCCGCGGACTCAAAGGCGCCCTGGGCTATGTGCGTGCCTACCGCGACCGCGTGTTCGTGGTCAAGCTGGGCGGCGAGGTGCTGGCCGATGCCGAGGCGCTCGATCACGTGGCGGGCCAGGTAGGGCTGCTCCACTCCCTGGGCATCCAGATCGTGCTGGTCCACGGCGGAGGCCCCCAGGCGTCGGCGATGCTCCGGCGGCTGGGCCGGGAACCGGTCCTCATCGGGGGCCGGCGAGTCACCGACGACGCCGCTCTCGAAGTCGCCAAGATGATGTACCCCGGCCTGCTCTCCACCGAGCTGCTCTCGGCGCTTCGCCGCCACCAGGTCCAGGCGGTGGGCCTCTCGGGCGTCGATGCCGACCTGCTCACCGCCCGGCGCCGTCCTCCCCAGTCGGTCGAGCCCGGCGGCGGGTTAGGCCCGCAGACGGTCGATTTCGGCCACGTGGGCGATATCATCGCGGTGGATGCCCGGATCCTGGAAACCCTGTTGCGGAATCGGTTCGTGCCGGTGGTGGCCTCCCTCGCAGGCGACCCGGACGGCAACGTCTATAACGTGAACGCGGACACGGTGGCCGAGACCCTCGCCACCGCGCTCCGCGCGATGAAGCTCCTCTACCTCACCGGCGCGCCCGGCGTGCTCCGGGATCGCGCCGATCCGTCGAGCCTCATCGCGTTCGCCGATCCGGACGACCTGGCGCCGCTCCTGCACTCGGGTGCCATCGCGGACGGGATGCGACCCAAGGTGGAGGCATGTATCCGCGCCGCAACGGGTGGGGTCGAGCGCACTCACATCATCAACGGGCGGGCGCACGATTCCCTGTTGCTCGAGGTCTTCACGGGCTCCGGCACCGGGACCATGATCGTGGGCCGCAAGGAGAAGGCGACCTATCTGGGAGTCGATCTTGCCGAAGGAGATCGAGCTTCTTAAGGAGCTGGTCGCGATCCCGTCGGTCAGCGGGACCGAGGAGAAGCTCGCCCGCCGGGTCGAGGAGGCGGCACGCGACGGCGGGCTCACGGTGGTGCGCGACGATGCCGCGGTCACGATCACGGTCGAGAGCGGCCGGGGCGGTCCGACGCTGGCATTCCTCTCCCATCTCGACACCGTGCCACCCGGCGAAGGATGGACCCGGCCGCCCTTCCTGTCCACGATCGAGGGTGATCGCCTCTATGGCCGGGGCTCCGGCGACGCGAAAGCCTCGGTTGCCGCCATGCTGCTTGCCGCGCAGGAGTCGGCCGGGTCGCTGGAGGCGGGCCGGCTGCTGGTGATCTTCGGCTACGGCGAGGAAACCCGGAACACCACGATGCCCCTGGCGGTCGAGCGGGCCGGGTCGATCGACGCGGCGGTGATCGGGGAGCCCACCAATCTGCAAGTCGCGGTGGCCCAGCGGGGTCTCATGATGGCGGACCTGGTGGCCCGCGGCGAGCAACGGCACGCGGGTTATGCCGCGGACGGGCCATTTCCCAACGCGGTGGTAACCCTGGCGCGAGACCTGGTACGGCTCGAGGGGCTGGTCGCCGAGCGTACCCATTCCGTCCTGGGACCGGCGACCGTGACGCCCACCATGCTCGAGGCGGGCGTGAGCCGGAATGTGACGCCGCCGGTGGCCCGGGCCGTGCTCGACATCCGGAGTACCCCCGCGTGGCCGCATCCCGAGCTCGCCCAGGCCCTCCGGGAGCGACTGGCCAGCGAAGTGGTGATCACCTCCGACCGGCTGGTGCCCTGCGAGACCCCGGTCGGATCGCGCCTGCTCGCCACGGCCCTGCGGGTTAGGCCTGACCTGGTGACCTTCGGCAGTCCGACCTGCTCCGATTGGGTGTTCGTGCGGGGCTGCGATGCCTTCAAGTGCGGGCCCGGGACCAGCCGCCGGTCGCACACTCCCGACGAGTACGTCGATCTGCCCGAAGTGACCCAAGCGAGCCGGTTCTACGTCGAGCTGGCGAGGGAGTACCTCCGGTGACGAGGCGATCAGGGCGGACCGGGCGTACCGGGCGTACCGGGCGTACCGGGCGTACAGCACGTTCCTCCGGATCGCAGGGTGGGAATCTCATTCGCCCCGTCCGCCCCGTCCGCCCGGTACGCCAGGTACGCCCCAGAACCTTGTGGGCTCCGGACGAGCATCTGGATCCCCGTGTCCTCGACTTCACCGTGGGCGACGACCGGTACTGGGACAGCCATCTCATCCGGTTCGACGTATTGGGGAGTCTGGGTCACATCGAGGGCCTGCGGGCATCCCGCTTGCTCTCGGGGCGGGATTACGCGGCGCTGCGGGCCGGCCTGCGCCGCGCGCTCCGGGAGGTGGACCGCGGCCGGCTGGTCATCGGCGCCGAACACGAAGACGCCCACTCGGCGATCGAAGCCTGGTTAACCCGCAGGCTGGGCGCGGCCGGCGAGCGGTTGCATACCGGCCGCTCTCGGAACGACCAGATCGCCTGTGACCTGCGCCTGCTGCTCAAGGACCGCCTCAGCATGGCGGGCTTCGGCGCGCTGAGCGCCGCCGCCGCGCTGCTCGAGTTCGCCGGGCGGTATCGCGAGGTCCTCTGGCCGGGCTACACCCACACCCGGCGCGCGATGCCGTCCTCCGCCGGGCTCTGGGCCGGCGCAGTGGCCGAGGGCCTGCTCGACACCCTGGAGGGACTTCCGTCCCTCTGGACCCGGCTGGATCGGTCCCCCTTGGGAAGCGCCGCGGGTTATGGCGTTCCTCTCCCGCTCCATCGCGAGGCGGCGGCACGGGCGCTGGGCTTTGCGGCGATCGAGCCGAATGTGGCGGCCGTACAGCTCGGTCGCGGCAAGCTCGAGGCCGACGCCCTCTTCTGGTGCGCGCAGCTGGGCCACGATCTCTCCCGCTTTGCCGCCGATGTCATCCTCTTTTCGGCCGAGGAATACGGGTGGCTGGTGCTGCCAGCCTCGCTCGGGACCGGCTCCAGCATCATGCCCCACAAGCGCAATCCGGACCTCCTCGAGCTGGCCCGGGCCCGGGCGGCCGCCATCGAAGGCGACCTCGCCGCCGTCCTGGCGCTCCGCAGCAAGCTGACCAGCGGCTATCACCGCGACTTCCAGCTCCTCAAGGAGCCGGTGATTCGCGGGTTAGGGCGCGCCCTGGAGCTGCTCGGCGTGGTTGGACTGGTCGTCCCCCGGCTGGGCGTCGATCGCGCCCGGGCCCGGGCGGCCCTCGAGGGTGAGCTCCTTGCCACCGACGAGGTGATGCGCCGGGTGGAGCGCGGGGTGCCGTTCCGCCGGGCCTATCGCGAGGTGGCAGCCGCCCTGGGTCGGGGCGAGCCGCTCCCGGCCCCTCCGTTCCCCGCGCTGCTGCGGCGACGCCGGAGCACCGGCGGGTTAGGGCGGCTCGGTCTCGACCGCGCCTGGCGCCGGTGGCGGCGCATCGAGCGATGGCTCAGCCGGGAACGGGACCGGTTCGACCGGGCGATGCGCCGGCTGGCAGGCAAGTGAGGGTGACTCGGCACTCGGCTCTGGGCCCTCGGGGCTCGGTACTCGGCACTCGACCTTCGGCGATTGATCCAAGAGCCAATAGCCAATAGCCCGGTCGAATAGCGAATCACGACCAACGAATAGCGATGAAAGGCAACCGCCGCCAGCGCCACCTCAAGATCCTGGAACTGATCTCGACCCACCGGATCCGCACCCAGGAGGAGCTGGCTCACGCGCTGGCGCAGGAAGGATGGCAGGTCACCCAGTCGTCCGTGAGCCGCGACATCGCTTCCTTGGGCCTGGTCAAAGTGGACGGCGCCTACCGGCGATCCGCGCTGGCGCGGCGGCCCCGGACTGATCCGGACGAGCAGCGGATCGCCGAAGGGGTGCTGGCGGTGGATCCGGCCGGCGATGCGCTGGTCGTCCTGCACACCCCGCCCGGCGAAGCCAACCGGGTCGGCGCGGCACTCGACCGGCTGGCCTGGCCCGACGTGCTGGGCAACATCAGCGGAGACGACACCATCTTGGTGGCCGCTCGCAGTCCCGCCGGCCAGCGCCGGGTGCTGGATGAGATCCGTCGCCTGGCCCGGGGCGGCGGTTCGCGCGGGCGCGCGGGTTAGGACTGAAGACTGAAGACTGAAGACTGAAGCTACCCGCTCAGCGGTGGACTCGGCTTGGTTCGGCGGCGCGCGAGGGCGAAGAGCATGCCGCCCAGGTTGGCCGCGGCGCATCCTAACCCGGCGAACAACAGCGCCCAGGCGGCCCGGCGGAGGATGCTGAACCGCGGAATCTCCATCAGCACCAGCGCCACCTTGGCGGTGAGCAGTGCGGCGGCGGCCGAGAACAGGAAGAGCTGGGTCAGGAGGAGGGGCCGGTACCCCAGGCCGCTGTACAGCCAATAGAGCGCCAGCGCGACGAGCAACCAGGCCAGCAGACTGGTGCGGGTGGTCGCCCCAACCGGCAGGTCGCGCACCAGGGGAATCACCAGGAGAATCAGGACCACCAGCATGGCGAGCAGCCGGGCGCTCGCCGACCAAAGCTCCCGGGGGGTAGCCTCTTCCGCGGTGTGAGGAGGAACCGTCCGCATGGCTCAGCGCTTTCCGTAGCGCACTGCGGTGATCTCGGCGAGGATCGCCAGGGCGATCTCGGCCGGCTCCCGCCCGCCCAGGTCGAAGCCGATGGGACCCCGCAGCCGCGCGATCTCCTCCTCGCTGAACCCGGCGGCCCGGAGGCGCTCCCGGCGGCGGGCCTGGGTTTGTTTGGATCCGATGGCACCGACATAACACGCGGGCGAGCGCAGCGCCAGCTCGACCGCAGGCTCGTCGAACTTCGGGTCATGGGTGAGCACGCACACGCAGGTGGCCGCATCGAGCCCCACCCGCTGGAACGCCTCCTCCGGCCAGGCCAGCAGCAGCTGGTCCGCGTCGGGGAATCGCTCGCGGGTTAGGAAGGCTTCCCGGGCGTCCGCGACCACGGTGCGAAATCCGAGCGGGCGGGCCATCCGCACCAGCGCCATCGCGATCGGCGCCCCTCCGAACACGACCAGGGTAGGGCGGCGGGGGAAGACCTCCAGGAACAGCTCCAGCCCGGTGTCCGCCACCGCGCGGATCTCGCTGGTGAGCCGGTCCAGGGCGGAGCCCGCCGGTCCCGCGATCGCGGATTGGAGGACGGGGGGCAGGCCCCCGAACGGAGCGGAGCTGCCGCTCTCCTCGACGACCAGCCCGCTCCCCGGCGGCGCCTGGTGATCGCCGCCGATCACGGTCGCCACGACGCTTCCCGACTCCCGCCGGGCCGCGGCCAGCACCTCGGGCCGGACGCCGGGCTCGACCAGGACCTCGATGGTGCCGCCGCAGGAGAGTCCCATTTCCCAGGCCCGTTCATGGGTGACGCCCCAGCTGACTCGCTTGGGCGTGTTATGAGCGATCGCTTGCCGGATCTCTTCTGCCGCGGCGGCCTCGACGCAGCCGCCGGACACCGATCCCGCGATCCGGCCGTCGGCGGTCGCCAGCATGCAGGCGCCCGGGGGCCGGGGGGCCGATCCCCAGACCTGCATGACCACCGCCCGCCCCACGGGGCCGGAGCGCGTCAGCGCCTCGTAGTCGGCCAGGAGGTCGCGCATCAGGAGCTCCTGCCTAACCCGCTGGTATCCAACGCCAGCAGATCATCGGCGGTATCGACGTCCGGATTGCCTCCCTCGACCCGGATCGTCCGGATCCGAATCCCGTGCCGCTCGAGCACCGGGCCGAAGCCCTCCTCGCCGCGGAGGTCGGTCGCCAGCGGCCAGAGGGTCCGGTCGAGCAGCACCGGGTGTCCCGGCACGCTCGCTGCCTCGAGGTAGACCGGGCGAATCACCGTGCCACCCGCCTCCCATTCCCGAACCAGGGCCCGGATGACGTCCCGGCGAATCAGCGGCTGATCCCCGAGGCAGATCAAGATAGCGGTTCGCTCGCCCCGATCGGGTCGCGGAGCTGGCTCGTACTGGGCAACGCCGGCGAGCCCGGCGCGGAGAGTCGCGGCAAGGCTTCCTTCGGATTCGTTCACCGGCAGGGGGATGGCCCGGTACTGGGTGGCCAGTTGAGCGATGGGCTGGTCGCCCGACCGGTGAAGCACGACTATCGCAGTCAAAATCCCCTCGCGCTGAAGCGCGGCGAGGGTGGCCAGGACGTGGCCCAGGATTTCCCGATTGTTCCAGCGGGTCAGAAGTTTGGCGCCACCGAACCGCTCACCCCGCCCGGCGGCGGGGACCAGCGCATAGAGAGACACAACCTGCCGGGGTTGAGGGTGCCGAGCACAGCACGCTACCCAACCCCGGCGGGAGGGTCAAGGTTACTTCAGGGTCAGCTCGACAACGACGTCGGCGAAATCGCCCCCGCCGCTGATGGTGAGCCGGTAGCGCCCGGGGGTCAGGTCCCCCTCGGCGACGAACCCGCTCAGCTTGGTGGAGAGGTTGTACAGGTACTGGCCACTGCCCTCGTTCCGGAGGGTGGCGCCTTGATCGACTTCGCTCGAGGAGCGAATCACCTGGACGTCGGCGACCACTTTGCCGTTTTCGTCGATCTGGGCCATCGCGAGGACCGGAGCGAGGTCGTTGGCGCGAGCGCCCTCGCAGTCGCGGACCCGGATCTTGACCGGGATGGTGGAATTGAGCTCGAAGACGCTCGACCCGTCGGCCTCGATGGGCGGGGCGATGGTCGCTTCGAAGGCGAGCGATGTCGTTCCGATGTCGCCATTGCCTCCGTTGCCGCGCCCGATCGAGAAGACGAGCGTCGGCGGCGCCTCGCACCCTTCGCTATCGGCGACGAAGTCGGGGCTTTGGGGGAGGCCATCGCATCCGGCAACAACGAGGATCGAACTGAGCAACCAACGACGGTTCACAGCAGTACCCCTCGAGATCGAGTAGGGTGCCAATGTGCGTTATTCGACGGGGGTGGCGCAATTCGCAGCGGTTGGACAGTGGCAAAGATTGTGACGTTGCTAGATTGCCACGTGCAAGCGATTTCTGGGGTGTAGCTCAATTGGCAGAGCACCCGGCTGTTAACCGGAAGATTGCAGGTTCGAATCCTGCCGCCCCAGCTTGGGAAACCGGTCAGCTCACGTCACGACGCCGCGCAGCAGCACCGGCCCAGAGCAGTGCGATCCCGGTCCAGGCGAGCGCCAGGGGTATCCAGTCCGGCGCGAAGGTGACCCCGAGCGCGATCTCCGAATTGCCGTAGCGCGTCTCGTACATGCCGAGCCATCTTGCTCTGGCCCAACCCGCAGTCCATTCTCCCACGCTTCGACCGAACCCGGCCTGAAACGCGGCTTCGAACGGTTGGTCCGAGCGCCAGAACTGGCGGAAGCGCTCCCGGCCTTCCCGCTGAATGAGGTCCGACAGGTAGGTCCCGCCAACCGGTCGCGCGGTTGCGAGCGTGATCCCCGGAATCTCCAGGAGAAACCGATTTCGGGAAAGGAGATCCTCCGGCAAGCCGTCTTCCGCAGCACTCATGACTCCGGACCGTAGCACTGCGTCGGTGCAAGAACTCTGATGGCCGACGAGACAGCGCACCCCGGGTGCGCCGAACCAGTAGGGCGGCGATCGCAGCTCGGCGACCTCCGGCCCCAGGATAGCTTGGAGAACCGGGACCCGGCGCACTCGGGGTAGGGCGACCGGGTTAGGCACCGGAAGCGGCGTCCAGGGGCTTTCGCCGACGTCGTAGAGTGCCGTCAGCCCGCTCCAGGCAAGCGATCGCGCCCCGACCAGCCGGGTAGCTTCGAGCCAACGCTGCATCATCGGGCCAGGTGGCCCGAACGCGGCAAGCAGCGCGCAGGGTGCGGCGCCCCAGGCCAGGGACCAACGATGAATCTGCACGGACCCATCGGGACGGGTAGATGCGGGAAGAATCGCCACGCACCAGGTGAGTCCGTCCACCTTCCGCACCAGATTCCCCGAGTACGCCCGCCCCCATGACGCGTTCTCGTAGCGCCGGGGCTCATAGGCAAGGAGGGCAACCCGCACGGTCGAGTCAAGTGGGGCGATTCGCGTCCAGATCTCCTGGAGGAGAGCCCGCTCGGTTTCCATGGGTTTTGCCCCGGCCGGGAAACCGCTCAGCCAGATGTGGGGCGCCAACCCGGTGGGCCCATGGCGGGTTAGGACCGCGAGCGCGGTGTCCCGCTGCTCCAGGGCGGACCATCGATTCAACGCCACCGCCAGGCGCTGCCGGATGTCCTGGGTACGCTGGCGGAAACTACGCGTGGTTTCGGCCGGCGATGGCCGGGGGGACCGGCGCAGTGGCAGCAGCAGCGCCGCCAAGACCAGCGCTCCGAAGCCGGCCCGCCTCAAGCTCACTACCATCGCGACCTCGCGCCGATGAGGATTCCGGCGAACACCGCCGCCATCCAGCCGAACGCGAGCATCACCGTGGTGAGTCGGATCGGGCCCCCACTGGGCCGCAGCGCCAGCACCGCCGCTCTCCACCGCGCCAGCAAGGAATCGATTGGCATCTGCGCAGCCTCCGCCAGCAGAGGCGCCACCGAGTCACCCGGTGCCGCGCGGAGCCGCTGCCAGGCATCTCGCCCCCCCAGTTCGAGCGCGATGAGTAAGAGATCGGGGCGCACGAACGCGATATAGCCGCCGCCGGGTTCCGCGATCGCCGGCGGGCCGATCCCCAGGGTGTAGGCACAATCCGCCAGGCGGCCCGCCACGCAGCCCCGCTGAGCCCGACCCGTGCCGGTGACCACCGTGTACATGGTCAGGTAGCGCCGCTCCCGCTCAGGCATCGAGAGCGGGGGAGTGAGCTGAAGCCACTTGGCCATCGTGGGGCCGAGGCTGGCCTACATCATTTCGCCGCAGACGTCGATCAGGGCCTCGGCGAGCTCGCCCCGACGGGTGACCCGTTCGGCCCGAGTCGCGGCGCCGGTGTCGGGCAACCCGGTGAGCACCACCACGCCGAAGTCGCCGTCCAGCCGCGGGGGGATTCGCAGGACAATCCGGAATCCGCTGGGGGAAGGAGACGCTCCTAACCCGCCGAACCACCGGCGGCGTACCGCCACCAGGCGATCGAGCGCGTTGGTCGCGGACCCGCGGAGGTCCTCCCGGGCGCTGATGACGAGGTCCTCCCGGCGCGCGACCTCCAGCACGGTCGAGTCTCCCTCGAGCAGCGAATCGCGGAGTGCCTCCAGCGCGATCGCGAGCCGCTGCGCCGAGTCTCGCCAAGCGCCGGCGCGCTGGGCGGGCAGCGCCGACGGCCAGGCGAGTGCGAGGAGTACCGCGATTCGGCCGAGTCGGTCAGACATCGATCAACATCCAGCGGCCCCCGAGCGGGGCCAGAGGTCCGGGCCAGGAGCTCAGCGCCGTCACCGCGAGCCAGAGCAGGTTGGTCCTGGGCCGGAGCAGGATCACGGCGACGTGGACGGCGAGGAATAGCCCTAACACGCGCATGCCGATCCCGATCGTTCGCGGCGAGGCCGACGCGGCCGCGAAGGCAAGGCCGAAGCAGAGGAGCAGGGCCAGGGCAAACTTGCCGGCCAGGGCATGGGGGAAGACCCGGATGCCCGGCGGCAAGTCGAGCCCGGTGGTTGCGATCACGGCACCGGCCCAGAGCGCCAGCGCGACCGGCGCGAGGAGGATGAGCCCGGCGGCGTACCGAAGCAACACGTAGTGCCAGCGGGGCACCGGGAGCAGCAATGCGTAGACGTGATGCCCGCGGCGGTCGGACCGCCAGATCGCCGCGGCGAGCACAATGGCGATCAGCGCGGCGAGCGCCGGATAGAAGAAACCCCACAGCTGCAGCTCGGTCAGAAAGCGGGGCAGATTCGCTTCGGCCCCGCGCCACCCGACCCGCACGGAAACGATCGGGAGCGCCCCGGCGGCAACGGCGAGGGCAATCACCAGGTGGCGGCAGGCTTGCCACTGGAGTCGGATCATGGCGTAGAGCATGGTTCCTCCTGGCGGGCCCGGAACGCCCGCAATAGCTCGACGAAGCCGTCTTCCAGGTCGAGATCGGTCACTTCCCGCACCAGCGCGCCTTCCTGCTCGAACCAGCCGGTCATCGCCGGGTCCCAGCCGCGGACCACCCAGGTTTCCAGGGTGCCGGCTTCGCCCTGGCGGGCGAGCAGGGTGAACGGCGCGCCGGACGACTCGATGCGGCGTTCGGCCGAGAGCCTAACCCGCTTGTTGCCGTTGCGGAATTCTCCCATCGGCAGCTCCACCACCAGGCGCCCGGCATCCATGACGCCGACCCAGTCGCAGAACCGCTCCAGCTCGTGGACCAGATGGCTCGACACGAATACGGTGGCGGACGCGGTCGAGACATAGTCGAGCAGCGCGGCCAGCACATCGCGCCGGACCACCGGGTCGAGCCCATCCAGCGGCTCGTCGAGCACCAGCAGCTCGGGCCGCTGGCAGAGCGCGAGGAGCATCCTGAGCTTGGCGATCTCTCCTTTGGACAGCCCGGCGAGCTTTTGCTCGGGCCGGAGCCGGAATTCGGCCAGGAGCTCGCGGGCCCATTGCGGGTCCCAGGAGCGATAAAACGCGCCGTGAAAGGCGATCGCCTGCTCCACGGCCAGATAGGGATGCAAATGGGGCCGATCCGGAATGACGCCGGTGCGCGCCAGGGCCGCGGGCAGGCCATGAGGAACCGGATGTCCGAGGAGCTGCGCCGTGCCGCCATCCGGCCGGAGCAGACCGAGGAGCAGCCGGATGGTGGTCGTCTTGCCGCACCCGTTGGGACCCAGGAATCCGTAGATAGCGCCGCGGGGCACGGTGAGGGATAGATCCGTGATCGCGAACTCCCGGCTCGCGCGGTAGCAAAGATTTTGGGTTTCGATCGCAGCGTTCACGACGCACCTCCGCTTCCATCGAGTTCGTGCCGGATCGCCTCGCGCAGCTCGTTGCGGGTTAGGCCGAGCCGGGCCGCCTCCCCGAGGAGCGCGCGGGTGAGCCGGCGGGCCTGAGCGACCCGCTCCCGGGTCCGGGTGTCGGCCGGCAGGTGGCGCACGAACGTGCCGGCGCCCTGCCGGAGCTCGACGAACCCCTGTTCCTCCAGGGCGCGGTACGCCTGCACCACGGTCGCCGGATTGATGCGCAGCCGGCCGGCCAGCAGCCGGACCGAGGGGAGCGGATCGCCGGCGCGAAGCTCCCCGGTGGCCACCGCGGCCTTGA